>JAISFV010000101.1 GCA_031263445.1 Synergistaceae bacterium | reverse complement strand
CGGCGAGTTTGAGTCGCAACCTTAAGTTGGCTTGAGCCAATGGGCTTTCAGCAGGCTTTAGCCTGAAAGCGACTTTCAGTCGCTTAAGAACCTACCAGCTTTAGCTGGTAGTGTTCAGTTAATAAAGGGTAAACCCCACGGCTCTGCCGCATGAGCGCTAACTTAAACATGGAAAAACTAGAAATTATTGATATACTACACCTCAAAACAAGAAAGAGGTGTAGCGTATGAAGAACACAAACGTCAGTAAGTCTGAAATTAGCGCAAGGCAGATGAAAATGGACTGGAAAGCTCTGATTTCATTTCTGCCAGAGGGCTGGAAGGAAAAAGCCAGGGAATTAGGCGCATTGTCCCGGAATCGAAAATTTATGACAGCAGAAACATTGCTGAGGGTTCTGTTGATTCACATAGGCTGCGGGTATTCGCTGCGGGTGACATCGGCCCTGTCAAAGGAAAGCGGTCTGGCCGACGTATCTGATGTGGCGCTCTTAAAACGAGTGAGGGCGTGTGGCGACTGGTTTTTATGGATGGCGCAAGGGGTTATGGAGAAATGGCGCCCGCCTTGCAATATGCGGACGTTTGCCGATAAAGGCTATGACTGCCGCCTTGTGGACGGTACGACAGTAGAGGAACCCGGAGCTACAGGAACGACGTGGAAAATACATTTTTCTTTGAGTCTGGAGCGTCTTCAGTGTACGGAAGTGCATGTGACTTCTCCTAAGACGGCGGAAGGGTTTTCGAATTTTTCGATAAAGAAAGGAGATGTGTTGTTCGGCGACAGGGGATATTCGACCGCCAGGGACATCTTCTATGTAAGTCAAAACGGCGGCTACGTGATAGTCAGAATGATTTCGATCCTGCCGTTATACAGCCTTCCCGGCGAGCGTTTTGAAATCTTGCCGGAACTTCGCAGATTGGAAACAGGAGAAACGGCGGAGTTTCAGGTTTTATTGAAAAATGGTTCGGACTATTTGGAATGTAGGGTCTGTGCCATAAAAAAGAGCCATGAAGCGGCGGAGAAAGCAAAGAAGAAAATTATGAGGCAGGCAAGCAAACACAGTTTTTCTCCGAGGGAATCAACGCTTGAATTCGCGGAATACGTGCTTGTGTTGACGACTTTAGGTGACGATGTAACATGCGGGGAGATTTTGGAGATGTACAGGATGAGATGGCAGGTAGAGCTGGCTTTTAAAAGGCTGAAGTCCCTGTTGGGTTTGGGGCATCTGAAGAAGACGGATCAGGAAGGGGCAAAGGCATGGTTGCACGGGAAGTTGTTTTTTGCAATATTGATAGAAGTATTTATTCGCGCGAGCGAATCTTTTTCCCCCTGGGGGTACTCGGTCATGGGAAGAACGGAGGAGTCTTTGGCGTGAGACAATATACTGGTCTGCGGTCATGCGGTCTATGTTAATTCCATATATAAGCTTTGTATGCTCTTTGAAAAACTGGCGGAAGATAGCCCGCCGATTGAGTGAACCACCCAGGCGACGGACTATTAAGGGGAAATATTATTAAGTTAGCGCTTATGCGGCAAAGCCGGGGGGTTTACCCTTTATTAATTAAATATCATCGATCAGGCCTGTAGGACTCTTTACTTTTATCTAGCCCTACATCAGGTTCAACGCCACTATCGTTACGGTTATTAGTGGAGGTTGCTCGATTGTAATCACGACCACTTAAACCGCCTCTACGAGAGAAACGGCTTATGACTTTCTCGCCTTTAAACGTGCAGCCCTCTATCGTGCCGGAGTTCCACCCAACTATGCCGGCTACATCGGATTCATTGACGAAGTAAGAGTAGGAAGAAACGTTTCCGCTTGATGTGCAGTCTTCTATCATACTACTCGTGCCAGTTTGCCCTACTATACCGCCTGTGTGGGAACTACTGATGAAGTAAGATAAAGAGTAAATATTTCCGTTCGATGAGCAGTTTTCTATATTTCTGTAACTATATCCAGCGATGCCGCCTACATTAGAACCGAGAGGGCGAAAGAAGTAGGAGAAAGAAGAAACGTCTCCGCTCGACACGCAGCCCACCATCTCGCCAACGTGGAACCCAACGATACCTCCTGCATAGGAGGTCAATAAACCAAAATAGGAATAGGAGGAAACGTTTCCTTTAAACACGCAATCTGCCACTGTGCCATTATTACTCACGGTGATGCCGCCTGTATTGGAGCCACCTCCGAGGGAGCGAGCGGAAATGTCTCCGTTATATGCACAGCCTGCTATCGTGCCAAAGTTCAACCCTGCGATGCCTCCTGCGCTGGAGGAACCGCCGAGAGAGTATGCGGAAATGTATCCGCTCGCCGCGCAGCCCTCTATCGTACCGTCGTTCCACCCTGCGATGCTTCCTACGTGTACAACGTTGTCGCTGTATTTGTGGGAGGGGGAGGAGGAAACGTAAACGTTGGTCAGATTGACGTCCTTGACTGTTCCTCTATCGCCGTTACGGCCGAAAAGGCCAGCACAATATGATTCCGCGTCAAACGTCATGTTAGCTATCGTATGCCCTTGGCCGTCGAGAGTGCCTTGGAAAGGATTGCTGATGTTGTTGCTGATCTGAGTCCATTTCCTGTCGGAGAGATCGATGCTGGCCGCGAGGTAAATGGTCTTGCCGTAGAAATTGCGTACGTTGCCGTTGACCAATTTCACAAGCCCAGCGAGTTCTTCAGCGCTATTTACTACGAAGTTTGGCCCTTCAGGGTTGGCGTAATACCAGCCTGTGTCAGCAACGTCGATCCAGTTACCGTTTGTGGCCGGCGAGTTTTTTGTCTTCACGCCGCTGTTGAAATCTCCTGACATAAAAACGGACACCATGGCGAGCATCACGAGCATTATTACTATCAGAACTGTCCGCAATATCCAGCTTCTTTTTCGCATCGCGATACAACCTCCTTTGTCCGTTCTTAGTATTTTAGCGTGGATGTTGGTGACAGCAACATAAATTGAACAAGAGGTCTCATGAGTTTACTTAGTCAGATAGGGGGAGCCACAGAATTTGGAAAAAATAGTACGATAAGGTTTTTCGCCGTGCCGTCGGCAAGCTCCGACAGGCTGTCTGCCGGCGCACTGATCGGCGCTGCTCACCCTCACGTACCCTGTCGTCCTGGCGCTCATCCCGTTGTTCGGAACTGTCAGGTTAAATTCTAAGACCGCCTTGCCGTGATGTCAACAAATTCATGAAACGGCCCTAACCTGACATAAAACCGAGACGGAGTGTCAGGAAAACAAACGTCACTATGGGGTACGCTTGGGTTGACATGTTCTGTACGGATTCAAGTCCGCAGACGCCTGACGTGCTATTTTTTTTTCCGAATTCTGCGTCTCCCCCTTTACCAGCGATCTTTATTCCAGACCTCATCGCCATTACGTATATGTCTTTTCTGGTTTTTAAGGTATCATATTTGTCGAAGCGTAAAGGCAGGTGCAAGGGCATGGCTTACATCGCAAAGGTAAACAAACGCAACGATTACGCCTTCAAGCGGATATTTGGCCGCGAGGACACGAAAGACATACTGGCCAGGTTCCTTACGGTCGTTTTGGGCGTCCAGGTCGAACCCGGTGAACTCTCCCTGATACATACGGAAATGAACCCGGAATATTTGGCCGACAAGGCGTCAGTCCTCGACATTCAGGTAAAGCGCAGCGGATCTCACGAAAAGATGAATGTTGAGATGCAAGTGGCGGACGAGGGTAACGTAAAGAAAAGGATCCTCCACTACTGGGGCCGCGGCTATACAGAAGATCTGCGAGAAGGCCAGGACTATGAAGAACTTCCGCGGATGATAAACATCGTCATAACCGGATTCGACGTTTTTGAATGGCAGAACCCGTCCAAGTTCCACAGCGTGTTCCAAGTCCTTGAGCGCGACGAAGGCACGCTGTTCTGCGACGCGCTGGAGATCCACCTGATAGAGCTTCCCAAAATTAGGCGTCAGCCCTTAAAGGATGACTGGACGCCTGACGAGTGCTGGGCTCTTTATATCGACAACATGGAGGGGGAGACGATGGAGCGTATAGCCGAAAGGGAGCCGTTGATAAAGCGCGCGATGACCGTCGAGGACATATTTGCAAAAAATGACGAGGAACGCCGCCTGTACGAACTCCGTGAAAAAGGCCGGAGGATATACGAGAGCGCGGTTCGCAAGGCAGAGCGCGACGGCGAGGCCAGAGGGGAAGCCAGGGGCGAGGCCAGGGCGAAGAAACAAATGGCGCGCGCTATGCTGGAGAATGGCACAGATGCTGATACGGTCTCAAAAATTACAGGGCTGGGCATTGAAGAAATAAGCGATCTGCCCTCGTCGGAAAACTCTGGGAAATAGGCCGGACATACGGAAGAGTTCCTTGGAAACTGAACACTACCAGCTTTAGCTGGTGGTGTTCAGTAGAAATGGCCCCTGGTGACACGTATGTTGGTTCGGCCCCCTTTTGGCCAGACCTCCCGGGTGCGTCCGGAAAAAGCGCCGCGCGCGGCTGACCTGGCCTGACGTTCAGGGAGAAGATGTCTTATAGCGCATTATAGCGCATTATATTCAGGCCGCTTCAGAAACCGCCTCAGAAATCAGGGGAGAAGCCGTGCTTTTTTCCCGCGACCGGCGAACAGCGCGATCAGCCCGGCGAAAACCATCGGCCAGCCGCCGCTGTCGCAGCCGACGCCCGAAGCCAAGGAAGTGTCGCCTTCGCTGTTATAGTGAACCCGTCTGTGCCTCAGATACCCCGGCTCAATTTCATCAAAAACCACCTCAAACTCCACTGTGTCGTCATTTATCGTCCGATACCTCATCGTGCCGTTTTTCCCGTCGGCGGGGTTTGTCCAGCTGTCGTGAACGGTATAGCTCACCGAGGAGTTTCCGTATTCGACGTTGTCAAAAAAATAATCCGGGATGCCCTCTACGCCGATGCCGAAGGATCCGGCGGCGCCGTCAAAGGTTATCGAGGAATAGCAAGCGAAGCCATCGTATTGAAATTCGTCCGACTCCCAGCTGCCTTCCAGAAAATGCGCGTCCGCAGGGACGGCCAGGCTCAGCAAGACAGCCAATGTCAGCGGCATGAATGAGAACCGGAACTTTTTTTGCGGCGATGATCGTTTCACCATGATCATGACTCCCCTTATGTGTAATTTTTGAATCACGGCAGATGTTTCATTATACCGCCCCGCAGGTCACAGCCGTCAACGGGCAGCCGCAGGATTTGGAAAAAACGGCACGTCAGGGTTTTTCGCTGACGCGCGGCGCTCAAAATTGTCCTCGGCTGTGATCCCGAGGCCTTTTCCGCATGACCGCGCCACCGTATGGCAACGCGCCGCCGAGGTCGGTTCCGGCGGCGCGGCCTGTTGCCACATCGAGTCCGGGGTTATTTTTTCTTCCTCCCCTTCGGCTTGTTCACAGCCTCTTTCAGCGCCTTGCCGGCGCGGAAGACGGGGACGGCCTTCGCCGGGATGTCTATCGTCTCCGCAGGTTTCTGCGGGTTGCGGCCCTTGCGGGCGGCCCGCTGCCGCGCCTCGAACGTGCCGAAGCCCGTTATCTGGATCTTCTCGCCCCTGGCGAGCGCCTTTCTGACGGCCTCGAAAAACGCGCCCACCGCAGTCAGCGCGTCAGCCCTCGTCAGGCCCGCCGCCTTTGCCACTTCCGTCGCCAGCTCTGCTTTTGTCAACTCGCGTCACCCCTTTTAATTTTATCCGCAGCTTCGCTGAGAGCTATTTTACCACTGCATCTGCGGCAAGGCCGGGTCATTTTTTCGCCCCGGCCCCGCCGGGGTCATCCGCGCAGTCTCTCCCCGGTCTTCAGGAAGAGGCGGGGCGAGACGCCGGTGACGCGCTTGAACACCTTCGTGAAATAGCTCCGGTCCTCGAAGCCCACGGCGTCCGCTATGTCCACGAGCGTCCGGTCCCCGTCCCGCATCAGCGCCATGCCCTTCTCGATCCTGAGCGTGTTCATGTATGCGTTGAAGTTGCGGCCGGTCTCCTTTTTGAACACCCTGCTGAAATGTGACGGGGAGAGGCCGGCCTCCCTGGCGACGTCGCCGAGGCAGACCCTGCCGCCGCAGTTCTGGCGCATATACCGCAGCGCTTTGTGAATGACGTTGACATATTTCACGTCCGGAGACGCGGACGCGCCGTCGATGAACTGGCCGGCGAGCTTCGTCAGGCTGAGACGCAGGGCGTTTATGTCCTCGGTGTCCTGCGTCTTTTTGAAAAAACCGTGAGACAGCCGGAAGGCATGGTCAGGGGAGGCCCAGGCGTCTGCCGCCGTGCGGGACAGCACCGCGACGAACTCGTATGCCCTGGCCCTGATCCTCGAAAAGTCCCCGCCCGGCTCGGAGAACATGTGTTCCGTGAGTTCGCCGAGGAGCTTCCGGGCCTTGGGCCTGTCCGAGTCCGCGACGCTCGCCAGCAGCTCCCGCTCCGTCCCGTAAGGGTACTGCGGCGGCGCTCCCCTGACCCGGCCGTCATCTGTCTCAGCCACATAGCCGTTCGCCAGGCGCCGGAAGTAGTCCGATGTCCGGCTGTCGAGCATCCTGCCGGCGTCTGACACGTTGTTGATGAAGCCGACCGCCATAAACAGCAGCGTCGACAGGGAGCCGGCCCTGCCCGGCTCCACGTATGGGATCTCCAGCAGCGACGGGAGGAACTCTTCGGCCTTGTCAGGGCCTATGCCGAGGAGGCTTTTCAGGTCATACGCTATGTAGTCGTCCAGGCCGACCGTGCGGAACGGCCCCGCCGTGATCTTGGCGGCGGCCTCCCTCAGCCCGGCTATCGGGGAGACGAGGAGGTTCAGCCCCATCGGGCATAAATACACGTGCTTCCCCCCGGAGCGCTCCGCCTCGCCTGTACCCCTGGCGCAGTCCCGCATGTCTGTCCCGGACCGCCCGCAGACGGCGCAGCGCGTACAGCAGTATCCGACCTCGTGGAAGACCTCCCCGGACGCGCCCAGGACCGTGCAGCCGAGGCCGGTCGAGTGGGAGTAGGAGTCTGAGCATTCGACCGCGAGCTTCAGGTCAAATCCGTCTGGCTCCATCCTGCCGCCCTGACGCCCTGACGCCCTCACTCCCTTATCTCCCTCGCCCCGTCGTTTATAGCCCTCTTGAAGGCCTCAAGGACAAGCGGATACCTCGGGCCGGCCCTGAACGTGAAGTCGCCGCGTATGACGGCCACGTTCCCTGACTGCGCAGCGCGGAGGTCTTTCACCTTCTTCCACTGGGCGAGGATCGACCCCGTCTCTACGCCCGTCATGCCGTGCTCGCCCACCAGCTCGATTATCAGGTCGGGGTCCATGCGCAGGAGCCCCTCCTGCGAGACGCCGGCGTAAGGCACGTCGTCGGGGAAGGCGTTCGCGGCGCCCGACCGCCTCAGCAGGTCCTCGTAGAAGGAGCGAGGGCCGGCGACGTAGACTTTCCTGAACGACGCGTCGTCAGTGTCCCTGCCCACGACTACCAGCACCCTCGGCGGCTTCCCGCCCCCCTTGCCGCCCGGTTTCCTCGAAAGGCTGTCCACGACCCAGCGGAGCGCCTCCGCGCGGTCAGCCGCCGCGTCCTGGATGCCGCAGGCCTCGCCGACGCGCAGCATGGAGCCGAGGACCTCCTCGAAGCTGTCCTGCCCCACGACGACGACGGGGTAGCCCAGCGCCTTCAACTGACTCTCTATGTGTGCGTTC
>JAISFV010000191.1 GCA_031263445.1 Synergistaceae bacterium | reverse complement strand
GTCCTCGGCACCAACAGATAAATCCAGAACAGTCCGACTTAATCCAAAAAAGCATGAAAACCCGCTCGCAAGGCTGGTTTTCGCTATGTTGAACAATCCAGAATAAACCAGTATAATCCAGCATAGTCCAACAGCGATTGGCCTACAGACGGGACTACACTGAAAACGGGGGCGGACTACAATGCTGGTGAGCGACAACAAGGCCAGATCGGCTAAGGCGAAGTGAATCGCCCTGAGTTTAGTGTAGAGTTTTAGGGTTCATTTTTTGAGGACTTTCCTGATATCGATACTGGCACTATACCATGCTTCCTCGACTTGCAGTGGAGTTTCATAGCCGTTCCGCTCGCTGATCCGGGAATTGTTGTATCAGTGTACCCACTGGGCAGTTATAAGATTCAGGCTCTCACAATCGTCCCAGGGGCTGGATTTGTTGACTGGCTCTCTTATACGCCCCGTTTACGGTTTCAGCCAGGGCGTTGTCAAACAAATCACCCACGCTGTCTGCTGACGCCTGGACGCCGAAACGGGCGAGTAGCCCGATGAAATCACTGGCGGTATATTGAGAGCCTTTGTCGTTATGGTGAATCACATTGGCTATGTCCTCGCGCCCCAGACACGCCCTCATGTGAAGCGCCGTCACGAACGCCGAAGCGACCACGTTTCTGTCCGTGCGTGTGGAGACGTCATACCCCACTGGGGACACTGATACGCCATAATTCTTCGTCAGAACTTCGCAGATAGGCCCAGTTCTCCACATCAGGCCGCAGTCCTCCCGGTATGAGCGGAACTTGTCTGCGAGCCCCGCTGTTTGTTCGGTGGCCGGTCGGGCCCGGCCGCGAAAAAAAACGACGCCGCCCTCAGGGTGGCGCTGGCCCGCTTGAGCTCTGTGGATGACATTTTTGAATATCCTCCTTTAGTTTACTGGAATCACAACTCTCCATCAAACCCAGGGGTTTACCATTTATTAATTACGGATTACGACAGGGCGGAGCCATCTCCGCCCTGTCGTCGCGTTACCGTGCGCCGCGCCTTATTTCCCGGCCGGCGGCAGGCTGGAGAGGATGTTGCGCGCATTCTGGGCGCTGAGGTCGTAGCCGTAGAAGTCCTTGTAGTACGTCTGCGTCTCCTTGACCATGTCTATGTCCCTGAAGAGGTCGGGGTAGAGCGTCTTGGCCAGAAACTGCATCAGCAGGACGCACTCGCCGCTGTAATCCCAGAACATCACGCCGTTCGGCGGTAGGAGGACCATGCCGTTTTTAACGGCGGATATCTCGCTCCAGCGGGCGTCCTTCACTACGCCGTCCGTCGAGTCCGTGCGCCCCATTATGATGACGTCCGGATCCCACGCGATGATCTGTTCGAGCGTGACGGTCGTGTTGACCTCCTCGTTCGTGTTCTTCGCCACGAATATCCCGCCGGCCAGCTCTACGATGAACTGCGGGTAGGAGTTCTTGGAAAAGCACTCAAGACCGTCGTCGGAGCAGCCAAAGTAAACCTTCTTCCTCTCGCTCTCCTTCAGGTTCTTTACCCTGTCGTTTATGAGCTTCGCCTTCCGGTCGAAGTAGCTGTTCCACATCCTGGCGCGCTCCTTGGCAGTCCCCCCGATGGAGTCCGCTATGACGTTCACCTCTTTTTTCTGGAACTCGATGAACTCATTCGCCGTGGCCGGGTTGTTGCTGGTTAGCTGGGTCACCACGACCGTGAGGCCCGCCGCCTCCATTTTCTCGATCTGCTCCGGCATACTCCAGTAATAGATGATGTCCGGGTCAAGTGCGATGAGCTCCTCTACGTTCGGATCCATTGGATTCAAGAAGAGCGCCATGTCCTTAAACCTCGGGTAGACCTCGATAGCCCAAGGGCCTGCGACCGCGTAGGCGTTCTTGCCCACGAGCCTGTCAGCCGCGCCCAATAGGAGGATTTTCTCCGGCGTCGGTCCAACGAACGTCGCCAGCCTCTGCGGGTCCCGCGGCAGGCCGACCACCCTGCCCGCCAGGTCGATGAAGGGCCTGGGCTCCGCCTCGTCAGCCGCGCCCGCAGCGCCGAAACCCCAGACATGAATCCCCGCCGCGACGAAAACGGCGACGACAGCCGCGATAAACATGACCAGATATTTCTTACTGCTTTTTTTCATGACTTCACGCCTCCCTGTTTTTTTAACGCCAGATCATACTTTCAGCTTGCCAGTGACGCACGCGAGCCGCCCTAACTCCTCTATGTAAACTAGGCGCAGATCCACGCGGTAAATATCCCTGAGCGCGCGTTCGCTGATCGCCTCAGCGACGCTGCCCATGCTGAATCCCCCCCTCCCGTCCAGAATCCCGACCATCCCGTCTAACAGGATCGGGTGCTCCGGCATGTGCGTTGTCAGGACGACAGTTATCCCCCTCTCCGAAAGGCCCGCGACGAGCTTCAGTATCTTGATCTGATTGCCGTAGTCCAGATGGTTAGTAGGCTCGTCCATCAGGATGACGCCCGGCGCTTGGGCAAGCACCCGCGCTATCCGCACCTGCTGGCGCTCCCCGCCGCTGATCCTCGAGTAGAGTTTGTCCGCCAGGTGCGATATGCCGAGCGACCCGAGCGTCTCGTCGGCTATCTCGTATTCCCTCCTGCCCGGCGTCTCGAACAGCCCGAGGTGCGGCGCGCGCCCCATGACGACGTAGTCCCTCACGGGGAAGTCGAACGCCGGCATGTCTGTCTGCGGCACGTAGCCCACTCTCCGCGCGAGTTCAGCCGCAGACAGCGACGAGCCGTCCGCGCCGTTTACGGAAACGCGCCCCGCCCGGACAGACAGTATGCCGCACAGGCAGTCCAGCAGCGTTGATTTCCCTGAGCCGTTGGGGCCGAGCAGCGTCAGTATGTCGCCAGCGAAGAGTGAAAAACTGACACCCTCTAGGAGCGGATGTCCGTTGGTATAGGAGAATGAGACGCCATCCGCCTCGAGCGCCGGGATTTTGGTTTCGGTACGGACCGCCGCGCCCGCAGTCATATGGCTGTCTTTTGCGCGAAGAGCAGCCACACGAACATCGGCGTCCCTATTATCCCTGTGAGTATGCTGAGAGGGATCTCGGAGCTGGTCAGGTTTCTTGCGCAGGTATCGACCGCGACGGTGAAAGCCGCGCCAAGCAGTATAGACACTGGTATGAGCCGCTTGTTGTCATGCCCGGCTATGATGCGCCCGAGGTGCGGGATGACGAGCCCTATCCACCCGATGGTACCGCTGATGCACACGGCCCCGGCCGTCATGAGCGTCGCGCAGAGGACTATGGCTGACCTCAGCCTCTTCACGTTCACCCCGAGGGATTTTGCCTCGCTGTCCCCGAGGGCCAGGAGGTTTATCCTCCACCTGATCATGACCACAGCAACCATGATGGCCGCGATCACGAACCCGACAGTCTTGATTTCGCCCGCCCTGACCGATCCTAGGCTGCCCATGGCCCAGTACACTATCGACGGTAGTTCGTCCAGCGGGTCGGCGAAATATTTGAGCAGCCCCTGCAAAGACGTCATGAAGCCCGAAACGATGACGCCGGACAGCACTAGCATCGGCGTCGTGTTGTTCCTGAAAAAGCCTGGGATGGACGACGCGACCGCCACTGAGACGAGGCCCATCACAAAAGCCGATGCCTGTATCGCGAACGCCCCCCAGTGCATGAGTATGGCGGCGGATGCCCCGACGCACGCTCCGGATGACACGCCCAGCAGATCAGGGGAGACGAGCGGGTTCCTGAACACGCCCTGATACGCCGCGCCCGAGAGGGAGAGCGCGCCCCCGACGATGAGCGCTCCTAGCAGCCTCGGGAGGCGCACCCTTATGACGACGTTCTCCATCTGCGGCGTCCACGTCCTCTCCAGCGGCACTATGCGGGACGCAAGTATCCGAGCAGCCTCCTTCAGCGGCACGTGGAACCTGCCAACAGCGAGGCTCGCTACGAACAAGACGATAACGGCCGATATCAGCGCCGAGTAAAGCACCGCGTCCCTGCCTGAAAACAAGCGCGTCTCTGTCCTCATAGCCCTCAGTCTATCGGATACAGGCTCAGGGTGTCCCCCGCCATGAAGCCAGGCGACCCTATCGGAAGTATCGTGAACGCGTTCGCCCTCATAAATAGCTCGCCGCGTCTGCTCTCGTCAAGGGCCGTCGCGACTGCTACGCCAGATTCCGTCGAGACCTCAAAGAAAAGGCCGTAGGCTAGGGGCAGGCGGTCCAGCGCCAAGCCGTTTTTCGCGCGGGCCGATATCACGGGCCTAGGCGTCCCGTACAACCCGAACCAGTGTTCGATCAGCCCGCAGACGCACCATTGGAGGGCGAAGTACGCGGAAAACGCCGGCCCCGGTATGTTCACCACAGCCTTGCCGTCCTTTATCGCCACGGCGATTGGCCTGCCCGGCCTGGCCCTCACATAGTGACTGAAGAAGACGGCGTCCCTCTCGATGAGCCTGGGGCAGAGATCCTCCGTACCCTTCGAGGATCCGCCGCTCACGAGGACGATATCGCAGGATGACATGGCCTGATCTAGGATCCCTTCAAGATCGCGGCGAACGTCGTTCACTACGGGGAACGGCACGACCTCAGCGCCGCGCGGGCCTAGGAGCGTTCGCGCCATCGCGCTGTCGCAGTCGATGACCTGTCCTCTGGAGGGGCGCGAGCCGGCGGGGACGAGCTCGCCGCCTGTCGGGATAAACGCCACCTTCGGGCGTTTGAGTACGCTGACGCGCGTAATCCCGGCCGTCGTCAGGTTGGCGATGTCGATCGAGGAGAGGCGTGCGCCGCGCCGCGCTAAAACCTCGCCCTCGCGCACCGTCCCGCCCTTTGGCTCGACCAGGCGGCCAGGCGCCACGCTGGCACCTAAAAGAGCCAGTTTCCCGCCCGAAAGGTCGACGTTCTCTATCGGGATAACGGCGTCGAACATGTCGTCGAAATCATCACCCATGTCCACCATGGCGAAGTCCGTGCCCAAAACCCATGAGGAGACGTCCGGCGCCCCGTCTGCAAAATCGGAGGAGCGCACGGCTATCCCGTCACACTCCGCTCCCCTGTGTACGGGGATATCCATCAGAGACAAGACGTCCCGCGCCGGGACCCTGCCAAGGGCGTCATCGACGCTCTCGCTCTCGCAGCCTGGGTCTGGGATCCAGTTCGCGCGCAATTTTTCCATAATTTCGTCAATGGGCATGTGTCCCGATGGGTCGTCGATCTGATTCATTCCGCCACTTCCATTTTTAAAAAGCTGATTTATCCTTACGTACCCCTCTTTTCAAACAACAAAGTGCCGTTTAAGCGAATTAACCGGCGTTTCCTCAATTTAACAGGGATAGTAGGCAGATAATTGCGCAACTTTATTGCATTTTATCACAGGCGGGTCGCCTGTCAAGAATTGGGAAGGGAGTAAAATCCTGCCGAAGGCGACGAAGAAAAGACGCGCGGCGAATACGGCCTCAAAAAATACAGACAACGATTCTGAAAGATAAAAACCGCAGACCCGGCGGAGCCGATCCCTGTGTATACGGGCTCATACATGAGCGGAAGGGAACGAGGAAGCCTCTCGCGCAGCGAAGCTGTCCGCGCCAGGGCCGCCGATCAGGATGTGGCTGCGGTTGGCATTCGTCGTGCCAGCGACCGTTACCTGGTCGTCACCCTCAAACACGCACACGACCCTCTCGCTCACGTTCACGGTCAGGGTGTCATCGCCAGGCGTGCCCCATCATCACGTTGCCCATCAGGCCAGATATATTGCCGAGCGTCCATGTTTGTTTGTACATGTCAGTAGATACAGTATTCTTTGGCTGTTCAGGAGAAAAATCAAAACAGTGAGGTGTCCCTGTTAACGGAGTCCAGTCTCTGCTGATTACGAATTTAATGTTTTACTCACTCTCCTGTAAATCTGCCCATCAACAATATAGCGCCGCTTCTTGAATCGGTTATCAGGTACAGAAAAGGATGCTTTATGTTAAACCCTTCAATTGTTATATAATTACTCGTTTTAGGGATGTTATATTTTTTCCCAAAAGTAGTTATATAATTATTCAAATGCACCGCCCCTCTCCAGCTAACTCTAAAGTTTGATTGATGAATCTCTTCCAAATTCATTCTTTCGCAGATAATACTCAGATTCTTAGGTATCATAGCTTTTAGGCTGTATTTTTTTTGGATATTCAATACAGGCATTCCTACGACTAGCTCTTGCGGAGGTTCTCCAAAAAACGAAAGGCGTTCCTTTATCCAAGAAAACATGTCGCAGTCAAATGTTTTCTCTACTGCCTCGAAGTCTTCTGCTTTTCTTGGCAAAATTATAAGCATAGAGTAAACATT
>JAISFV010000139.1 GCA_031263445.1 Synergistaceae bacterium | reverse complement strand
ATAACCATAATCGCGTCCGCGTGTTATGATATTATTATTAACTGATATTGCTCAGGTTGCGGGGGTGATTGTAATGTCATGGGTCTGGACGGCGTTGATGCCGCACCCGCCGATAATAGTGCCTGGCGTCGGCAGGGGGCGGGAGAAGGAGGCGGCGATCACGACAGGCGGGGTGGAAACCCTGATGGCGAGGCTGTCGGAGATGACGCCGCCGGATCGCGTCCTGCTCGTCTCGCCCCATCAGCCTTACTCGCCTGGCGCGCTGTGCGTCAACAGGGCAAGCGCCATACGCGGGAGCCTGGCGCCTTTCGGAGCGCCAAATCCGCTCTTCGATCTGCGGACGCCGGTTGCGGAGGCGGACTCGCTGGGCGCTTTCCTCTCCTCTACGGGCATACCCGTCTCTTTCTGCGAGTCAGGTGACCTTACGCGCGACCAGGGCTCGCTGGTTCCCCTGTACTTCCTCACGGGCATTTTCGACCGTCTCCCGCCCACGGTCCTGTCGAGCCCCATCGGGCTGGACATCGAGACCGCCTTCGAAACCGGCCGCGCCCTGGCAGGGCTGGACGACGGCCGCAAATGGGCGCTCCTTGCGAGCGGCGACCTGTCGCACCGCCTGAAGCCAGGCGCGCCCGCAGGGTTTAGCCCGGAGGGGCAGAGGTTCGACGACGCGGTGGTGAAGGCGCTTGAAAATCTCGACGCCTCGATACTGAGCGGTTTGCCGCGAAAGACGCTGGAAGGCGCGGGCGAGTGCGGTCTGCGCTCCGTCATGATCATGCTCGGGCTCTGCTCCGAGCTGGGCGGCACCATAGAAGTGCTGTCTTACGAGGGCCCCTTCGGCGTCGGCTATTGCAACGCCATCTGCGCGGGTCAGTGATTCTATTTATAAGAAAATGCTGATTTGTAGCTAGCGGCCTAAAGGGTAAAGATTAAAAGAACCGCTGGTTAAATAACCTTTGGCTGCAATGGGCATCTTCGCCCGCTCTTTTCATAGCAGCCGCAAAAATGATCCGGGGCGTAGCCCTGCTACGCCTGCGGAAATCAGCGATTCCTTAAACCCTGACAGTTAACGGAGGTTTGTGAAATGCCCGAAAAAAACAAGACGCATCCCTATGTCCTCCTGGCAAAGGAGACTGTCCGCCGCAACCTCGACGGAGGACGGCAGATATATTCCGGCGCCGAGATCAACCCGGACAGCAGCCTCTGGACGCCCAAGAGGGCTTGCTTCGTCTCGATAAAGACCAAGAGCGGCCAGTTGCGCGGCTGCATCGGGACGATCAGCCCCATCCAGCCGTCCCTGGACAAGGAGATCATCGCGAACGCCATCTCCGCCTCTATGCGCGATCCCCGGTTCGACCCGCTCTCCTTGGGCGAGATGGACGGGGTGGTGTTCTCCGTTGACGTGCTGAGCGTCTCGGAGGCCGTGAAGGACAGATCCGAACTCGACCCGAGGAAATGGGGCGTCATCGTCTCAATGGGCTTCCGCAGGGGTGTCCTGCTCCCCGACCTCGAAGGCGTGGACACCGTGGACGAGCAGCTCGGGATAGCCGCACAGAAAGCGGGCATAACGAACTACCGCGACGCGTCTGTTGAGCGTTTTTCCGTAGACCGTTACAAGGAAGAGTGAATGGAGGCGATCCGTCCGCGCTGGTGGAGCGCAGACGCCGGCGATAGCGCGGCGCGCTGCGGGCTGTGCTTTCACGCTTGCCGTATCCCGCCGGGCGGCACGGGGCGCTGCGGTGCGAGGCGTTTTACCGGCGGAGCGTTCGAGTCGCCGTTTCTGGGACAGTTCATTTCCATCGCAGTGGATCCTATAGAGAAAAAACCCCTCTGTCACTGGCGGCCAGGGACAAAGATACTGTCGCTCGGCGGCCTTCGCTGCAACATGTCCTGCCCGTTCTGCCAAAACCACGCCATAGCGCACCCGAAAGACGAGCCGCGCACGCGGGGCCTTTCCCCCGTTGAACTGGTCGAAACAGCGCAGAGCCTCGGCCTCGGCTCCGTCGCCTACACGTACAACGAGCCAACGCTACAGGCCGAATACATTGTGGGCGCCGCGCCGCTCCTGCGTGACGCCGGCATTGCCTCCGTGATGGTGACGAACGGCCTCTTCTCCCCGGAGGTCTGCGCCGAGCTAGCGCCCCTGGTCGCGGCGATGAATATAGACATAAAGACGTTTGACGGAGGCTCTTACAGACGCCTTGCGGGCAGCGCGGACGCGGGCGGGCCTGACGCGCTCGCTGCCGTCATGGGAAACGTCGAGTCGCTATTTCGCGCCAGGGTGCACCTGGAGCTGACGAATCTGGTCGTGCCGGGCGTGAGCGACTCCGAAGCCGACTTCGCGGGCATGGTCGCCTGGATAGCCGGGATATCGGGCGAGATACCGCTCCATATATCCAGATATTTCCCCGCCTACAAATATGTAGCGCCCGCTACGGATGTCGGGCTGATGAAAAAATTCGAGTCCGTCGCGCGCAGAAAACTCAAATTCGTCCATCTGGGCAATGTGTGGTAGAGTATGCTAGAAGTGGTGATTTTATTTTTCTATAGAACTGGTGTTTTCTTGGTGAGGTGTTGTTTGTGGGGTTTGGGAAAAAATTTTTAACAGCTTTGACGACGGCGGCCGTTATGACCGTTAGTTTTGCGAGCGGCGCGGCTCTGGCAGCGCGCATCGCGGATCTCGACAGATTCCCGCAGGGCGGCTCTTATTACCTCCCGCCGGACCCGGATCTGGCGATTACGGATTTTGCGGAGCAGAGCGCTTACGCCGACGAGTACAGGGCACGGTTCTTCGCGCCGTGGCGTGCCGAGGATCTGTCGTACCTGGACGTTTCGCTGGACAAGATAATCGAGTTTCAGAAGAACACGGCGAAGAGAAAGTTCTTCGTCGAGGGAGGGCGCGCCTTTTCAAAGGATTCCATGGCGCAGATTGCCGCAAACGGCCCTGAGTCGATAGGGGCGGAAGAGCCTCGCCCCGGCATCTGTCTGCGCGAGGCCGACGTCCGCGTGCTCCCGACATCGACGCCGCTCTATAGCTCCGCCGAGAGCGCGGATGGCGCGAGGGGGCTGCTTAAAACGGACTGGATTCAAAACTCCGCCCTCAAGCCGGGGGAACCGATAGCCATCTACGGCGCGTCGAAGGACGGCAAGTGGCTCTTCGTGGCATCAGGGAGCGTCGCAGGATGGATCGAATCGGAGAGAGCCGCGTTTGCGGGCGGCGATCTCATGGAGAGATTCATGTACGCTTCATACTCTGTGTTCGTCAAGGACAACGTTGCCATAAAGGACAAAAACGGCACCGTCTTAGCGACGGCCAAGATGGGCGCG
>JAISFV010000132.1 GCA_031263445.1 Synergistaceae bacterium | reverse complement strand
TTAATCTTATTGTAGAATATTATCAGAGTGAGATATTTACTCAAAGGGAAATTACGTCTATAATAAGAATCATTTCAAATTAGCATCACGCCCCAAAAAATACACCAGGAGGTGCATATTGTGAAAGTCATAGTTGTAGGATGCACGCACGCGGGAACGGCGGCAATACTGAACACGGTAAACCTGTATAAGGACGCCAAAGTCACGGTATACGAACGCAACGACAACATATCTTTCCTGTCGTGCGGCATTGCCCTCTACGTCGAGGGGATTGTACGCGACGTAAACGGATTTTTCTACTGTTCCCCGGAGAAATTAGCGGAGCTCGGAGTCACCACCAGGATGCGGCACGATGTCACGGACGTGGACTTCGACGCGAAGAAAATCCGCGCGAAAAACCTCGTGACCGGGGAGGAGTTTGACGACACGTACGACAAACTCATCATCACGTCAGGCTCATGGCCGATACAGCCGAAGATCGAGAACAGCGGGCTGGAGAACATCCTCCTCTGCAAGAACTTCGCCCACGCCAAGGAGATAGTCGCGAAGACGAAGGACGCCCGCAGGGTGGCCGTTGTAGGCGCGGGATACATAGGGACGGAGCTCATCGAAGCCTTCGAGGTGCAGGGCAAGGAGGTCATCGTCGTTGACATGGAGCGCCAGATACTCCCGAAGTATCTCGACAGCGATTTCGTCGAGGAGCCGACGCGCCTTTTCGCGGAGCGCGGGGTGAAGTTCGCCTTAGGCGAGAGCGTCAAGTCCTTCAAGGGAGAGGGCGGCAAGGTCTCGGCGATAGTGACCGACAAGGGCGAGTACGAGGCCGACCTGGTGATCCTGTGCATAGGCTTCCGCCCGAACACGGACATCTTCCGCGGCAAGCTCGATATGCTCCCGAACGGCGCCATCGAGGTCGACGAGTACATGCACACATCCCGCCCGGACGTGTTCGCCGCCGGCGACGCCGCCACGGTGTGGAACAACGTCAAGCGCGCGCACGACTACATCCCGCTCGCCACGAACGCCGTGCGCATGGGTATGCTGGTGGCCAGGAACCTCAAGAGCGACACGACGAGGTACCTGGGAACCCAGGCGACGAGCGGCATAAAGATCTACGGCCTGTGCATCGCGAGCACGGGTCTGTCCGAGGAGTCGGCGGTTAAATCCGGCCTCGACGCCCAGTCCGTGACGTTCAGCGACAACTACCGCCCGGAGTTCATGCCGACGTTCGATCAGGTCAAGGTCAAGCTGGTCTACGAGCGCGGGTCCCGCAGAATACTCGGCGCGCAGATGATGTCCAAGACGGATCTGACGCCCGCCATCAACACAATATCGGTCTGCATACAGAACGGCATGACCGTAGACGACCTGGCGTTCGTCGACTTCTTCTTCCAGCCGCACTTCAACAAACCCTGGAACTTCTTGAACAGCGTGGCTCATCTGGCGCTGCCCCCGGTGTAACGCGCGGTTTTTGATTTAGAAATAGAAAAATTAGAGGCTCAGGGCACTCCCCTGGGCCTCTAATTTCATATATACGATTTCGCGGCCGATATCAGAAAACTCACGAGTTTCGACGGGCGCCAGTGCTCCGGGACGCACGGCATCATGTTAAGACGTTCGGCGGTCGCGAGATAGAGCGCAGCGGCAACGAGGGCCGACGCGCCCTGGGCCGCCAGGCCCCAACGCCCGGCGAACCACACGCCCGACGCTAAAACCAGGGCCGACAGGATCTGGCGGAAGAACCTCATCCTGATCAAGAAAGACGGCAGGGAGCCCCTCATCACAACGGCGTAGTACAGCACGAACGACAGCGTCTGAGTGATGCTCGTGGCTAAAGCCAGCCCCAACAGCCCAAGGCGGCTCACCATCGCCCAGTCCAGAAACGCGTTGACCGCTATCAAGCAGTAGGTCATGGCGACTATCGCGCCCAGACGCTGCTGTGCCTGGGCGTAGCGATACAGCACCGTCCCGCTCATCGACACGGCAAAACCCACGCTGTAGGCGGCAAGGCAGGTCGACGTCATGTCGACCGACCTAGCGTCGAAGTTGCCCCAGCCGTAAATCAGCGCTATCAGGGGTTTCGCCGAGACCGTCAGAAACACGCTCGCCGGGATGAAATAAGCAATGGTGAGAGCCAGCGTGCTCTCGACCATCCCGCGGGACTCATCCGCGTCCGTGACCGCGAGTTTGCTGATCCTGGACATAAAAAAACTCATCGGGGACGACGCCGCTATCGAGATAATGCCAATTACCCCGGCGGCGTAGCTGATCGCGGCCACCGACCCGGAGGGAAGGCGCGAGGCAAAATATCTGTCCACCACCACGAAAATAGTACTCGCCGAGACCAAAACCATCGTAAAGACGAAATTCTTGGCTATCCTGGCGACGCTGCGCCACGGAAAATTCCTGCGCCTCCACACGACCGGAGCTCCCTTCAAGGCTATTACAAAGAGCGTGAATCCAACCAGATGGCCGAGGCTCATGCAAAACGCCACGGAGTAGACGCCTATCAGCGGAATACCGGCCAGCAGGGCGGGGATCGCTATGAAATTGAACACGGACGAACAGACTACGGACAGGGTGAAGCGCTCGGTAAAGAGCGCCCACAAGTCGAGCATCGGCCTGTACATCGTGATCGCGGCAAATGGCAGGAGCCACCAGAGCATCGACGCGCCCATGCGGATGCGTTCCGCGTCAAACCCCCTGGCG
This sequence comes from Synergistaceae bacterium, assembly GCA_031263445.1. Classification (GTDB taxonomy): domain Bacteria; phylum Synergistota; class Synergistia; order Synergistales; family Synergistaceae; genus JAIRNC01. The sequence goes on along the minus strand of JAISFV010000132.1, from coordinate 1,212 downwards.
AACAGGCCGATCAGCACACCGGGAGCGATCAGGACAGCGGCGCAGAAGAGCGCTGTAATCAATATCAGCAGGCAGGAGACTAATGCCGCTATCTGGCGGCACGCGTAAGAATCTCCTGTGGTCTCCCTCACGCGGACGAGCTCCGGCAGGACAACGCTGTCAAGGGCCTGCCCCACGCTTCCGGCAAAGAGGGCTATGATTCCGCTCGCCATTTGAAACGAATCCATGCCCGCCCCGGTGCCGAAGGCCCACGCGACTATGAGCGTCCTCAAGTATCCGGCCGGCTTGCTCAGCATGGAGACGGCGGTTATCGTAAACGACACCCCGCGCGCGCTCTTGACCGCCAGAAGCCGCGAGAGGACGCCGCGCAAAAATTTAACTCCGGGAACGACACTCAGAGAAGAACGCCTCCATTTCAAATTCGCAAGTGCGGTATATTATCACGCATAAGCCTGAGTCTGTACATATCATCAAATAATGGTTATCATTCGAATATTACGAAGTGGCACTGGAGGTTCTTACGCTGAACGCTTTTCGAGGTCTGTTAAATATAATCAGCCATACCGACTTAGACGGAGTCGTCGCCGCCGCGCTGGCGTGGCGCGCTCATTCCTCATCGGGGGATCCCATAAAGATATCGCTCACCGGATATGGCGAGGTCGACAATATCATACTCGAAGCATACAGGAAATCGGAGCGGATAATCACCCTGGACCTGTCCCCGCAGTTTCAGGCGACGGCGGACGAGATCGACAGGACCTTCCCGGAGGGCGGGACGCCGTTTTTGTTCGACCATCACAAGAGCACATACGAAAAATACTCCAACCGCCCCTGGATAGTCGTGGACATGAACTACTGCGGGGCCGCCGTATTCTGGAACTGGCTCATGGCGGGGAACGCGGACGGCGAGACGAGACGGCGGATAGAGCCCTTTCATGACATGGTCGCCATTGCGAACGACAGGGACCTCTGGATAAACGAGAACCCGGACGGCAGGCTCTGGCAGGCGATGGTTACGCTCTGCGGCGAGTGGGGCGCTCTATCGAGGCTGATAACCAACCCGAGCGCCGCTTTCACGGGGCCGGAGCTCGACGCGGTCACTAAATTCGTGGCGGCACAGGACGAGCGCTTCAAGAGGGCAGGCGAGCACCTGATAAAGAGCCCGGTCAGAGGAGCCTGTGAGTCGGGCGATCTGGCGTTCCTGGGGGACGG
>JAISFV010000129.1 GCA_031263445.1 Synergistaceae bacterium | reverse complement strand
CCAGACCGCCTGACGAACCCGACCGTGGCGGACAGAGCGCTGGCGCTCATAGCGCTGGGCCGCCGAGGCATAGCGGACGAGGGCGAGCGGCTCACGCTGGTGATCGTGAAGAGGATGCTGTCGGGCATGTTTAAGGACTATTACGGCGCGGCCTACGTCAGAAACGCTTGCGCCACATGCCGCGGCTGGGAGAGCATGGAGGGCATCCTGTCGGGGCTTGCGGAGGGTAATTGATCTGTGGCTGTAGATTGCCTGGCCAGACGTCGCGTGTAGGCGCGTTCTTTTGATATCCCGTCAACGGAGGAGAGGGTTCTCCGTGGATTCCTCCCGCTTGCCGCCTGGGCCGAAGACGTCGGCGACGACGTATAGGGGGCGTCCCTTGGCCTCCATGTACGTCCTGCTCAAATATTCGCCGATGACCCCGATGCCGAGGAGCTGAAGACCGCCTAAGAAAAGTATCAGGCACAGGGTCGATGCATACCCCGGCACACTTACCCCATAGATGAGCGTGCGCAACGCGATGTACCCGGCGTATAAAAACGCCGCGAGCGATATCAGGCCGCCAAGGTAGCTCCATATGACGAGCGGCAGCGCGCTGAATGACGTTATCCCCTCTACCGCGAGTTTCCACAGCCTGAAAAAATTAAAGCTGCTTTTCCCGGCGCTGCGTTCAGCCCTCGTATAGCCGATGACGGCCGTGTCAAACCCGACCCACGCGAAGAGACCCTTCATGAAGCGCTGGCGCTCGGGCAGCAATTTTACTACGTCGATGACTCTCCTGGACATCAGACGGAAATCGCCGACGTTTTCCGGAAGCGGCGGATGAGATATCCTGTTATGGAGCCTGTAGAAGCAGCCGGCCGTCCACCTCTTGAGGAAGGAGTCGCTTTTCCTGTCCGTCCTGCGCGCGAGGACGACGTCGTAGCCCTCTTTCCATTTCGCTATCATGTCAGGGATAAGCTCCGGCGGATCCTGAAGGTCGGCGTCGATCGGTATCACGGCGTCCCCGGCCGCGTAGTCTATGGCCGCCGAGAGCGCCGCTTCCTTGCCGAAATTCCTTGAGAGGCTGATTACCCGCACGGATACGCGCAGGCCCGCCAGCCTGAGCATCACGGAGAGCGTCCCGTCCGTGCTGCCGTCGTTTACGAATACGAATTCGTAATCCTCCCCGTTCCCGTCCAAGACGCCGGTTATCCGTTCCCAGAAGAGGGGGAGGCTCTTCTCCTCGTTGAAACAAGGGCAAAGAATAGATATCATCGAGATTCTCCTTAAGTGTGACGTCAGCGGGCTGCCTGGCAAAAAGCATTATAATACCAATTTGAAATCAGGTGCCTAAGTTATTTGCGCCGCTGCGGCGTTATAATGTTTTTCGGGAGGCGGTACTTTGGACAGGCAAGCATTTGACGAGATGATAGCCACTCAAGGCACCCACTGGTGGTTCAGGGGCAAACGAAAAACAATCGAAAAGGTCGTCAGCTCTCTTGATTTCCCTGAGGAGGGCGACATTCTGGAGATAGGATGCGGCGCCGGCGGCAACATCGGGATGCTGTCGCGGTACGGGACGGTCTGGGCGATCGAGATCGACGACTACGCGCTCGGGTTTGCGGCAAAGACGAACAGCGGCGCCGTTGTCAAAAAAGGCTGGCTTCCGGACGGGCTTTCGCCTGTCCTAGGGCGCACATTCTGTATGGTCTGCCTGTTTGATGTGCTGGAGCATATCGAGGATGATGAAGAGTCGCTGTGTCTGGTGCGCGAGCTCCTGGACGATAAGTCAAAAGTGCTGATAACCGTGCCGGCTTATCAGTGGCTCTTCAGTCAGCACGATAAAAACCTCGGGCATTTTCGCCGGTACAGCAGGAAAATTCTAAACCAAAAACTGGTACGCAACGGATACGCTGTCCTTTATTCGGGCTACATGAATATGTTCAGTTTCCCCTTCATGGCAGCTTCCCGCTTATTCGACCGCTACGCGCGAAAACAGGGGACTTCTTCAGGGACCAAAACCCCGCCCTGGCCAGTCAATGCGGCCTTACTTTTTGCCTTTTCCCTGGAATCCCTGTGGATCCCGAGGTTTTCATCCCCGTTTGGCGGCAGCGTGATCGCCGTCGCTGAAAAACGATGAATCCTCGTTCGCCGAAGTACATGAGTATCGGTCTGCGCCGGATTAACGCGGCCAGTCGTTTGAAAAGCGCACTTTGTCTACGTATAATTCGGGTTCGTCTCCTGAAACGCTCAGTTCGAACGAGATGTCGTTTACGCCCTCCCATAACGCCATCTCCTTGATCTCGATTGAAGCTAGGTAAAGATTAGTGGAATCGGTACTTTGTTCAATTTTGGAAAGCCCGCTCGTAAGAAATTGCCCCGGCACCTCCTCTCCGTTGACGAATGCCCTCAGGCCAAAGCTCGATTCGCCCTGGTCTTGCAGTAAAAAATCTATGTTAAACCTGGTGATCCTGTCATGGAGTGAGATGAATTGGAAGCTGGCTTCATTTTCCGTCACTTGCATTGAAGGACTGATCCTGCCTTCCCGGTTCAATAACCTAGTTTCAAGCGGGCTGTATCCTGATATCAAAATAGAGTCTTTTTCCAGTTCGGAAACGCTATATATGCTATTGGTGAAGAGAAGCCGCGCGTTTACGTCGTATATTTTGGGAGGGTGCGTGTTGGAGACATAAAAGTCCCCCTCTTTAAACGATTCCTTCATTTCGCGCAACGAGTATCCAAAATTGTTGACCGTGAACGCCCTGCCTAACGGCGAATAGTACTCCGCCATCATCTGGTGAAAGCCATCGCTTGAATCCAGGATAAAATCGGCGCTTGCGTAAAGGGGGTTGCAGACAAACGCCTTCAGCGCTTCGTGTTCGGTCGTAATGCCATGTGAACGCCCCTCGCTGAGCGGCTTAAGGTAAACCGAGTAAGATCCGCGAATACCAAAAGTGAAAAAGACGATAAACAGGAAGGCGGCCAAAGAACCCCTTGATTTTACTAGCGATACCAAAAACCGCGCGCCCTGATGCCTCGCCTTTTGTATTTGTTTAAGAAATGACTCGTAAAAGCCCGTCAAATATTCGTCTAAAAACCGCAGCAGCAGTATATAGACGATGAAGGACAGGGACACGGCGGCTTTATATACATTGTAGGAGGATTTTTCCCCATGCCTGTAGTATGCGAAAGCAAATATCAGATACAGCGCAAAATATGAAAAGAACGTCACCGACAAGCGGGAGGAGAGGCCCTCTTTCCTCAGTTGGTGAACGAGTATGGAGAGGATGATAAAATTCGGGATCAACAGGTAAATTATCGCTGATCTGCCGTCTGGCAATGAAATGGCGCCATTGAGCCCGGCGATGTCATAAAACGTGGCGAAATTCATCGTCCATCCAGGGATCACGTCGTTTATAATGTAAATAATCCTGAAGAATTTAATTACTACTGGAATATTTAGAACAGTGTATAAGATGCCGACGAAGGCAATGTTTTTCCAGAGCGCTTTTTTATCCCCGTCCCCCTTGAAAAAGACCGCAAAGACAGAAAACGCTACGGCGGGTATCACTGGGTATGCCAGCGCTTCCAGGTAATTGAACGCGTTCAGCGTCAGGAGAAAAACTATCAGGACGCCGGTTCTGTAATCCACCCTGTCACTCCGGGCTAAATAAAGCGTCAGGAAAAAGATCACGAGAACTATGCCGATAGAGAAGGTCTGCCCTAAGAACCCGCAAAAGACGAGCCACTGGTAGAAGTTATTGAAGCAGAGCGCGCCTAATAACAGACACGTTATCCATACATATCTTATTTTACCTAAGAATATCCTGAACGTGGCGATATTCAAGAACATCTGGAACGCTGACAGCAGGTACGCGATCCGCGCAAGGTCCACGCGAAAGAGACCGGAAAAAAACGCGAGCGAAAAGACGCAGCCTCTGTACTGCTGGTAAAAAGCGAAAAGATCCATTGCCCTGTGCGACATGCCGAAAGGGTTCTCTTTCATATACTTTGCGGAGACAAGCAGAGCGGCCTTAGCCATGTTCATGTACGTGGCGAAGTCCGCGTTGTTAAAAAAGATAGCGTAGTATTCAAATTTCTTAGCGGCCAGCGGGATGCCGTAGATCGTGCCGATCAAGAGAGCTGTGACCCCTAGCACGATAAGCTCGTTCCTGTCGCAGTGGACGGGTTCTTTATATTTGCAGTATACGACAATGTTTGAGAAGAGGACAATTGTGAAGAGATAATCGCAGACGGATTGCACGGGGACACCCAGCAGGCTCAGCGGGAAAAGCGTGACGATTATCATCCCGAGGCCGATCCAGGGCGTGATATAAAGGTCGTATTTCTTTAAATCCTCGTTTAACAACAGAGTCTTTATGGGGTACCCCATGAAATAAAGAGTCAGATAAGCGATCACAAACGCAATATATATGCTCAACATCCGTCCATTCCCCTTTCAACCGAGAAAAACAGCGCTTCCTCTCCGGTATTTTAACACAGCCGTTCTGCGTTTTTGCGGCGCTGTCCTGCGATGACCAAACGCTACACATGGCAGGCAAAACGCCCTAGTCCTTTAAAAACTATCAGGACGATTATGATAAAATAAGTCGGCATCTGTATTTTTCCGCATTGTCTGGAGGAGTCATTTTGAGCGAAGAAACAGGCAACAGGGGTAGCGACATAGAGAGGGCGGAACTGCCCGAGGAGGAAATATTCCGCCAGCGGAAGGACAAGCTCGACAGACTCCGCCGCGAGGAGGGGTACGACCCGTTCGTCTGCGATCACTGGGATCAGGCACAGACACTCGGGGAAGTGCGCCGGAGGTACGAGGGGCTGGCTGCGGAGGAGTCCTCTCCTGACGCGCTCAGCGTGGCCGGGAGGGTGATGGCGATACGGCGGCACGGCAAGGCGGCTTTCCTGAACCTGGCCGACGAGAGCGGCGTGTTGCAACTGTACTTTCAGCAGGACATGCTCGGGCTGGATCGCTACGCGTTCTTTAAAAAATGGGTGGACACGGGCGACATCCTCGGGGTGAAGGGCAGCGCGTTCAGGACACAGCGCGGCGAGCTATCCGTCAAGGTGTCAGAGTTCGCCCTGCTCTCCAAGGCTCTGCGGCCACTGCCCGAGAAGTGGCACGGGCTCAAGGACACCGAGGTGCGCTACCGTAGGAGGTACGTGGATCTGATCGCCAACCCCGACGTGCGGGAGGTCTTCCGCAAGAGGGCCGCGATCATCCAAACGTTCAGGAAGGTCGTGGAGGATCACGGCACGCTGGAGGTTACGACGCCCGTCCTGTCCACTATCGCAGGAGGGGCGAACGCGCGCCCCTTTGTCACCCACCATAACGCGCTCGACATAGACATGTACCTCCGGATCGCGACGGAGCTGCACCTGAAGCGCCTCATCGTCGGCATGTTCGGGCGCGTGTACGAGATCGGCCCCAACTTCCGCAACGAGGGGATGGACACCAGGCACAACCCGGAGTTCACGACGATGGAACTGTACTGGGCTTACGGCAGCTACAGGGACATGATGGACATCACGGAGAAGATCTTCGTGGCCTGCGCCGACGCGCTGGGCGGGAGGAAGGTAACATACCAGAGGACGGAGATAGACTTGACCCCGCCGTTTCGGAGGTCGACCATGGCGGATCTGGTCCGCGAAAAGACAGGGATCGACTTTATAGGGATAACGGACGACGAGGCGCGGAGGCTCGCGCGCGAGCGCGGCGTCGAGGCGGCGGAGAGCGCGACCAGGTACGACGTGCTGCCGCTGTTCTTCGAGCGCTTCGTCGAGGAGAGCCTGATACAGCCGACGTTCGTCTTCGGACACCCGACGGTGATATCGCCGCTCGCCAAGCGGAACAGGGACAACCCGGACGTCACGGACCGCTTCGAGCTGTTTATAAACGGCTGGGAGTTCGCCAATGCATTCAGCGAGCTGAACGACCCGCTCGACCAGCGCGAGCGCTTTTGGGATCAGGCGAGGCGGAAGGCGGAGGGGGACGAGGAGTCCCACCCGTTCGACGAGGACTTCGTGAACGCCCTCGAGTACGGCATGCCACCGACCGGCGGACTCGGCATCGGCATAGACCGCACGGTGATGCTGTTCACCGACTCCCGCAGCATCCGCGACGTCATCCTGTTCCCCACGATGAAGCCGCTCTGAACGCTTCTATAATATAATGATGAAAATCGAGGAGGCGTGGCGCAGGGCGCTGGAACTGAAATCGCTCATCGCCAGAAACGACAGCCTTTACTATGTGCTGGATGCGCCGGAGATAGAGGATCACGAGTATGATGCGCTCCTGCGCGAGCTCGCCGCGATAGAGTCAGATTTTCCTGAGCTATTGACGCCAGACTCCCCGAACGCGAGGGTGCGCGGGGCTTCCCGAGGCGAGTTCACCAAGGTCACCCACGCCTCTCCGATGCAGAGCCTCGAAAACGCCCTGGACCTGGGCGAACTGGAGGCTTTTTACGAGCGCGCCGTGAAGTCGCTGGGACGGGAGGACGTGAACTGGGTCTGCGAGCCGAAGCTGGACGGGCTCGCCGTCTCGCTGGTCTACAGGGACGGCGTCCTCGAAAGAGGGGCGACTCGCGGGGACGGGACGGTGGGGGAGGACGTCACGCAGAACATCCGCACGATCAGCTCCCTGCCGCTCGAACTGCGGGGCGCGCCGCCTGGCCGCGTCGAGGTGCGCGGGGAGGTCTGCATGTCGCGGGAGGACTTTGCCGAGCTAAACAGGATCCGCGAGGAGTCCGAACAGCCCCTTTTCGCCAACCCGCGCAACGCCGCCGCCGGCAGCCTGAGACAGCTCGACTGCCGTGTGACCGCGTCGAGGAAACTGTCCATCTTCCTGTATCACCTGGAGGACGCCGCCCGGCAGGGCGCAAAGACGCAGTGGGGGATACTGCGGCGGCTGGAGGAGATGGGGTTGCCGACTCAGGAGAGCCGGAAGCTCTGCGGGAGCTTGGCTGAGGCCGAGGCATACCTCGCTCTGTGGGGAGAAGAGCGTCACGCGAACGCGGTCAACACGGACGGCGTAGTGATGAAGCTGGACGACCTCTCGCT
>JAISFV010000066.1 GCA_031263445.1 Synergistaceae bacterium | reverse complement strand
GCTGAGGTAAAGGGCGTCCAGGGTGAAGATACCAAAAGCAGTGCCGGCCCCCACAACGACTACAACGCGTCCGTGATATTCGACTTCCTCGGGTTCGTGGAGGATGACCCGGCAAAGGCTCGCTTCCGCATTCAGGCGCACGTCATGGACATATATGGGAACTACGCCTATATCGAGGACGAGGAAAGAGATCTCATAATCGGCCAGAACGCCATTGGCGGTCAATTTGTTATCTTTAGTGCCGCCTCTGCCGCCCCTGACTATTGCTGGCAGGATACTTTGCCAAACTTCACCGGCCTCTACTTCGACAGCTTTGAATTGGCCGGGGCGTGGGAGGCGGGAGACAGGTTCACGCTCTCGCTCATTGCGAGCGGTGCGGCTGGAGGCGGAGCGAAAGATTCTGACGGCATAGATCAAACGATGGACGAGGTCACGTTCATCTCCGACATGCGCGGCACGGCGCAGCCCCATTCGTTCCGCTTCAACGACGGCGTTCTGAACAACGGGACTACGGATTTTCACATCTACCAGCTCGCGAACAACACGTACCGTGAAGAGGACAGCGTACACTTCGCCGACGACCAGGTGATGGACGGCACCGTGTCGCTGGGGATCGGATCACTGACCACGGCGCCGAACGCCGTCGAGTTCACCAGCACGTTCATGAAGGGCATAGACGCGGGGGTCGCGCACTACTACAGCAGACCGGAGGACATAAAGCAGTTCTGGAACGCGAACGGGGTCTTCTTGCTGGAAAACCAGCCGGAAGCGCTGACGGTGAAGCTGGGCGACAAGGAGACTACGATATACATCGACAGCAACGTCGAGCTGGGCAAGCTGGCGCGGCGCATGTCCGAGCAGATATGGCTGAACCTGATTCAGGGGCAGGGCGATATCACAAAAGACTCCATCGACGAGAGCGACTTAGATGACAGGGACAAGGACGAGATCGTCCAGTTCGTCAACTCCGTGCCTGGGCAGAGCACGAACGAGGCCGTCTTTGGGACGCTCGTGGCGCACTCCGTCATACCGGGCGTAAACTACAAGCTGGAGTTCTTCGGCAGCGAGGAACTTCTGAAAGCCCTGGCCTTCCGCGAGATAATGGCCGCGCGCGACACGGTATTTAAGATGGACGTGACCGACGCGCACAGCGGCAGACCGGTCGGGGCCTCAAGGAATGTGATCGCGGGACAGGACATATACGACGTGGTAGCTCCTGGCATAAACCTCGCGGCGGACGCGGCGATAGGGATCAACTCGGTACGCTACGAGGACGCGGCCGGAGTGTTCAAGACAAACCTGTCGGCCGTCGCGGGCGTGACATTCGACCGCTACGTACACCTGGCAGACAACGCGCTGGTCTTGCAGATAGGGGCGAACCAGGGCGAGGACACCGTGCTGGTGCTGGGCGACGTGACCGCCAAAGCCCTCGGAGTCCACAACCTGGAAGTGCGGAACCGCGAGAGCGCCGCGAGAGCGGTGACGCGCATAGACAACGCGATAAGAAAGGTTTCGAAGCAGCGCGCCATAATAGGCGCGCAGGTCAACCGCCTGGAACACGCCGTGAACGCCATCACGGTGGCGTCCACGAATCTGTCTGACTCACGCTCCAAGATCAAGGACGTGGACTACGCGAACGAGATGCTGAACTACGCGAAGCTGAACATCCTCCAGAGGGCGGGCTTCTTCATGCAGACGCAGGCAAACCAGGTGACCAACAACATCCTGACGTTGATGCGCTAGCGAGCCGCCGCAAGGGTTCAAGTCTTTGCCCTTCATGTCCATGACTGTAAACCAGCGACAAACCCCAGGTTTTGCCTGGGGTTTGTCGTGAAATCACGGCAAATATTTTCTTGCCGAGGGCGCGGTCACTCTACCCATGCGTAGTCGTAGAACTTGTTGTACTCCACCATGCTGTCCTTCGCTTTCACAGTGTCCGCGTAAGCCCTGCTCCCGTTCGGGTAATAGAACGGGATCGCCGGTATGTCTATAATGAAACCTATAATTATCGCGAGATGCCCAAAGAGAGTATAGAGATTATCTCAATCCCCCCGATTATCCGCTGGCCGTCCACAGGCAGGGCATTTATCGCCAGCACGACGTCCATTCCGCCTGTCACCCTGCCGAACGCTGAAAAACCGAGGCCGTCCGGGTGGCGTTTGCCGCCGAAGTCGAGATGCGGCTGGTCGCCGATGCATATGAAGAAGGAATCGTCGACGGAATCCGCCGAACAGCGCCCGAGCGAGAGCGTCCCGTCAAGGTGAGCCAAGCCCGTTTCAGACGTGGTCTCGACCATTATCGTCGGCTTTGGGCCTCTGCGCGTTTTGTCCATGTCGAATCCCTTTGTGAAGCAATCCCTCAAAACCCCGTCGTAGTAAGCGTCGCAGAACCCTCCCTCGATAACCTTGATCTTGGCTTCGTTCGCTGGCTGGTTGGAATCTGTGAGGGAACGGTAAAAGCTCGCGCCATTGTAGTGGCCGTCCCTGACATAGGACAGGAAGTGCGCGGAAGTGGCGGGCGCCCTCTCCTCGAAGACGAGGGCGCCTATGATCCCAAGTGCCGTCCGTATCTCTATCTCTGTCATGTCGGCGGCAGCGGTCTATTTCCAGCTATAATAGTAGATATGGTCGTACTGCACGTTGCCCTCGTCTATGGACAGCCCGGACGAGTACGCCCTGCTCCCGTTGGTGTAAAAAAGCGGGATGAGCGGGAAATCATTTGTGAAAAGCCTCACGGCCTTCTCGTATATTTTCGCCCGCTCCGCCGTGTCGGAGACCGCCACCGCGCTGACGAGGAGCGGATCCAGCCCCTTGTTCGAATAATGGGAGAAGTTCATGCTGTGGCCGGTCGCGAGAAGGTTCATCAGCTCGCTCATGTCCTTGGTCGCGGACCAGTAGCGGGATATCGCTATATCATAATCCCCCTTCTGCCATACCTCCTGGCTGTACGTGCTGTTGTCGAGGATCTCGACCTTGGCGTCAAAGCCTATCTTGTTCAGGTCGTCCTGAAGCGCCGTCGCGAGCTTCGGCCACGGGTCGGTATCCATCGTTTTTATCGTTATCGGTTTCCCCTGGAGGCCGAGATCCTTCACTGTCTTGGCCGCTTCGTCCTCGTTCCGCTCCGGGAAGGTCTTTATGTTCGGGTTGCCTGTGTAGTCAGGGCCGCCGGGGTAGTCGACTATGACGCCCTGCCCTTCCGTCCCTATGAGGAACATCTTCTCGCGGTCGACTCCGAGGGCGACAGCCTTTCTGGCCCGCAGATCCGCGAATATCCCTTTTTCACAGTTCATCAGGACGTCCATGAACACATAGGACGGGTAGCTCGTTACCTTTACGTCCGTGTTTTTGGAAAGGGACGCTATGGAAATGCTCGGCACGTCGTGTATATAGAGCCCTATTTCGCCGGTTTGAAGCGAGATTATCGCGGCGTTCGCGTCCGACATGGATTCGAAGGTCGCCCTTTCTATTTTGGCCTTACCGGCGAAGTAATCCTCGTTCGCCTCGAACAGCGCCATCTCGCCCGGTTTCCACTCCGTCAGTTTGTAGGGGCCTGTCCCTACGGTCGCCGCAGCCGTTTTCCCGTAATCCTCTCCGGCTGCCTCATACGTCTCCTTATCGACCATGTACAGCCATGTGAGCTTTTCCATGAAGCTGATGTCGGGATTCGTCAGAGTCACTAGCACCGTGTTCTCGTCAACGACGTCGCATTTATCCACCCCGGCCATCGCCCAGTTCGTGTACGGCGATTCCTTGCCCTTGTCTATGTTGAATTTGGCGTCCTCTGCGTTGAACGCGTTGCCGTTTGTGAATTTCACCCCTTTTCTGAGCTTGAGCGTGTACTGCCTGCCGTCGGGGGAAATCTGCCACGACTCAGCCACGTTGCCGACGATCCTGCCGTCCTTGTCCCTGTTCACCAGCGTGTCGTACACCTGCATGTGGCCATAGGCCTCGTCGCCGTAGGCCCCGTATGGGTCGAAGTTGTTGGTCACCTGCACGACGCCGACCACCAGTTCCTTCTTTTCGGCGGCGAAGCCAGGGGCTGTTGATAACGACAGTGCCAGCGCAAATAACGTGACCGCGATGATTTTTTTCACAACCATCCCTCCAAATTTATTTATTTTACGCATAAAGCCTGCAAGCCACGGCGTGAGCGCCGCTGCCAGCCAGGGGGATATTTTCCCCGGTGCATCCCTCCTTTGAGAAATCGCAGCGCGGCGAAAAACGGCAACCGGGCGTGGGATCGATGGGATCCGATACCTCGCCCTTGATCACGCTCCTGTTTTTCTTGGCGAGCTTTGGCACGGGAATTGCCGCAAGCAGCGCTTTGGTGTATGGGTGCAGCGGGTTTCGGAACAGCTCCTCGGACGGCGCGCGCTCGACGCACTGCCCGAGATACATCACCGCTATCTCCGTGGAAATGTGCTTGACGACGGACAGGTCGTGGGTAATGAACATGTAGGACAGGCCAAATTTCTCCTGCAAATCCATAAGGAGGTTCAATATCTGCGCCTGAATCGACACGTCGAGAGCCGATACGGGCTCGTCGCAGACTATGAACTTGGGGTTGAGGGCGAGCGCCCGCGCTATGCCGACCCGCTGGCGGCGGCCGCCGTCCATTTCGTGAGGGTAGGTGTTTATATAGCTTTCCGCCAGGCCCACGGTCTTCATCAAGGCCGGTATCCTTTCCGCGAGGGATGCCCTGTCGCCGTGGCTGCCGTTGACCACCAGAGGTTCCGATATCGTGTCAAACACCGTCATCCTGGGATCCAGGCTCGAAAACGGATCCTGGAAGATGATCTGCATCTCCTTACGGATGTCTTTCATCCGTTTTCTGTCGTACTTTAAAATATTCTCCCCTCTGTACAGTACCTCTCCTCCGCTGGCGTCTATGAGCCTCAGGACGGCGCGCCCGAGCGTGGACTTGCCGCAGCCGCTCTCCCCGACGATGCCCAGCGTCTGCCCCTCGCGCACGGAGAGGCTCACGTCGTCCACCGCGTGCAGCAGGCCCCCCCCGACCTTGAAATACTTTTTCAGCCCCACCGTTTCGAGCAGCGGCCTTGTCTTGGAGTCGTCAGGCGGCATCGGTTTTCTTTGCCTCGTCGCAGAAGCGATGGCACAGGATGCTGTGACCGTCGGAAATTACGGGTTCAGGTCGGATCGTTTCGCACCGTCTGTCGCTGTAGCCGCATCTTTCGTGGAATTTGCACCCCTGGGGGAGATTCGCAGGGTCAGGCATCAAGCCGTCGATAGGGGAAAGCCGTCTGCTCGAAGCCTCCAGGTTTGGGATGGAGCCGAACAGCCCGGACGTGTACGGGTGGTGCCGCTTCCCCTCGAAAATATCCTCGGCCGACCCCTGCTCTACTATCTCCCCGGCGTAGATTATGGCGACTTTGTCGCATGTCTCCGCCACTATCCCGAGGTCATGGGTTATCATTATCATCGACGTGCCGAGTTTAGCTTTCAGCTCGTCCATCAAAGCCAGCACCTGAGCCTGTATCGTGACGTCGAGCGCTGTAGTCGGTTCGTCGGCGATGAGGAGTTCCGGCTCGCAGGCCAGTGCCATCGCAATGCCGACCCTCTGCTTCATCCCGCCGGAAAACTGATGAGGGTACTCCCTCTTTCGCCTCGGCTGGATGTTGACCAGTGTCAGCAGTTCATCCACGCGCTCGTCCAGCTCTTTTTTGTTTCTGTTTTCCGAGTTGTGTATCCTGAGCGATTCCAGTATCTGGTCGCCGACGGTCATTACCGGGTTCAGCGACGTCATGGGGTCCTGGAAGATCATCGAAATCATGGCACCGCGCACGGCCCTCATCTCAGCCTTCGTCTTCCTCAAAAGATCCTCTCCCCTGTAAATGATCTCCCCGGAGGTTATCTCGCCTGTCCGCTCCGGAAGGAGCCGGAGGATGGCGAGCGCGGACGTGGTCTTCCCTGCGCCGGTCTCGCCGACTATCCCTATCGTCTCCCTCTTGCCGAGCGAGAAGGTAACCCCGTTGACAGCGTGAACGTCGGCTTCGGCAGATTTGTACGTTACACAGAGCCCCCGCACTTCCAGGAGGTTTTCAGCCACGGCCGCGCCCGCCTAATCCTTCAGCCTCGGATCGAGCGCGTCCCTCAGGCCGTCCCCCATCAGGTTCACGGAGAGCGCCGTCAGCGTTATCGCAAGTCCCGGAAATATGACCATGTGGGGGTACGTCATCATGTAGTCTTTGCCTTCGGACAGCATGGAACCCCATTCCGGGGCCGGGGGCTGTATCCCCATCCCCAGAAAGCTCATCGCGGCAGCGGAGATTATCATCGAGCCAACGGACATCGTGGCCTGGACTATCACGGTGCCTATGGCGTTCGGCAGCACGTGCCGGATGATGATGAACGCGTGTGACGCGCCGCACGCCCTGGCTGCCTCGATGAAGTCCATCTCCACTATGTTCAGTATCGCGGCCCTGATGACCCTGGTATAGTAGGGCACCATGGCGACCATCAGCGCTATCAGCACGTTCACGATGCCAGTGCCGAGTGACGCCACGATTGCGAGCGCCAGCAGCATGAAGGGGATACACATTATGGTGTCGAGTACCCTCGAAATGACGGCGTCCGCCACCCCGCCGAAGTACCCCGCCACCGAACCCAGGAAACCCCCGATGGACACGCCGACTACGACGGCGCTTATGCCCAAAAGGAGGGAGTTTCTGGATCCGTGGATGATGCGCGCGAATATGTCCCTCCCGTAAAGATCCGTGCCGAACGGATGCGCCCATGACGGCGACAGGTACCGTTCAGCCATGTCCTGCTTCAACGCGTATTGGAGCGGCACGATAAAATCAGCCAGAACAACGCACGTCATGATGGCCGCAAAGATGAAGAACCCCGCCATCGCTATTTTGTTTTTGGCCATCCGCGCGCAAGTCTCCCTGAGCCTGCTCTTTTTTCTGGGCGCCGCCGCAGTTTTCTGGGTCTGAGATGCCATTCTTCTTATGCCCCTATCCTTTTTGGTATCTCGCCTTGATCCTGGGGTCGATGAAAGCGTAAAGTATGTCGACCGCCAGCATGACCAGCATAAAAAAGAAAGCCAGGAACAGCGCGCATCCCGTAACCTGCGGGATGTCCTTTTTGTGTATCGAGTCTATTATCAGCTTGCCCACGCCGTTTATGGAAAACAGCGTTTCTATGACGACGGCGCCTCCAAGGAGCCACCCGAACTCCATCCCGGCGACCGTGACTATGGGCAGGAGGGCGTTTTTCAGCGCGTGGGCCGCTACGACCCGTCCCTCCGTCTGCCCCTTGGAGCGGGCTGTCCTCACATAGTCCTGCCGTATGGTTTCGAGCATGGTCGTGCGGGTGAAACGGAGTATCGTCGCCGCAACCGGGATTGCGAGCGTGACGGAGGGCAGTATGAAATGCGCGGCCGTCTTGCTGCCGTATGAGGGGAGCCACCCGAGCGTCAGGGAGAAGAGCAGTATCGCCATCATGCCGAACCAGAATCCCGGCATTGACGCCATGAACATCGAGACTGCCGTCCCGATTACGTCAAAGATACTGTACTGCTTCACGGCGGCGACCACCCCGAGCGGGACGCCGATGACTACAGCGAGGAATATCGCCGACGCCGCCAGTTTTACGGTCGTCGGGAAGCGTGACGCAATCTCCAGAAACACGTCGCGGCGGGAGTTGTAAGACTTTCCCATGTCCCCGTGCAACAGGTTTACGACGTAGTCCGCATAGCGGATGAGAAGGGGCTTGTCATAGCCAAGCTCGTGGTTGAGCTTTTCAATGGCTTCCGCAGACGCCCTCGGGCCGAGAATGACGGCGGCCGGATTGTTGGGCGTCAGGCTCATCACCGCGAAAACGATAAAGATAATAGCCAAAAGTGTAGGGAAAACAATTAAAATCCTTTTCAGAATATATTTGCCCATTCTGCTTCCCTCGCGCACAGAGTATTTTTTGAAGTTTTTTATTATAAGTAGCCTGGACGTTCCATCTACTTTAATAAAAAAATTCTTGACAGCAATTAACGATTTATATAATATTATCTTAGTGTTTTTAATTTGTCAATGATTTTCCCTGGATCCCATACTTCATTTTCATAAGGAGAAAGCTGGAATGAGTGGTCAAATGTATTCGGACAGGCGGGAAAAATTGTACAGTTACATGCTGGGAGCCGGTTTCGACAAGGCCGTAGTCGGAGAACCGCTGACATTTTACTACCTGACGGGAGTAATGCTGCATCCGTACGAGCGCTTCATGGGGCTTGTGGCGGACGCGTCGCGGGGAGAGAGCTTCGCTGTAGTCCCGTCGGTAGATTCCGGCTGCATGAGAGATTCTTCCGTCGGGGAGCATGTCTACGGCGACTCCGAGGGACCGGCGGAAATCCTCGGAAAATTGCTGCGGAGCGGCGGTAAGACCGGGATAGAGGCGAACTACTACACGATCAAGACGGGCGAGATGCTGAAAAGCCTCGGCGTCGCCTTTGGCGACATAAGCGACGTGATAGCGCTGACCCGTGTCAAAAAGGATCCTTACGAGATCGAACAGATACGGTTTTCCGCGAAGTGTGCCGACGACGCCCTGTCGGCCGTCAGGGACTCGATAAAGCCGGGCGTGAGCGAGAAGGAGGTGGCCCTTGCGCTGCTCGGCGAGATGGCCCGCACTCCCGCCTTCCAGCCTGACCCGTTCATCATACAGATCCTCACCGGGGCGCGTTCCGCCAACCCGCACGGGATATCGGGGGATACGAGGATTATGCGCGGCGACGTGGTGACGGCTGACTTCTGCGGCTACTGCAATTTTTACTGGTCAGATTTCACGCGCTCTCTGTTCATGGGCGAGCCTGACGAAATCAACCCCGAACTCGTCAAGATTTACAATATAGTGCTGGAGGCTAACGCGGCGGGGATAGCGGCAGCGAAGCCCGGAGCCAGGGCGAGCGACGTCGACAAGGCGGCGAGGGACGTGATCACAGCCGCGGGCTACGGCGACCGCTTCATACACCGCACCGGCCACGGCCTCGGGCTCAACGTGCATGAGGCGCCCAACATCACGTCCGTCAACTGCGGCACTATTCTGGAAGAGGGCATGGTGTTCACCGTGGAGCCGGGCATCTACCTTCCAGGACTCGGGGGCGTCCGCATAGAGGACGACGTCTGCGTCACCGAAAACGGATGTGCGGTGTTCAACTCGTACACCAAAAAAATCGAGGAAATGTTCCTTAAATGAGCGGCGTGATGAAAGGCTTCGGGTATTTGAGGCAGTTATCGGAGGAGGGCGTCACGTCGATACACGAAAAAGCCATTGAGATGCTAGAGAATTTCGGCATACGCGTCGAGGATGACTGCGTCCGGGACGCCATGACGCAGAACGGGGGCGCGATATTGCCGAACGGGCGCGTCAGCGTGAAGCGTGAGGCGATAGACAAAGCGATAAACTGCTCCGTCTCCGAGATAAAACTGTCATCGCTGTCAGGCGTGGAAGTCACCGTAGGAGAGGGGCTTCTCACACACAGCACCGGGGGGGCGCCGTGGGTCATCGACTCGAAGTCCGGCGCGCGCCG
>JAISFV010000027.1 GCA_031263445.1 Synergistaceae bacterium | reverse complement strand
CACCAAGGGGAGAGAAGGGTTTATGTCGCACAATATATATTTTGCGACGCTGAAAGCATATTGCCTCAAGACAGGCCAGCCGCCGGCAGTTCAATTCCCGCAAAAGATTTCCCTTTATTTGCGCCGTCGCGCGGAAAAATAAACGCGCAGGAGTGCTTTGCTTACCGCGACGTTGAATTTCAAAGCTGCCTGAGAGCATCTTTGACCGCCGCCAGTATTTTCTTGCTTTTTTTCGGGTCAAGGCCGGCTTTGGCCGCGACTGCCAGAATATGCCCTTCCGTCGGGTTTTTCCCTTCGCCGTCTATCGCCGTGGCGTGCTCCCCTCCCAGGCCGTCGGCCCGGGTAAGGTCGTAAGCGGGCGAAACAAGCCAGCGCCGGCCATCATGCAGGAAGGAAAAGTTTTTGGCGTGGTCGTCGCGATTATGGGCCAGGACATTAAAGCACATTAGGCGGAACATCTTTTCCGCTTCCCGATAATCACGCGTCAGCTTGAGGGCTGCCAGCAACAAGTCGCGGTAATCGAGGGAAGGGAAACGGTATGAGGCGTCAAGAAGCCCGCTTGCCGAGAGAAGATGAAGTTTAGAGCCTTCCCTGCGGTCAAAGCGCTTGACCGCAAAATACCGCCCTTCCAGCAAACGGGTTTCTGGAAAATCAAGCCCTGCTTGCCGCGCCAGCAAAGAATACCGGTATTCCTGCCTGCCGATGTCGTCCGGGTCGCTCGCGGCCGGGAATTTGACGATCCAGTCCTCGCCCTGTATTTTCAGGAACGCTTTCGGGCGCGCCCCACCGCTTGAGCCGCCGAGCCTGACCAGCTCAGAAAGGGTTTCGCCCGTAACCTCCTGCTCGCTTAAAACCGCCTTGACCTGCTTTGCCAGGTCAGGGAGCGAAAGATCAATCTCAGATGTTCCCAGCTCTTCTTCAGGCCGGTACTCCAACGCGCCGATGCCGCCCGTCCCCACGAGAGCCAGGCGGTCAAGCGCCGACACTTCGGCGGGATTGAAGCCCTTTTTCAGCAGCAGGCGGTCAATCAGCAGCCGCCCCCAGCCGTCCGGCAGGCTGTCGTTGAAAACGCCGAAGTTTCCGTCGAAGGGCGAGCAAGGCGCCACGAAGACCTTCTTTTCAAGCGGCAGCTTGAACGGCGAAATGGAAAAGCCGTCCGCCAGCCACGCGCTGTCGTATTCGAAGGCAAGCAGGCCCTGGCGCGTCCGGGCGATTCTTCCCGCTTGCCTGCCATGGCAGAAAACGTTGATGACGTTATTTTTCATTGATGATCTCGTCTAAAGACTGGTAGTTTCTCCGGGCGAACAGCTGCTCAAAATCATCCTCGAAACCCAGGACGAAGGCAATCCGCAGCAGCGAGGACAATGATATTTCCCCCGTAAGCTCAAAGCGCTTAATCGAGCCGAGGCTTACCCCGGACATTTCCGCCAGGGCTGATTGAGAAAATTTCCCCTCTTTCCGTCTGGCGCGCACCCGCCCCGCTAATTTCTGTTTTATGGATAACATGTTAGATATATTACCTCTATTTTTCTAAAAATATATAATATATTATACCATAACTGGTTAAAAACCGCCTCGCCTCTGACCGTTACTGCGTAAAGGGGAAACCGGAGAAATCAATCGTTTTTTTACTCCCGCTCCGGCGGCACGTTCCGCGTCCCTGTCGGTCTCTGTTTTTCCCGGCTTCAGCCTCAGATCCTCGCTGATGCCCGGCATCCTGGGCAGGATTTTCAGGTATAATCTGCCGTTTCGAATCACTGGGTACAAGCCCCCCAAGATCTGTTTCTCCTCAAGTCTTATCCTTGTTTTCGCATAAAAAACTTGCCAAGAACCGTGTAGAAGCAAGAGAATATCCATGTGAGGAGATCGTCACGGATATTTTGGCGCTGAAAGTTAAATGCCGTCACCCTGTCCGTCCGATGAACGGGCCAAAACTTCAAACGGCGCCTTCCGGGAGAAACCCTCTCACGAAATACGAGTTCAGATTCAGCTTCTCACCCACGACGTGATAGGAGAAGGAGTCTTCCTCGCCCGAATCGGTGACGAAACCGAGGTAGTCGAAGTCGGCCACGTCCTGCCAGCACCTGCCCAGGTACTCGCGGAAACAGGCGAGATCAAAGTTGCGGTCGAAGGCGTCGGGATACTGGCGGCGCAGCTCCGCGAGCGATTCGCACCGGTCCTCGAAGTGCCAGAAGATGCCGACGGCGCTCGATCGCTCGTGAAAATAGCGCGACAGCGCGTCCATCGCGTATCCCTGCTGGAACATCGCGTACTCGTTCGTCGCGAGGTCGATGTAGATGTCCACGCAGCCGTCGCGCAGAGGCAGCAGATGGCTAGCGGCGGCGATGTAGAGCACCTGGTGTTCGAGGTTCATCTTGTCGATCAGGTTCTTGTACATGGCGACGATCTCCGGAAACTTGTCGGTGATGACGTAGAGCGCGCTCGGATCCATGGCCTCGAAGTTGGCGTGGCAGAAGCAGTAGTCGTTGACGAAATCCTCCAGAACCAGCTTCCCCTTCGTCCCGCACTTCTCCAGCCGCTCCAGCATCCACCGGTAGTTCTTCTTCATCAGGGTGATCAGGCCAGGGCTCATCATGCGGTAGCAGTTGCGCTCGAGGTCCGGTCCGTCGTAGATGCTGACCTCGCCCCGCTCGCCGAGCACGATTCCGTTCTGGATGCCCGACTGGTAACCGCAGGCACAAAAGAGAGAGCCGGAGACGATCTGATCCTTCTCGATGCTGCACCCCTTGATGCTCAGGCCCTTCTGGCAGTGCGGACAGGCAAGATACGGCAGAAACGCCAGCGGCACGCCGCTGGCGCGCTTGGCCTGCCCTGTGTGCTTGCCGGCGGCGCCCGCGATCTCGCGTTCGATCTCCGCGATCGTCTCTTGCAGACGGCCCCTCTCGCGTGTCAGAACCTTCTTCTGCTTCTTCAGGATGGAAACGTAGTCGTTCAGTTCGTCCGTGCTGTCGAAGTTGCTGAGCCGCTTGAGCGACACGATGCGGTGAATCTCGGAGAGGGAAAACCGCAGACGCTTGAGCTTCTGCAACAGCTCCATGTCCTCGACGTCCTGCGCCGAGAACGCATAGCGTTCGTTGCGCGAAGCGGGCACCAGCAGGCCCTTGTTGATGTAAAAACGCACCGTCTCCGGCGTCAGGCGGAACATTTCGCTAAACTCACCGATCTTCATCGCCAGTCTCCCCCATCCAGCCTCTTCCACCCGCAAAGTTCTTGTTATAGGTTTCTATAGTATACTCCAGAAAACAGACATTTACCCACATTATTCCGACTGAAATCGAGTGTGCTGTCCATCTTGCGAAAAAATCAAACAACCGCGTTCTTGACGTATATCGCGATGGAGAATGTATCATTACGGAAACCAGCTCTCCCCCGGCCCCCTCTCCCAAAGCGGAGAGAGGGAGCAAGAGAAAGGCTTTTGAATCCTCGTCTTTGCCCCTGCTCTTTCTTCCCCATCTCCGCTTTGGGAAAGAGAGCTAGGTGGGGTTTGAGACGTGTCAGGGGCGAGGCCGTGCGAAGCGCCTGGTTTTTCAGATCTTTTTGATAGGGAGGTGACGTCGTGGTATCCGGCTTTCAGTGGTTCGTGTTTCTGGTTCCGTTGTGGAGCAGCATCTTGATCGCCTATCTCTACTACAAGAAGGCGAATATTTGACCGGAATGTAAGGGAGGTGTCGTTTCATGGTAATCAGCGCGATCATTTTCGTCACGTATCTCCTGATACTCATCGCGATCGGCGTCGTCACGTACCTGCGCGCCAAATCCTACTCCGACTACACGCTGGCCGGACGCTCCAACAACAAATGGGTGACGGCCCTCTCCGCCGAATCCTCCGACATGAGCGGCTGGCTCTT
Organism: Synergistaceae bacterium; assembly: GCA_031263445.1. Lineage (GTDB taxonomy): Bacteria > Synergistota > Synergistia > Synergistales > Synergistaceae > JAIRNC01. Next base: position 4,245 of record JAISFV010000027.1, on the reverse strand, counting down.
GATGGGGCTGCCCGGCGCTGCCTACGTATCGGGATTCTCGTCGATCTGGATCATCATCGGTCTCATTTTCGGCACCATGTTCAACTGGATCTTCATCGCCAACCGTCTGCGCATCGCGACCGAGACCTACAACGCCTATTCGATCACCGAATACTTCGAGAAACGCCTGGGCGACAAGACGGGGACGGTTTCCCTCGTCTCCGGCGTCGCGATCATAGTCTGCATGATCATCAACTCCTCCGCCGAGATCATCGGCAGCGGCAAACTGCTCAACGCCACCTTCGGCCTCGACTACAACGTCGGCATCGTGGTCGGGCTCGTCATCGTCGTGGCGTACACCTTCATGGGCGGCTATATGGCGGTGAGCTGGAGCAACCTCTTCCAGGGCTCGATCATGTTCCTGGCGCTGCTCTTCGTGCCGCTCATCGTGGTCGTCAAGATAGGCGGCATGGGCGAGGCGGTCGACACGCTTTATAAAGGATGGCCGGGTTTCTTCCAGTTCCTCAACGGGGAGACGAACCCGCTGTCGGCGCTCTCCATCGCTCTCGGCGGCCTCGGCGTCGGCATCTGTTACTTCGGCATGGTACACGTGCTGACCTGCTTCATGTCGATCAAACACAGCAGCGAGATCAAGGACTCCACCCTGATCGCCACTTCGTGGGTGAGCATCTCCACCTATGGCGCCGTCATGATCGGCATCCTGGGCGCGTTTCTCTTTCCGAAGATGGATGACCCGGAGCAGGTCTTCTTCCTGATGGGCAGCACTTACTTCTCGCCCTCGATGCTGGGACTCTTCGCGGCGGCGGTCATGGCTGCGATCCTCTCGTCAGTGAGCGCCTACGTCATCGTGGCAGCGGCGGCGTTCGGCGCCAACGTGCTCCGACACTACGCCCGAGACATCGACGAGCAGAAAGTGGTGCGCTACGAGCGCGGTGCCGTGGTCGTGATCGCACTGCTGGCGTTCCTGATGTCGCTGCGGCCGGATATGGTGTTCACGGTGGCGCTGCTGGCGGCGGCAGGGCTCGGCTCGTCTTTCGGCCCGCTCGTTATCTTCAGCCTCTACAGCAAAAACGTCAATAAAACGGGCGCGATAGCCAGCATCGTCACCGGTCTCGTCGTGGTCATTTTCTGGTATTACAGTGGCCTCTCGGCCCACCTGTACGAGCTGATCCCCGGCTTCCTCTTCAGCTGCCTGGCGCTGTGGGCCGGCACCGTTGCGACCGGCGGCGCGTCGCCGGAGACTGTGGCCATCTACGAGAGCTTCACGAGCAAACTGAAAAGAGCCGGACACTGATCATGACGAAATTTTTCATTCCCAACGACCGCATCGGCCTACAGACCTGCCAGAAGAGCATCCCTGGCATCTTCGCGGCACTCAACGCGCTGCTGGCGGGCGACGCCAGCGTCGGCTGGCACACCGGCGGGCTCCGCCTGGCAGAGACGCCGCTCTGGCCGGAGGGACACTACTACCAGGGCGGCTACTCGCTGGAGGCGACGCCGGAGGCGCGGACGATCCTCGAGGAGAGGGAGGTTCACTTCGAGGAGCTGCCGGCGCTCCCCGAGCCGCAGATCGGGCTGCGGGCGACCAAGGCGGCGCTCTACGCGGGCAGAGGCGCGGACATCCAGTTCGCCCGGCCGCTGATGGACGTGCTCAAGATGGCGGGCTTCGACTTCCGCATGATCGACGACGGCGAGGTCCGTGCGGGAAAACTCGACGCCTTCGACGTCCTGATCGTGCCGGGCAGCCCCGATGCCGGCGAGTGCTATTACGCCGGGCTCGGCGACCGGGGTTACGACAAAATCCGCTCCTTCGTGGCGGGCGGCGGGCACTACATGGGCATCTGCGGCGGCGCCTACCTGCCGCTCACCTCCTACCACGCGAAGAATCCCTACTGGCTGGGCATCGTCGAGGCGACCGACAACGAGGACCTCGACTACTGGCGCGCGGGCAGCGGTTTCGTGCGCTGCCGCGTCGACGACGGCGCGCACCCGGTATTCTCCTCCGTGGCGCTCGGCAGTTCGCCGACGCTGAACCTGGTTTACTGGGAAGGCCCGGCGATCACGGTCACCGGCGGCAACGTCAAGCCGCTCGCCCACTTCGAGAGCCTGCTCGCCAGCGGCAAGGACCCGCTCAAACCCCACTGGGACATCCTCGACAACTCCATGGCCGAGAACGCCGTGAGAGGATGGTATAACTGCCTCACGCCAGAGCTCTTCGAAAAAATCCTGGCGAACAAGTGCGCCTGCGCCGAGGCGGGCTACGGGAAGGGGCGTCTGCTGCTCCACTCCCCGCACCCCGAGATGGGCAATTTCGGCTCCGGCCCCTGGGCTGAGAGCCTGAACTTCCTGCTGATCTACAACGGACTGTGTTACCTGGCAGGTCGTCAGACCGTTCTTGCGTGAACGACGACGCCGCATCGGTTCAATGATGCGGCGTTTTTTCATCGGCTGATTAAAAACCGCCTCGCCTCTGACCGTTACTGCGTGGATAACTTTATGTTCGCCTGTGTCCAGGCGTATGGAATCCCGGCGAAGGCATTGAGAACCGCCTGAAAAATAATCTGGGCGCCCTCGCAGGGCACGGCCATGCCGATCTGCTTCCTGACGCTTCCCCGGGAGCCATGAAAAACATACGTGTCTGGAAAGGTCTGCAATCTCGCCCGTTCCCTGTTGGTCAGCGCGCGCGGCTCTGACCAGTGATAAACATGCGTCCCGCCGCCGCCGCTTCCCGTCACCGTGTAAGCGGGCCGGTCAGGGTCGAGGCGCCGATAAGTCTGACTGATCTGGGCACCCCCCGCCTTCAGTTTCAGCTCTTCCGGTAAATCTGCCTTAAAGGCATTTTCGCCCGCCCTGATATGCTCCAGCCTGCGGACAACCGTCGCGCTGTGGCAGGCGCGCTCGTTATTAGCCGCGTCCTCGGGTATCGGCGGCTCTTCAAGCGCCCTGCGGCAGGAATTGTCTTCCCGTGCCCGCAGCGACGTGGACGGCACCCTGAACGCTGCGCCCTGCCCTTCCCTGATGCCGACGATGACGATCCTGTGCCGGGCTTGGGGAATGCCGTATTCCTCAAATTTGTAAAGGTGCGGCGTCAGCTTGTAGCCCGCCGACTTCATGTCTTGCAGTATTCGGGCCAGCGCTGCCCCGTCGTCCGCGCTTTTCAAACCGGCCACATTCTCAGCCAGAAACCATTTAGGCTTGAAATGTTTTAAGGCCGCAATCCCATACGAATACAAGGACCCGAACGTCCCCCCAAGACCTTTTCGCTCCCCGACAAGGCTGTAATCGTTGCAGGGAAAGCCGAAAGCCAGGGCGTCAATCTCGCTGAGCTTCCTCATATCAAGTTTTCGGATGTCCCGGCAGACGACGCTGCCTCCCTGACCCTGACAAATATTCTCAATGTAGGTGTCGCAAGCATCCCGGTCATAATCGGTCGCCCACCGGTGAACGATTCCGTATTCTCCGTTCCCAGCCTTCGCAGTCATCGCGCCATGAGCAAGACCGCCGGGGCCGCAAAACAGCTCTCCGAGCCTGTACCGTGTCCATGTCATAGCCCTCCTTACTACGCTTGTTAGCTTGTCTGATAATTTTTTCCGCCGGTTGCGGTTTATAAAAAACGTTTACTTTTTGTACACGGAGGCGGCAGGCTGCCTTACACGGCAAGGCAGGAATATGCTCACACAATGGGCCGTTCACGAGTGTTCAAGAAAAATCTGGCCGTGGAATGTCTCCAGAAAAAGGAGGCTACAGTGAAAAAATCCTCCATAGCCTCCGATGCTTTTTCCTTCCGGTATGCGTGCGACATATGCGCGAAATTGCACACAGCGCAAGAGTTTTCGGGGATACGATTCCCCGCGTTGGCGGCTGTTTAACCTCCTCACCGTCCGTAGCCTCCGCGCACGGCGTTAAAAAGCTCATCGGGGAAAAGAAAACTCTGGAGAACATACTTTAAGAAAGAGCAGACATATTGTATAATATATAAATTGAATGTCAAGTAGTAGTTTATATATTATTCTATATCTCTTAAATAACCTAACATAAACTGATTAATGCCAAGATTGCGGATCCCGACCAGCGAAGTGTTAAAAGTGCTTGAAACAATACAGGAACACAACACGGAGAGCCACATCGTCACAGAAGTGTCAATTATTATCCGCATAACGCTCTTTCAAAATTTCTTCCCGCACATCGTCTACAATGACCACAACATCCCCTTCGTCTTTTATGCCCAGCCGCTCCGCTTCGCAA
>JAISFV010000024.1 GCA_031263445.1 Synergistaceae bacterium | reverse complement strand
GGGGGGCAGCTTGCCATGCTCGAAAAAATTGACCTTTCGCGAAAACTGGACAAGGACGAGTTCAAACGGATAGCGCCGTCTTTGAGGGACAGGCTCGGCGAGCTGCAACGGAGCGCCAGGGCGGCGGGGATGCCAGTTATCATAATTTTCGAGGGGTGGGAGGCATCCGGCAAGGGGACGCTCATCAACGAGCTCATCCTCCCCCTCGACCCCAGGGGCTTCAGGGTACACTACGTCCACTCCTCCGCAGACGACAACCAGAACGAGTACTGGCCGCCGATGAGGCGGTTCTGGCAACTGACGCCGCCCAGAGGGCGCATCGGGATATTCAACAGAAGCTGGTACAGGCTCGCTATGGACAGGCCGGAATCCCTCGCGGCCTGCGCTGACATCTCGTCCTTCGAGAGGCAGCTTTCGCAGGATGGTTACATTATAATGAAGTTTTTCCTGCATATCGGGAAGAAAGAGCAGAAAAAACGCCTCCGCAAGCTGGACCGCGACGCGTCGTCCGCGTGGCGCGTGAGCGAAAGGGAGTGGCGCGACAACGAAAGATACGACGACACTGTGAGGCTGATCGACGAGGTAATCCAGTCCACCGACAAATCATACGCGCCGTGGACGCTCGTGGAGTCCCACGACAAGCGCTACGCCGCCGTCAAGATACTCAGCGCCGTGGTGAAGGGCTTGGAGAAAGGACTTGAGGCACGCGGCTTTAAAAAACCGGACGCCGCGCCCGCCCAGCCCGAGATCGAGGAAAACGTCGGAGACGGCGGCTATGGCCCGGACACGGATTCGTTCTCGCTTGAGCCATCCATACTCAAGAACGTCGACCTCAGCAAGCGCTTGGATATGGATGAATACGAAGAGCGGCTGCCCAAACTCCAGGAACGCCTCCGCGCGCTTCAGTACGAACTATACAGGGCGCGACGGTCGATGGTCATAGCCTTCGAGGGGAAGGACGCCGCCGGCAAGGGCGGCTGCATAAAGCGCCTCACGCAACGGCTGGATCCGCGCGGGTACCAGGTCTCTCCGACCGCCTCGCCCAACGACTGGGAGCGTGCGCACCATTACCTGTGGCGCTTCTGGGACGCCTTCCCGAAGGCCGGCCACATCGGGATTTACGACAGGAGCTGGTATGGGCGCGTCCTGGTGGAGAGAGTGGAGGGCTTCGCGTCGGAGGCGGAGTGGCGGCGAGCCTTCGACGAGATAAACGAGATGGAGGATCAGTGGTTCCGCTACGGGACGATCATCGTTAAGTTCTGGCTGCAAATCGACGACGCGGAGCAGCTCGCGCGGTTCGAGGACAGGAGGGCAAACCCGGAGAAAAACTGGAAAATAACGGACGAGGACTGGCGCAACAGGGAGAAGTGGCCCAGATACGAGGAGGCGACCGAGGAGATGATGCTGCGCACAAGCACCACCTTCGCGCCGTGGACCATCGTGGAGGCAAACGACAAGCTGTACGCCCGCTGCAAGGTGCTGAAAAAGGCCATCGAGGCGGCGGAGGACGGCCTTGGCAAAAAGTGACGCGCCTTTACGCCGCTCTAGCGCGGGTCGCGGCGAGATTCACGGATGAGGAGGCAGCCAGCCATATGGGCGTCCGTCCTGGCGTTCAGATCACTCTGCCGCGCACTGCCGCATAGCGCCGCCCTGTCCGTCGGCGCTTCTCTGGGCAGGGCAGTCGGGAGGCTGTCCCGCAAGCGCTTTGAGAAGACGCGGGCGCGGTGCGCGAGGGTGCTTGGCGTGGACAGGGCGGATGCCGGCAGGGTCGTCTCCGGCGCTTACGAACACTTTGGCAGGTGTCTCGCCGAGTTCCTGCGGCTACCCCTTATGGCAGACCGGCTCACGGGCCTCGTCGACCTCGAGGGAGTCGAGTTCCTGCAGGAGGCGCTCGCCATGGGCAGAGGCGTCATTTTCCTCTCCGCACACATAGGGAACTGGGAGTACGGCGCGGCGCTCTTGGCGCGCATGGGCTTCCCGGTGAACGCCATCGGCGCCGAACAAAGGGACCCAAGAATAACGGACGCGGTAGCAGACACGCGGAGGAGCGTAGGGGTAAACCACGTGAGCAAGGGGCTGGGCTTGAAGGCCGCGCTCTCGTGCCTCAAGCGCGGGGAGGTGCTTTGCGTACTGCTGGATCAGGACGCGAGGGACTCGGGCGTGGTGTCCCCGTTCCTTGGCCTGCCGGCCAGCACTCCGATAGGCCCAATAAAACTCGCCGGGAAATTCGGCGCGCCGGTGCTGCCCGTCCGCATCATCCGCAAACCCGACGGGGAGCGCTTTTCAATGACGGTCTACCCGCCGCTCGAAGGCCAGGACGGCGAGCCGTTCGGCGCTGATATCCGGTACGCGGCGGACAGGTGCAACGAGGCGATATCCTCGTGGATCCGCGAAACGCCCGAGCAATGGATGTGGATGTACCCCAGATGGGCAAGCACCACTGGCGATCGGTGAGAGGAGCGTTTTGTGACGGCCGCTTGCGGCATTGATCCGGGGAGCGAAAAATTCGGCCTGGCAGTCGCGGACGGCACCGCAGGCGACAGGCTGATTTTTTCCGCGATAGTGCCGACCGCCGAGCTAGAACTAGTCATCGGCTGTCTGGCTAGCGGCGATTTCAGGCCGATCAGGGAACGGATGACAGAGAAAAGCGACGAAATCCACGGCTTGCGCGTCGATCATCTGTTCGTAGGAAACGGAACGGGCTCTGCTTTTTTTAGTAGAAAACTCGAAGAAAAAAATATATTTTATAATATAATAGACGAGAGTCACACAACCTTGGAGGGAAGGTCGCTGTACTGGAAGCTCAATCCTCCGCGCGGGTTGTGGAAAGTGGTGCCGTTATCCTTGAGGGTGCCGCCGCGACCGGTCGACGACCTCGCGGCCTGGGCCATCCTGAAACGGGGGATATATGGGCGGGACGCGTCGCTGTCCCAAAATGAGTTGGAGCAGTAGTTTTCCCAACGGGGGGTAATGATGGTAAAATACTCTAGGATGTATTTGTTTTCGGTCGCAGGCGTCAAGATTCGAAGGAGGGAGGATAACTAAATGTCCTCAGACGGAAGCTCATTGTTGTCAACTCTTGTGAATTCATATACCGGCGCTTTGATAAGCGTGAGCCAGACAGTAGGGATACAGGCGGAATTCCTCAAAGGGGAGGTGGCCGTAGGGGTCAACGCTCCTGGCAGCAGGGTAGCCGCCCTCATAGGCATCATAGGTTCCGGCGTCCACAGCACCGCTTCCGTCATGGCGGATTTGAGCGCTTTCGAAGCATA
>JAISFV010000011.1 GCA_031263445.1 Synergistaceae bacterium | reverse complement strand
GACGTTGACCGCCACGACGGTGGCCAGCAGGCCGATGATCACGACGACCACCATGATCTCGACAAGGGTGAAACCGCTTCTTTTTTTATGCATATCTTCGCTTCTTTTATACATATCCCTACCTCCAAATCATTATTTCACAGTGTAACAGCCTCGACCGCGTCCCGTGACGGGCGGACAAGTCCGCTTGACTTGCGCGGGATGCGGCGTGATAATAGCAAAATTGCGGACTTCCCTCGCTCCGGCGAGACCTTACGGCGCGTACATAATGGAGTCTGCCAATACGCAAGGGTACAACGCGGCATTATATCACGTCGGCCAGAGCGTTGTACATGATAGGGAATCAGCGGGCGGGCGAGATTTTACGAGGTGGAAGACTTGGATCGGGCAATAAAAATTGATAAATTAAAGAAAATCAGGAATTTCAGCATCATAGCACACGTCGACCACGGCAAGTCCACGCTGGCCGACCGCCTGATAGAGAGCACCCACACGGTGGAGGGACGCAACATGAAGTCGCAGCTCCTCGATATGCTGGAGCTGGAGCGCGAGCGGGGCATCACGATAAAGCTCGTGCCTGTCCGCATGAACTACGAGGCCGCTGACGGCGAAAAATATGTCCTGAACCTCATCGACACGCCGGGACACGTCGACTTCAACTATGAAGTATCGCGCTCCCTGGCCGCCTGCGAGGGGGCGGTCCTGGTAGTTGACGCCGCGCAGGGAGTGGAGGCGCAGACGGTCGCCAACGCTTACCTCGCAGTGGAACAGAACCTCGACCTCGTGCCGGTATTCAACAAGATAGACCTGCCGTCCGCGTCCCCTGAGCGCGTCGCGCGGGAGATCGAGGAGGTCATAGGGCTCGACGCCTCCGGCGCGATTTTGGCGAGCGCCAAGGACGGCACCGGCGTCTCCGAGATCCTGGAGCGCATCGTCACAGACATAAGGCCGCCGGAGGGAGACCCTGACAAACCCCTGTCGGCGCTCATATTCGACTCGGTCTACGACAACTACAGGGGCGTCATCAGCTATGTCAGGGTCGTGGACGGGGAGATACGCCCCGGAAAGACGGTATCGTTCATGGCCACGGGCGAGGTTTACGATGTGGAGGAGGTCGGCGTGTTCACGCCAGCGATGTCACCCGTCGAGTCTCTCGGGCCGGGCGAGGTCGGCTACATCGTGGCCGGGATCAAGTCGCTGGCGGACGCGAGCGTGGGCGACACCATAACGGACACGCGAAAGCCCGCTGCGTCCCCCCTGCCAGGCTACAGGCGCGTCAAGCCCGTCGTATTCTGCGGGTACTATCCCATAGAGCGGGAGGAGATAAACGCTCTCCGTGACGCGCTGGAGAAGCTACAGATAAACGATTCGGCTATCACGTTCGAGCCGGAGTCGTCCGCTGCTCTGGGCTTCGGGTTCCGCTGCGGCTTCCTTGGGCTGCTCCACATGGAGATAGCGAAGGAGCGGCTGTACCGCGAGTTCGGCGTCGAGCTGGTGGCGACCGCGCCAAACGTCGTATATCAGATAAAGCTCACGGACGGCGGCGTCATAGAGGCGCGCCGTCCGTCCGACTTCCCGTCGGACGTGTCGAAGGTCGATGAGGTTCTGGAGCCGTATATAAGGGTGACGATATTCCTGCCGGACGATTACGTGGGGCCTACGATGCAACTCAGCCAGGAGAAGCGCGGGGCCTACGTCAGCATGGACTACATAGCGCAGGGGCGCGTCAGGCTCGTCTACGACCTGCCGCTAGCGGAGTTCATAATGGACTTCCACGACAGGCTGAAATCCGCGACGCGGGGCTACGCGTCGCTGGACTACGACCATATCGGCTACAGGGCGTCCGACCTCGTCAAGGTCGATATCCTAATACAGGAGGAGCCGGTGGACGCGTTCAGCTTCATCTGCCACAGGGACGCCGCCTATAACCGCGGACACGCCGTAGCGACCAAGCTGAAGGAGCTCATCCCGCGCCAGTTGTTCGAGGTGCCGATACAGGCCGCCATCGGCAAGAAGGTCATAGTGAGGACGAACGTGAAGGCGCTCAGGAAGGACGTGCTCGCCAAGTGCTACGGCGGGGACGTGACGAGGAAGCGCAAACTCCTGGAAAAACAAAAAGAGGGCAAGAAGCGCATGAAGCAGGTCGGGCGGGTCTCGATCCCGCAGGAGGCTTTCATGGCGTTTATGGACGTCTCAGGGGACGACGGGAAATAAAAGACCGATTCATAAGTTATAGCCAGGGGCCTGTTAAAGCCTTGCGGCGGGGGGCTTTGGGGAATGAGTCTGAGCAGCGCATTGAGGGGCGGCAGCGGCAGGGGGATCCTGAGCGGGAAGGCCGACCTGGGCAACGACAATCCGATGTTCGCTATTTTAAAGCTCGCGATACCGTCGATGGGGCTATTCGTGTTCAACACCATGCTGCACCTGGTGGACACGATATTCGTTTCGTGGCTCGGGGAGCTGCAGATGGCGGCCATGTCCTTCACCGGCCCCGTGAACATGTGCGTGTTCGCCACGCTGGAGTGCGTCGCGAGCGGTTCTATCTCCCTCATGGGACGAGGCCTGGGGAGGGGTGACGTCCGTTCCGCTAGGCACATCGCGCAGAGCGGGCTGTCGCTCTTATACGTCGTCTGCCTGATATCAACGCCGCTCGTCCTGCCGTCCGTCTCAAACGCGCTGTTTTCGGGGATCGGCGCGGGCGATGACCGTATCCTGCTAGACCTCTGCTGGAAATACAACATGTGGGTTCCTATCATGCTGCCGTTTCTGGGGTACACGTATATGGCCAATACGGTATTCCGCGTCCAGGGGGACACGCTGACGCCGTTCAAGGCGATATCGCTCGCAAACGCCATAAACATAGTCCTCGACCCCATACTCATCTTTTATTTTGACTGGGGCATCTCCGGCGCGGCTATCGCCACGTGGATTTCGCGCATCGCCTCGTCCGTCTATCTGTTGTACCGCCTGGAAAAGAGCAGCGAGATCATAATCCATCCGATCACACTCCCCAGGAAGCGGCTCGTCAAGCACTGGCGGCCCATACTATGGATCGGCATCCCCGTTGCCCTCTCCACCGCCAGCGCCGCGCTCGGGATGGGCAGCGTCAACAAAATACTGTCCTCGTCGTTCGGGCATCGGGCCGTCTCCTCATGGATGCTGGGCATAAGGGTGGAGGAGCTGGCGTTCAACTTCCTGTCAGGGATAAACGTGGCCCTCACGCCGTTCATCGCCTTCAACTACGGCAAGAGGGACCCGCAGCGCATGAAGGAGGGCTTCAAGGCGGCGCTCTTCATCGCGTTTGTGCTCGTCGGCGGCATGGGCGCCGTGATCTATGCCTTCCCGGGCGTCTTTTTGGCGATTTTCAGGCCGGAGGCCGAAATAGCCGCGACCGCCGCGCGGTCGATCCGCTGCTCCGTCCCAGGATACCCGTTCAACATCTTCCTGATACTGTCGAGCGGCGTTTTCGTGGGGACAGGCTACTCGTTCTTCGGGACGATAACGCAGCTTTTGCGCTCCATCGTGTTCAGAGTGTCTGCCGCCTGGATCTTTTCGCGCCTCTTCGCGTTCGAGGACATCTGGTGGTTCCAGTCCCTCTCCTTCTTCATGGGCAGCATCGTCTCGTTTTCGTTCATCACGTACCTCTTCCGGCGGATAAGGACGGAGCTGTCAAAACCGGGAGATCTGACGTAGCCTCAAGTGACGCTGATCGAAACGGTTTTAAGGGTTTCAGTCCTCATCTTTTTAGGCGCCTGACGATGAATCCGCGCTCCCTTTACGTCCACGTCCCCTTCTGCGAGTCTAAATGCCCGTACTGCGCCTTCGCGAGCGCGGTCAAGCGCCCTGGCGACGAAGAGGCGTATCTCAGGTCGCTCATGGAAGAGGCGGCCTCCAAGTCGGGCATCGCGGAAGACGCGCTGCTCACGCTCTACATAGGCGGCGGAACCCCGACAGCCCTATCACCGGACGCGTGGCACGAACTGACCGCGATCATAGGCGGCACCTTCAGGCTGGCGGCGGGCGCGGAGGTGACGGCGGAGGCGAACCCAGGCACCCTGTCGCGCGGACACGCCGAAACGTGGCGCGGCTTTGTGAACCGCGTCAGCGTCGGGGTGCAGAGCTTTGATGACGACGAGCTGAAATTCTTAGGGCGCGCCCACGACTCCGGGCAAGCTGCGGAGGCCGTCGAAATGTGCGTCTCCGCCGGATTCGAGACGAGCGTGGACCTCATGTTCGGCCTGCCCGAAGATCCGAGGCAGGACGGACGGCCAAAATATCGCGGACAAACGCTCCGGGGCTGGGCTGCAAACCTGCGCCGCGCCGTCGGGCTGGGTGCGGGGCATATATCGGCCTACCAGCTCACGATAGAGCCAGGGACGCCGTTCAGCGGCTTAAATTTCCCAAAGCACGCGCTCACAGACGGCTACCTGCCATACAGGTACGCCCAGTGGTACCTGCCGCGCAAGGGATACGTGCAGTACGAGGTGGCGAGCTTTTCCAAGCCCGGCTGTGAGTCACGCCACAACCTGAACTACTGGGCCGACGGAGAGTACATAGGCTTAGGCCCCTCCGCCTGGAGCTACGTCGGCGGCACGAGGTCACAGAACGCCCGGACTCTGGACGAGTACGCGCGGATGACAGCCGAAGGCAAAAGCGCATCCGTCTACGAGGAAAGCCTCCCGCCGGCGCAAGCCGCAAGGCAGGCGGCCGTGCTCGCGCTCCGCGCGAGGGACGGCATAGACTGGCGCTCGTTCGGGGAAAGGCACGGCAATGCCATGAAGGACGAGATAGCCGAAAAGCTGAACATCTTTCCAAAATCACTGTTGCGAAATGACAGTCACCGCGCCAGCCTGACCGCTGCCGGGCTCAGGGTCGCGAACAGGGTATGGGAGGAGATGATCTAGGGAACCGCTGATTAAATAACCTCTGGCTGCAATAAACATCTTTGCCCGCTCTCTTCATGGCGGCCTCAAAAACGATCCTCAACGTAGCTCTGCTACGCCTACGGACATTTTTGCGACTGCCATTTCGAGTAACGAACGAATCTGCTCTATTTCGCTTAAAGAACATTTAATCAGCGATTCCCTAAAATCAGTCCTTATTCTGATATTGGCCAGCCGCGTTGCTTTGACATAAACAAAACGGGTGGCCTGCGGGGTCGAGCAGCGTAACGTATTGCCCGCCGCCGTATTGGGCAGCCGCTCGTCTTGCTCCGAGCCTTACCGCCGCCTCGACAGCGGCAGGCAAGTCGCTCACCGCGAAATTGAAGTGCATTTGTTTCTGCTGCGCGCCAGGCGTTTCAGGCCAAATAGGCGGACAATACACGCAGTCCGTTTCCATAAACAGTATTACGAACCCGCCCTTGCTGACCACGGCCGGGCAACCGTACATCATGCGCCTGTCCCAACCAAGCAGCTCAGCGTAAAAACCGCGCAGCCCCTCCGGATCGCCGCAGTCGATTGAGATGTCTCCGATATAGATTCCGTCAACCATCCGAGATTGCTTATTCGTTTGATATTTCGATCATGGCGCGATCAGCACCTTCGTGCCGACGGCGATGAGCTCCCTGAATTCCAGGAGATCGTCGTTATTCAGGCGTATACAGCCCTCCGTCACGTCCGTGCCGATGGACTTTGGGTCGTGCGTGCCGTGTATGCCGATGCCCTTCCAGGGATCTGTATTCAGCCTTATGAACAGCGGGCCGTAGGCGTTTTGTATGGTGCCTTTGCCGTCGCGGAAGTCATGCGTCCATTTGGCGGCATTCTCTATCCGCTGGACAGGGAATGCCCCCTCCGGCGTCCTCATGTCACCGACGCGCTGCTTGTCTCCGCCGTTCTTGCCGACGGCGATCCCGTACTCCTTTAATTTCTGGCCGTCGCGCAGCACGGTGAGCCTGTGGCTCCTTTTCTCTATCAGGACCGCCACGCCTGGCTCGCGCAGCAGGCTGGCGAACGCGGCGTTCTCGGCCTTCGGGGCTTCTTCCTCCATGATGACGCCAGGTTCGGGTGAAACTGCCGTTGCGGTTTCCTCAGCCGCTATGGGTTCGTCCTCTGTCAGATCAGCGTTTTCAGACATGCCGTAAATCGCAAAGACCACCGCGCCAGCTACGACTACGACGAGGGCGAGCCACAGAGAGACGCAGCGTTTCCTGAACTCTGCGGAATTTATCCTTTTCCATTTCGGCGCCTGGCTGAAATTTATCATCGCTTCCCATCCAGATTTATTCGATCTGGGGCGTAATTTCCCCCACGTACTGCCCATACATCCACCCGGTGCGTCCGTTCGCTCTGATGAGGTACCAAGGGTATTCCTCCCTGGCTGAGGCGTAGCGCTGCGTTATCTCCACCTTCGCGCCTTTGTTGAAATGCCTTATTACATTGGAATCGGTGTTTGGCTCTGAGCGGAGACGGACCCTGTCGCCAAGCACCGTGCCTGAGATTGCAGGCGCTAAATTCGAAGACGATGAAACCGGATTGCTGTATCCACGCGCGTCGGCCTCCGACCATGACAACGCCGGGAGCGCCGTCACCTCAGGAGTATCCAGGGGCTGTATCGGCGGTAGCTGTTCGGCCAGATCTGTCTCCTGGCTCTGCGCATCTCCTGCGCCCCCGCCAGGATACTCGACCGTAACGCCGCCGTTCGGGCCGCCCTCCCTTGCGATGAAAAATTTATACGCCAGATAACCCATGCCGCCTATCCAGACGAGCGCGAGAATGAATAAGAGCGGCATGAGCGGGCCGCTTCTGATCGTTTTCTTCCGCGCCGCCGACATGGGCGTCGATGACATGCCACGCGCGAAACTGGCGTTTTTCCCCTTCGCTTGCTTCATCTTAACATGGCCCCCTTGCGCATTGATAGGATCCGCGCCCTGTCCTGGCGTATCTCTGGACGCGCCGCACTTTCCGCAAAAAAGATCGTCAGGAGGAATAGCCGCCCCGCAGGCCGCGCAGATGAGCGAAGCGCTGGAATCGGTCCTCACCTCTGCCTCCACGAGAGGCCCCTCGCTTATCGGTTCCCTCGGCATCCCGCACTCAGGACACGCCAAATCGTTGTCAGCGAGAGAAACGCCGCAATTTCTGCATAAATAGCCGCTCACTAAGGACACCTTCCTCCTCAGAAACACTTATTACAGATCATACAATTATTTTGAGCCAATAGTCAACACCAAGGAGGAATTCTACGAAATCGACCGCATCGCGCCGGACGGAATCAAGCCGCGTCCGCTGGCGTGCTTCCCGCACTAAATCCTGCCTAGTGTTTCAGCGCTTCCCTGAGTAAATTCCCCCTTGTCTCACTGTGTAACTTACTTTGGGAATTTAAGAAAGCATGTAGCCCGAGAGGAACACGACAGACGGCCCAACCAGTCCAGTCGATGCTATGAGGAACCCCAAAAATGAAAAAGGGTTCAGGAGATATTCCCCTAAACCCTCGCTATCTCTGGCGGGCTCGTCCGGATTCGAACCGGAGACCTACGGCTTAGGAGTGCAAAAATACGAGGGGCGAGACCCCTTGCCGCCACTGTGATTATATAGCCTGATGCCTTGCAGCGCAATCAATCACACCACTCTAATATTCTCGTATTGTTCCCTGTTTTTCCATGCTTTATAATTTGAAAACTGTAAATAGACTGTAAAGCAGAAGGAGCGTTTTTATGAAGACACACCTCACCCAAACCAGCGTCACGGCGCTCAAACCCAAAGACAAGCCTTACTGGGTGACGGACGGCGACTGTAAAAATCTCCGTCTTTACATTGGCGTCTCGGGTAAGGTCTGGTATGTCGCCTATCAGGACGAAAGAGGCAAGTACCAAAGCCACAAGATAGGCCCGGCCGATTCGCTGGCGGTCGCGCAAGCCAGGGAGATGGCGCGCGACTTCATATCCCGCCTCCGCAAAGGAGAAAACCCCCAAAAGAAGAAACGCCCGGCAAAGCTCTCCCTTGGCGCTTTCCTGACCAACGATTATGAGCGATGGGCCTTGACTGAAAGAAAGAGCGGGGAACAGACGCTTTATCTTCTGCGCCTGGCATTCAAACCATTCCTCAATAAGCCGATACGCGACCTCAACATAAGGACCATGGAAAAATGGCGGCAGGATAAAATGAGTTCCGGCACAAAGGCCGCGACATGCAACCGCCGCCTCACGGCGCTGAAAGCAGCGCTTAACTGGGGAGTCAAAAGGGATCTGATCGAATCGAACCCTCTCATAAAGCTCGACAAGCTCAAGGAACTCGATTCAGACGCCAAAGTGAGATATCTCGCCGATGACGAGAGAAAGCGCCTATACGCCGCGCTGGACTCGCGGGAAAAACGCATGAGAGGCGGGCGCATGAGCCATAACGAATGGTCATTGGAGCGGGGCTATAAGCTGATGCCCGCGCTAGGTGGCGGATATGCGGATCATCTTAAGCCGATGGTGCTGATTTCCCTCAACACAGGCATGCGGCAGGGCAATCTGTTCGCCCTCAAATGGGGGGATATCGATTTCGAGAGCCGGACTATCATCCTTCGCGCGGCGGCATCCAAAGCCGGTAAGACATCGCATATACCCATGAACAGCGTCACGCAGGGGGCGCTTGTCTCTTGGCGTGACCAGAGCGGGGATGCCGGCAAGGACGCGCTTGTTTTCCCGTCGCCAAGGACAGGCGGCATGCTGAATAATGTCAAAAAGGCATGGGCGGGCGTATTGAAAGAGGCTGGTATCGAAAATTTCAGGTGGCACGACATGCGGCACGACTTCGCCTCTCAGTTGGTCATGAAAGGCGTCGACCTCAACAGGGTGCGTGAATTGATGGGACACTCCGACTTATAGCGGTTTGACATAACGGATACTATTAATTATTCTGTGAGTAACATAAAAGGAGAGGAGCTTACAGAATGACGAGACCGTTGTCGAATGATTTACGCAAGCGGATCATTGAAGCA
>JAISFV010000156.1 GCA_031263445.1 Synergistaceae bacterium | reverse complement strand
AATTCTGTGATTTTTGACATTTTCTTTCCTCCTCTTGATCGAAAGTCTGCTGTAATCTTAAATAAAAATGTCCATTTACGCAACAGCTTTTTGTAAGACCTGACTACGAATCCGCCTTGTTTAAGCGGAATTTGATACCGTGGAGCGTAGAGGGTATAATTGTGCGCGCTGGCGTAAGGGTATGTCGCGCCTGATACGAAGTGTTGAGGTTTTCCTCCGGGTCAACTCGTAACAGGCGAGTTGATCTGGAATTAGAATCATATTCAGGAGGCATTGCCCTTTAATGAAGTTCGATTCGCATGGTATAGCAAAGGTGGGGCTGCTCTCGGCGCTGGGCGTCGCGGCCATCTGGATTTTCCGGGTGCCGGGCCCTGACGGCAGGATCTATTTCCATCTCGGCGAGACTATAATACTGACCGCGTCCGTGCTGCTGGGGCGGTGGGGCGGTGCGCTCGTGGGCGGCATCTCGTCCGCCCTGGCCGACCTGCTCCTGGGCTTTCCGGTCTGGATGCCGTTCAGTTTCATAATACACGGTGTCGAGGGCTTCATTGCCGGGACGCTGGCCAAGGGGACAGGGGGCGTCCGCGACATCGTGGGCATGTCAGCGGGAGTGGCCGTGATGATCGCGGGCTATGCCGTCTCCGTGTATTTTCTCTATGGGGCGGCTGCCGTCCCATTTGAAATTTTCGGGGACTCGCTGCAGGGCCTCCTCGGCATTGCGACGGCGTACCCGTTTACGCGGTTCCTGCTCAGGCGTTTTAAGGGGATGAAAGAGGGAAGCTAAGGAAGCGCGCAAAGGGAGGGGGCAGTTGCGTGTCGCTTGAAACGCAGATCAAGCTGAAAGCGGATGAACTGGGCATCGACAAATGCGGGATAGTAAGGGCGGAGGCGCTGCTGGATTACGCCGGCCGTCTGCGCGAACGCATGGGACGCATCCCAAACGGAGAGGCCATATACGGACACTTTATGCGGTTTGCCGATATCAAGGGGCAATTCCCCTGGGCAAAATCGGTCATCGTGGCCGTGTTGTCTTACGGACATTACGCGCTTCCCAAAAATACGGACGGGCACTACGGTAAATCCTATCTGACCGACTCAAGGTTCAACCCTGATTCGCCGGAACGGAAAAAAATTACCGCCTTTGAATCGTTTCTGAAGGGGCTGGGACTGAAAACGGAGAGCAGCGTGCATCCGGGCATCACTGCCATGCGCTGGGCGGCGCATAAAGCAGGGATAGGCATCATACGCCGCAATAATTTTTTCTACACGGAAAAGGGTTCGTGGGTGAACATCGTGGCGTGGGCAGCGGACGCGGAAATGGAAATGACCGGGGATGCCCATCTGCCGCCATGCCCCGACAACTGCGACAGGTGCGTGGGCGCGTGTCCGACAAAATCCCTCTCCGCTCCCTACACGATGAATATGGCAACCTGCGTGAGCAGGCTTTCTACGTCGAACGACCCCATTGATTACGACGAAGAGACGAGCCGCCGCACGGGGCAGTGGATATATGGCTGCGACGCCTGCCAGGACGTATGCCCCATGAACAAGGGCAAGTGGACGTTCGGAGATGATTTCCCCGGGCTGGCCGACATGAGCGAACGGCTCTCACCCGAAAAAATAATCTCCATGAGCTATGATGAGATAGGGAGCATACTCATGCCAAAGTTCTTCTACATCAAGAAAGAATCCCTCTGGAGGTGGAAGCTGAACGCCATAAACGTCTTGGCGAACGCCCGGGCGGAGGGCTGGGTCGCGCACGTCGAGAGGGCGCTCGACGACGGGCATGAGATAGTGCGCAAAAAAGCGGCGCGGGCGTTAACGAAGGCAGGTTTATAGCCAGAAGCCTAACGGTGAAGATTCAAACCCTTGCGGAGGCACTGGCTGTATCTTCACAAAGCGGCAGTTTCTGCATCAAATACAGTTGGAAGAGATGAACGATATGGAGTCCATGAATTTATTTTACTGGTTTGTCGCGGCTACGCCGGTCATAGTCCTGCTCGGCTGCATCCTCCTGTTCCACTGGGAGTCGTTCAAGGTGGGGGCTGTCGCGTGGTTCGTCGGGATTTTCGCGGCCTGGTTCTTCTTCAAGGCTGACGCCAGGCTGATGGCCCTGGCAAACGCCAAAGGCATCGCGCTCTCCCTATACGTGCTGCTCATCGTCTGGAGCGCGGTTTTCCTGTACAACGTGGCGGAGGCCGCCGGCGCCGTGAAAGTCATCAGCGGCGTTATGCGGAAGATCTCCGACGACAGGACGGTGCAATGCCTCTTGCTGTCCTGGTGCTTTTCGGCCCTCCTTCAGGGGATCGCTGGTTTCGGGGTGCCGGTCGCCATCGTGGCGCCGATAATGGCCGAAATGGGCTTTGACCCCATCGTCTCGGTAGCGGCCTGCCTCGTAGGGCATTCCTGGTCCATATCCTTCGGGTCGATGGGCTCGAGCTATAACGCCATCCAACTGGTGACGGGTCTGCCCGGGGAAGCGATAGGGCCTGCCATGTCCCTGCTCTTCTCAGCGGCGGTATTCTCGACCGGATTCTCGGTCCTGCACATATACGGCGGGACGGCCGCCATGAAGAAGGGCGCCGTCCCTGTTTTCGCCGTCGGGTCGCTCATGTCTTTCATGCTCTGGTTCATGAACAAAATCGGCATGGCACAGATCTCGACCCTTGCCGCGGGCATGAGCGGCTGTTTTTTACTCTCCGTCGTGTCTCTTATGAAAAAGAGCCGCGCCGGCAAAATTCCAGCCGAACGGGAGGGCGAAATGAGTTTTCACACAGCCGCGTCCCCCTATTACGCCGTCATAGCGCTCACTCTGTTATCACAGGTGCCGGCGGTCAAAAGCACCCTGAGCCCCTATTACTGGGGACTCGACTTCCCCTCCGTCTCGACTGCGCTGGGGTATACGGTGGACGCGGCGCCGAGCTACGCCAAGATACAATTCTTTTCGCACCCGATGCTGATTTTGGTCGCCGCCGCCCTGTTCGGCGTCGTCCTGTACCCCGCGCGGGGCAAGTGCGCGTACAGCCCGGCGGAATTGCTGCGGACAGCGGTGAAAAGGACTGCGGCGAAATGCTTGCCGATGTCCGCCGGCATCACGACGCTGGTGATGATGGCGCTCATAATGACAGACTCCGGAATGACCGGCTACATCGCGAGGGGCATAGCCGAGACGTTCGGCAGCCTCTATCCCCTCGCGTCGCCCTTCATAGGCGCCCTTGGCACGTTTATCACCGGCAGCAACACGAATTCAAACGTCATGTTCGGGAGGATGCAGTACGAAGCCGCAGTCACCCTAGGGAAGAGTGCCGTGCTCATGTCCGCCTCGCAGTCGGTCGGCGGCTCCCTCAGCGTATCCATCTCGCCCTCGACCATCATGACCGGCGCAGCGAACGTCGGGTCAGGGCCGGGCGGTGAGAATAAAATCATGGCCATGACGATCCGTTACTGGTTCCTCAACGTCTCATTGGTGGGATTCATCGTCTGGCTTTTCGGGAGGCAGTGATTATGGCTCGGCTGCGCTTCTCATGCGCCGGATTCGTTTTGGGGCTTTGCCTCTCTTACCAGGGAGGAGTCACGGCGAACGACGCTCTTGTCGTGGCGTCGTTCGCCGTCTTGGGGCTGTCCTGCGTGCTGCTCGTGATCGCGAAAAAATAAATATGACTATAAAGTTGCCTCAAGTAAGAGACTCTGGGTTGGCGAACGAGTGAAGCGAATCGCTAACCCAGAGTCTCTGTCGCTTGCATGACGCCGTCTCGGGCGGCTGCGGCACGGGCGTATCACTCGTATTTGAGGGCGTCAATGGGGTTCAGGAGCGAGGCGCGCCAGGCCGGGTAGAAGCCGAACCCTATGCCCACCATCGCGGAGAACGCGAACGAGAGTGCCACAACGCCGGCGCCGAAGATGGGAGGGCTTGCCATCACCTTCGCCAGCCCGTGCGCAGACGCCATTCCTAGCACTATGCCTATCGAGCCGCCCAAGAGCGACAGGGTGACGGCCTCTATCAAAAACTGGAGGCGTATGTCCCATGATTTAGCGCCTACGGCCATCCTGATCCCAATTTCCCTCGTGCGCTCGGTTACCGACACGAGCATTATGTTCATGATGCCGATCCCACCGACGACAAGCGAGATCACGGCTATCGAGCCAAGCAGTATGGACATCGTCTGGGTCGCCTTGCGCCGGGCATCCAGGATCTGGCTGATGTTGCGGATCGCAAAGTCGTCCGGCTGTCCCTGGCGTATCCTGTGCCGCTCACGCAGCAGGTCGCTGATTTGGATGTCAAGGTAGTCCAGCGCTTTCATCGATACCCCCTTGACCATGATGTTGCCGACACGGCCCGTGTTGGCGTTGCGCGTGAGGCGGCGCTGCGCCGTGGTCAGGGGGACGAGCGCGAAGTCGTCCTGATCCCACCCGCCCATAGCCTGCCCCTTCGTCTCGAACACGCCGATGACGAGGAAGGGGACTGTGCGGAGCCTGATGATCTTCCCGACCGGATCCTCCCCTTCGAACAGCTTGTCAGCCACGGTGCGGCCGAGCACACAGACCTTGGCGGCGGCGCGCACGTCGCTCGGGAGCATGTCGCGACCCTGCCCGATCTTGTAGTCCCTCACGGCCGCATATCCAGGCGTGCTGCCCACAACCTCGGCTGCCCAGTTCGCGGAGCCATACACGGCCTGGACGTTCGTCTCGACGACAGGCGCCACCGCCTCGACACCGGAACACTCGCGCTCGATGGCTTCCGCGTCTGCCACGGTCAGGTAGCGCGGCGGCGTTGACGACCCGACTGCGCTGCGTTCCGTGAATATGAACATGAAGTTGCTGCCGAACATCGCTATCTGGTCGTCTATTACCTTGTTAGCGCCGCGTCCGACGGCGAATGCCGCTATCACGGCCGCGACCCCTATTATGATCCCGAGCGTCGTGAGGAAGGAGCGCATCTTGTTCACCATCAATGCCTTGAATGAGACCTTCAGTATCTCGGAGAACGGGATCACGCGACCGCCCCCTTTTTCGACTCGTTCGGCTCGTCGCTCGTTATGAGGCCGTCCCTGAAATGCATTATCCTTCCGGCGTAGGAGGCCACGTCGGGCTCGTGGGTGACGAGCGCGATAGTCATGCCCTCGTTCTCGTTCAGCTCCTGGAAGAGCTTCATTATCTCGTCGCTCGTCTTCGAGTCCAGGTTGCCGGTCGGCTCGTCGGCCATGAGTATCGGGGCGCGGTTCACGATCCCCCTCGCTATTGCCACCCGTTGCTGCTGGCCGCCTGAAAGCTGGCTCGGGTCGTGGTGCATCCTGTCGCCCAGCCCCATCCTCTCCAGCACTTCCCTGGCGCGCGCGCGCCGCTCCTTCGCCTTCGCGCCCGCGTAGAGCATCGGCATCTCGACGTTCGCGAGGGCGGATGTCCTCTGCAGGAGGTTGAACCCTTGAAAGACGAAGCCTATCATCGTGTTCCTCATTTCGGCCAGTTCATCGCCGTCGAGGCCGGCTACATCCTGGCCGTCCAGGACGTAGCGCCCTGACGTCGGGGTGTCGAGGCAGCCCAGTATGTTCATCGTAGTGGACTTGCCGGAGCCTGACGGCCCCATCATCGCCACGAACTCCCCCTGACCCACCTTCATGTCTATCCCGTGAAGCACCTCCAGCTCCCCGTCCCCCATCGGGAAACTCTTGCGCACGCCGATCAGCTCAATAATCGCCATGTCGATGCCCTATGCGTCCTTCGGGATGTCGATCCCGACGATGACTTCCGTGCCGTCCTCGATGCCAGAGAGTATCTCTGTGTTCGTCCCGTCCGTTATGCCGCTTGTGACCTCTGTCCTGACGGGTTTGCCCTGCTGGTCGAGGGTGTAGATTGCAGGCCCGCGCCTCACATCGTCCGAAGCGGCCGGTTCTGCGCGCTGCGGGCGTCCGCGGCCCATGGGCGCTCCTCCGCCGGCTTCGGCGCCTGCGTTATCCAGCGGCCGGAATCGCAGCGCCGAGTTCGGCACCGTCAGCACGTCGTTTTTCTCGTCCACGATGAGCGTCACGTTCGCGGTCATGCCAGGTATCAGGTTCCGCCCCTCTATCTGCTCGTTTATAAACGAGACTATTGCCTTGTACGAGATCACGTTGCTCTCTGACGTCGGTGAGAGGCGTATCTGAGTGACTGTGCCTTCAAAAGCGCGGTCTTGAAAGGCGTCGACGTTGAACTCGACCCTCTGGTTTTCGTGGACGCTGCCTATGTCGGCCTCGTCGATGTTGACCTCGACCTGCATCCGCGAGAGATCCTCGGCTATCTCCGCTATCGTCGGCGTATTGAAGCTGGCGGCCACGGTCTGGCCTACGGAGACGTTCCTGGTGATGACCACGCCGTCGACGGGTGAATAAATCCTGGTGTAACTGAGCTGCAGCTTCGACCTGTCTATGTTCGCCTGTTGCTGCCCGACCCGCGCCAAGGCGGCACCGAGCCTCGCCTCCGCTGTTTTTGCGTTCGTCTCGTCGGTCTCTATTGCGGACCGTGCTATGAGGTCGTTAGAAAAAAGCTCACGCGAGCGCCCGAGGTTGCGTGACGCATGGAGCAGGTTAGCGCGGGCCTCCGTCACATCCGCCTCGCTTGCCGCCAGCGCGGCGCGGGCCTGCGCCAGATCGGCCTCCTGCTGCTCAGGGTCGATCAGCGCGATGAGCTGGCCCTTTTTGACATCGCTGTTATAGTCCACGTAAAGTTCCTTGAGCGTCCCAGATACCTGTGTGCCTACGCTCACGAGCGACACCGGCTGCACCTTCCCGGTCGCCAGGATGACGGAGCGCAGGTCGCCGCGCCCCGCAGCGGCAGTCAGAAATTTGACGGGCGGTTCCTTTGAGCTTTCTATATAGTACCTGACCCCGAAACCGGTAGCTGAAAGGACAAAAATCAGGATCGCTATACCCCTCAGCCGCTTGAACAGCCTCTTCGAAACTTTGGCATTAACCTGGTTCATTGCGAAATAACTCCCATCGTCCTCTTTAAATTGATCTCGGCGGACTTCAGATCATAGAGCGCCGTGACGACCCGCACCCTGGCCTGTGCATACCCGTCTACTGCGTCAGATATCTCCAGTGACTCGCCAACCCCGGCGCCGTAGCGGCCTAACGCCAGATTCAGCGTCTCGCCCGCCTGGCGTTCAACCTCCCTGGCCGCCGCCACCGCCTCCCTCGCCTCCGCTAGCGAGGAGTGCGCGTTGCGCGCTGCCAGGATGATGTCCTGCCTCATCGCGGCCAGACGGGACTCCGCTCCTGCGAGATCAGCCTCCGCGCCTCTTACCCTCTCCCTCGTCAAACCGCCGTCCGACAACGGTATTTCGATGCCGGCTGACAGGCGCCACTCCTTCTGGCCGAACGGGTCGCTCTCGCCGTAGAAGGAATAGCCCGCACTGCCCGAGAACGATGGCGACAGGCCCTTCGAGGCGAGCGAGAGGCTCGTCCGCGCCTCCTGTAGCCTGACCTCCTGCGCCATAAGATCCGTCCGTGATCCAAGCGCCGTGTTCACAGCCTCTTCTGCGGCAATGTCGTAGCTAGTGTACTCCAGAAGATCCTCCACGCCCGGCGGCGTCCACTCTGCCGCGCCCATGGAGTGTGAAAGGCCGGACAGTGCCTTGGCGGAGGCCCCGTTTGCCTGCACGAGGTCGAGCCTCGCGTTGGCGAGATCCGTTTCGGCTTTCGTGACGTCTATCTTCGCTTTCGCCCCGGCGGCGTAAAAATCCTTCGCCCACTTCAGCCTTTTTTCGTAGTTGCCCACCCGTTCAGTAGCTATCATGAGGTTGCGGGCGCTCCTGTTGACCATGTAATAAGCGTCCGTCACTTGGGCTAAGACCCCCTGGACGTCGTTTGCGCGGTCGAGCGTCTTGGCCTCCAGTTCCAGGGACGCCCCCCTGACCGAAAGATCTGCCCTGCCCCAGTCGAAGATCGACTGACGGAGAGTGAAGCCGGTGTTTATCGAACCCTGCTCGGCGTTCCCGGTGTGCGTATAGCCATAGGAGGACGACAAGCCGACCTGCGGCCTGGAGGCGGCGGCGGCCTCCCTCACGCGCGCAGCCTGCGAGTCGATGCCGCTTTTTGTCTCCGCGAGTCCGGGGTTCAAGTCCAGCGCGATCCGCAGGCACTCTTCGAGCGTGACCGTCCCGTCAGGCAGCGCCGACGATGCCGCAGGCCGATCCGCTGATACGGCTGAAAGGGCGTCAGACGGGAAAAACAAAATGGCGATGACGGAGAGGGCGGCCGCAAGGCTGTATTGCAAGCATTGAAAACGGTGAAAATATTTAAGGCAAAGACGACGCATCATAAAAAAACCTCCGAATCCATGCGCTGGCTGGCAACACTATCGGCACAATGATAGTTCAAATCGGCGGAAGCGTCACCCCTGCTTTAACACAATTTTACAGTCTGTCACGCTCAGTTCATCGTTCTTTTCCTCATTTGCGGCACTGTACAAATATACAAAAAACGCCCGCAGGGCGCGGGGCTGGCGTCAGTGTCGTCTCTAACCGGGGGCATGTCGTCTCTCAGACACATGGGTGAACTGTCTGTGCGGGCTGTCTGCCAGGATTGGACAGAACGGGTTTTTCTCAGTAGGCTGCACCGCCTTCCGCCCAGTGCTCTCGAAACGGAACCCGACGCGGTTGCTTCAATCCTTCCAGTTCCACCATTTCAGTTTCTCCGGGTCAAGCGTCTCGTTCTCGGCAAAATAGACGGCGAGGCGATAGACGTACAGGGCGCATCTGTCCACCCGGCAGCCTTGATACGCGCAGTCTTTCCTGTAAATCTCTTCCGGGTCTTGCCCCTTGAGGGACTCTATCGTGGGGTACCCGGCGTTTATCAGGTGCCGCGCCATGTTTTCCCCGACGCCCGGGATCAGTTCAAGCTCTGATCTAGCTCTGTTTGCCATGGACACGGATCATCCTCCCCTTTGCCGCAGTTTATAACGTTTAATGCGCAAGAGCGTAGCATTAAACGTCAGGAATGTCATTCGTCTGTGTAATGTCCTCCTATAAAACCCGCCTGAGAAAATGTCCGCAACAAGCATGGCCGCGACCGCCAGGCAATTGATGAGGCTGAAAGCGAATCATCCGAGCGGAGCTATCTGCCCGAATTGAACAGAGCGAGTTTTTCCCAGTCGATAGCGCCGTCTTCCGCGCAGAATTCGTTTGTAAACTCTTTTACAAGGCGGTTGGCCGTTTTATGATAAGCTACTTCAAATTCTTTTATATATTTTTCTGGCAATTTGTCCATAATTCTGATGAGTTCTATGTAAAAATCGTTATCGCCAGTGATCTCTTCCCAAAAATCCTGTCCTGCAAGTTCCGTGTAAAATTTCGGGCGTCCCCTGTCGCTTTGCCTCTTTTTTCCGTATCCGTAACCAACAATCGGCACAAAACGTTTTTTCGCCTGTTGCGCTAATTTTTGAGCAGCCATGAAATTTTGTTCCTGCTTCTTGCGGCTATCGGCGTTAAATACGCTCGTACCTGATTTCACCGCGATAGCATAAATGGTATCATCCCGCTCGACCATGATATCCACGCCTTCGGCCAATGCTTTATAGCCTTTTGAAGCGGCTCTCGCTATCGGTTCGAAAAACACGTTCCCGAATATCGTCTCTTCGGACGAAGAGACGAACGCCGACAAAAGCGCGTCAACGATCTGTGCCGCGCCATTCATGGCTTTGGCACGGAAAAGATAAGGGTTCTTTCGGCGCATGACCTTCTTGATGTTCAGGTTGCTCAAGTTAGCGATCAGGCTTTTATAAAACTCGTCAAGCGCGACGGCAGTCGCTTGGACTACCGCGTTCTTGTCATACGCGGTATTGACTGGCATTGCAAATCCCCATTTCTATCGCGTTTTTAATTCTGCTATGAATGTCAGTCCCGCGTACGCGTTTTGTCTTCACCGTCGCCATCCCTTCTGCCACAGAAACTATTGCCTTGCCAAGCGCTCTCGCAAGGCCGATCGGGACCGCGTTGCCTATCTGCCGGTATTTGCTCGCGATATTCCCGCAGAATACCCAATCGTCCGGGAATTGCTGTATCCGCGCATATTCCCTGACGCTAAGAGGCCTGTCTTTTTTAGGGTGGCAGAGCATAGATGCCTTTTGAACAGGGGAAGTGACCAAGGTCGGGGAGGGCTGGCTATATGAAAGCCGCCTGAAAAAACCGACCTTGCCGCCGCCTGATTTATACGCTCCGCCCATTGCCTTTTCGACGCTGTCAAGCGGCAAATCCCGCCAGTTCCCCCCCTCCGGCACCATCCGCAAAAAATCTAATCGCTCCTGGCTGAAATAAGTGCATTCCCCTTCTTTGTTTTCCAAATCCGCTATCGCGGTTTTGAGTGTCACCCACTGGTACGCTGAATCCTGGTGAGTCTGGAAATGGGTGGGGAAGGGCAGGAAAATATCCTCGCCGTCTCTGCTCCCTAACAATACGAAACGCTCCCTGAATTGCGGCACCCCGTAGTTTACCGAGTCAAGGATTCCATACGTCGTTTTATATCCGAGTTTTTCAAACTCCGACAAGACTATTTCAAGCACATGGCCCTTGTCGTTTTTTTTGACTTTCGCAGTACCGAACAGCATACGCTGGCTGGCTTCTTCGGCAAGGTTTTTAACCGAAGCCGACATCAGCCCCCTGACATTTTCCATGATGAAAAACCTTGGCCGGATATGGTCGATCATGCGGATAAAATCCGTGAACAGGCTGCCGCGTGGGTCATCAATCCCCATGCGCTTCCCTGCCGTTGAAAATGGCTGGCAGGGGGGACCGCCACATACGAGGAATGGCTCCGCAGGGGAAAGGCCGGTTGCGCCCAATAACTGTTCCGGGCTAATCCCCCTGATATCGCCGACGAACACGCCATGACTGTTTGCCTTCATTGTCGCGACGCAATCCCCATCCATGTCCTGGCCGATTTTTACATTTAACCCGGCTTGGGACAGCCCTATGTCAAGCCCCATAGCTCCGGAAAACAAAGAAATCACGTCTCGGTTTTTGGGGGAATCCCTGTATTTTTTACTGAGCATAGCTGTCCCCCTCCTTGCTTTTAGCCGTCACATCTGCTTTGAAATCAGCACAGAGCCATCGCCGTCCGTCACATTTTCCCCTCGCATTGTAAAATTTTTATTTTACAGCGTCAACGCAACACCGCTTAAACTTCCTCTTCGCGTCGGTATTCCGGCACGGTGTCATTGGCGTCAATCTGGACTTGGAAGATGACATCCTTCACTTCTTCCACGCAAGCGTCGATATTCTTCTCGATGTCAGCCCCCCAGAACCGCAGGACGCACCAGCCCATCCTTTGCAGCTTCCGGTCTGCTTCGCTGTCGCGCCGCATATTGCGCTCGATCTTGGCAGTCCAGTATTCCGGGTTGCTCTGAATTTTAGGCCTCTTGATTTCCCAGCCCTTCCCATGCCAAAATTCGCCATCGCAGAAGATGGCTATCTGATATTTCGTGATAGCGATATCGGGGCTGCCGGGGAGTTTCCTGTAATTTTTCCTGTAGCGGATACCCTCGCGCCAGAGGCGTTTCCTCAGCGTGAGTTCTATGTCCGTGTCCTTTTGCTTCACGCGGCTCATGTTGTATGAGCGTTGCTCTTCCGCCGTCCTCGGTGTTTTTTTCGCCAAACCGGTCACACGCCCCCGCGCCCCTGCCCGCTATAAATCGAGTCCATTATTTCGACAGCCTTGTCATAGTCGAACATCAGGACGTGGTTCTCTATGTCTGACAGGGTTTTCCTCGCGCGCTCGTTCAGAGGCAGGGCGGAGTACTCGACTATTAGCCTGTTTGCCGCCGAGATATCCATGCATTCGAGCGCTGACCGCAGCGGCTCTATCCGGGATTGCGTCAGATCCTCGCCGTTTTGCCGCCCGCGCGCGCCGTTGAGCTTCATCGAATTTCGTATGCTGCCGGTCAGCTCACGCGCGAACGCGAGAAACGCGCCGGTTTCCAGGGCGATGGTGTCCATGTCTCCCGCCCGCGCCGCGCCCTCCATCTGTGCCGCCAGATCGCCAAACTCCGCTGCCCCGATGCTGCGCGAGGCTCCTTTGAACGCGTGGGCGAGCGTCATGTACAGGCTTAGATCGCCGTTTGCCGCGCACTGCTCTATTTGCTTCGACTTTTCCTCGATGTCTGTGCAGAAGACGTCAAGTATGTCCAAATATGCCTCGACCGAGCCTCCGGAGTTGGCGAGCCCAGTCTCCACGGACACGCCTGGTATCTCAAAAAGCCTCACATGGCCCATTGCGGCAGATTCGTCAGGGGCGTCGTTCCGCAGGTCGAGCAGCATCTCTTTCGGAAGCCATTTTTGCAAGATGGAGTCCAGCTTCTGGAGGTCGATGGGCTTGGCCAGAAAATCACTCATGCCGCTCCTCAAAAACATCTCCCGTTGCCCTGATACAGCGTTGGCGGTCAGGGCTATGATCGGCAGGCCGCGGTAGTAACCGTCGTCCGGATCTGTCGCTCTTATGATGGAGGCCGCCTCTATGCCGTCCATTCCAGGCATCATGTGATCCATGAAAATGATGTCGTACCGGTTCGCGCGCGCGAGATTGATGGCCTCCTGGCCGCTCAGGCAGGTGTGGGCCTCCAGGCCGTAAAGGGACAGGAGTTCCTTGGACACACGGAGGTTGGTCGAGATATCGTCGACGATCAGCACTTTCGCCTCGGGAATCCTGAAGCTCAGCCTGTGCTTCCTGAGCGCCGACACATCACCGTCTGTGACGCCGTTCAGGGCGTTGGCGACGTTGATGCAGAACAAGGGCATCGTGACGCTGTTGACGTCTTTGTACGACGAGACGTCATCCATCTCAACCATGTTCACGAGCACCGTGCGTGACGGGCTTTTCCCGATGTAGAGCATGCTGTCGGCGATGTATTTTGACGGGACGAACGCGTAATCGTACCCGCCGCCTGCCAGTTTCACGGCGAAGTCCGACAGATTCTCGGCTGATTCCATGCTCACCCCCAGGTTGGTCAGCGCGTACGAGAGCGAGTCCAGGCAGACCGGCCTTTCTTCCAGGACTAGCACCTTGCGGGCTGCCGCGTTCTCCACTGACGCGAGTTTTTTGTCGCTTTCCGCGAGGGGTGTCTGGATTATCGTCGCGGTAAATGTCGAGCCAATCCCGTACTCGCTCTTCACTGAGACATCCCCGCCCATCGCGCGGCAGAGGCTGCGCGTTATGGCAAGTCCGAGGCCCGTCCCCTCCACCTCCCTCATGCTGGTGTTCTCTATACGCACGAAGTCCCCGAAGAGCCTGTCCAGGTCCGTCTGCCTTATGCCGACTCCGCTGTCCCCTACGACGAACACGAAGCGGATGTCCCCGTTCCCCGCGTCCTCGAACCTCACGTCCAGCGATATGTGTCCCGAGTAAGTGTATTTGACCGCGTTGCTCAGGAGGTTCAGCAGGATCTGTTTCGTGCGGACCTCATCTCCCAGCAGTTGCTCCGGGATGTCGCTGTCCACCCTCACGACGAAGTCGAGCGGTTTGCCCAGCAGCCGCACCTGGGTCAGGTTCACTACGTCGTGGATCATGGACGCGAAATAGTATCTTTCCGGCACGACGCGCATCTGCCCTGCCTCGATCTTGGAGAAGTCCAGGACGTCGTTGATGATCACAAGCAGGTTATGCCCGGCCTGCTGAATGGTGGAGACGTATTCGGCCATGCCCCTGGGGATGTCTTTGCGCGAGATGAGCTCGGACATCCCGATGATCGTATTCAGCGGGGTGCGCATCTCGTGGCTCATCCGCGCCAGAAAGGAGGACTTGGCCTCGTTGGCGTAATCGGCTTTCCTCTTGGCGTCCATAAGTTCCGTCACATCATGGAAAAACACCATAAATCCCGCCTGTTCCACATTTTCGCCCACCATCGGCGCAACCTGCACGCTGCAAATGGTCAGGACGCCGCTATGGCCGAAGTCCAGCATTTCTGTAAATTCCACGACGTTGTTTGATCCGTGAAAGCTGGCGATGACCGAATCCATCATCTCAACAAATTCATGTTCCGTGTATAGCTCGAACAACTCGCGATAGTGCAGCCCGCGGATCGAACCGACGGTCGGTATGCCGCATCCGCGCAAAAACGAGTCGGTGCAGTAGGAGAGCCGGTTCTCCGCGTCGAACATCAGTATAAAGTTCGGGGAATTTTGCATAATAAGGTTGATAAAATGTTCGAGTTCAGAGTGCTTGACCGCCGCGACGCGATTTAAGATAACGGTGGCCTCAGACATCTTCCGTATGCGTTCCAGCCTCATCTGGAAGAGCTTCAACTCACGCTCGTGGCGCTTGTATTCCCTGCGGAGCTGCTCACACTCATCCCGCAGGGCTTTAAATTCCTGATTGCCGGCTTCTGATCCCGTTCCTGAGTTCTTTTGTCCGTCCTGATTCGCCTGAAGCATTGACTGACATCACCACTTTCTCAAACAGACGCGCAGGAAGGGCGGATGTGCCGCGCAGCCTCGCGTCAAAAAGCGCATACGATAAAAGTGTTGCTGTGAGCGCGGTTTAACAGCCCGGCATCGCCCTTGCGAACAGGGCATACCTCACCGCCTGAATAGGCCATCATATAAGAAAGGCCGCGATTCTCCATTCTTTCCACCACCATTTCCATCTCGGCGGATTGATCGTACAGCAGAGAAAAACAGCGGCCGACGCAGGAAAAAATAAGCAACGTATGGCACTGAACGCCATCCAGGGCTTTGTCGAGGGTGCTGGCGGACGTCGAGACGATCTCCTCAGGAAAGTACCTCCCTATGGATAACGTGGCGCCGACCGGCATCTTTCTGCCGCACACGGCATAACCCTCCGGCGTCATGGCGTACATGGAGGTAACGACCGGCTCGGCGCCGTCTTTTAAATCAGCGATGAGGGGAAATGAGTTGATGCCTTCTATTTCGCCGCTTTCATTTCTGGTGAGTCCGAGCGAGAGGAGGTACTCTATCGCCGGTTTCTCGTTGACCGATTGAATCATGTTGCCCTTAGAGGCCGTTATCGTGCCCTCTGCCGGGAACAGTTTGCCTTCCCCGATGTTCCCCGTATAAAAACGCGGCGCCACGCTCCCGTAGATCAGAAGAAAGGCGCAGCGGTCGCGCCAGGCTCCGCCGTTAAATATAACGTGCGACTCACGGTAATCTGGGTTGTGATCCACAGGCAGCGAGCCAAAAATCGGCACGCCTGCCGCGATCTCGTCCATGCTCTCGACAAAGAAATCAACGCCGGTGTCAATCATCAACGGGAAGAAGCTGAACATCAGCGAAGGGCACCCGTCCCTGCCCCTCACGGCTTCGTCATAGGAACGCCTCAGCGCGGAGGGATCATCCCCAGGCACCGGCTCTGAGAACCATGAGACAAATTCCGCGTCATCGCTCGTGAGCACCAGTATGCACAGCATGGCCTCGCCCCACTGTCCGGAGCTCGCGCTTGCAATGGTCGTCATCCCCAGCACATCGAACGGGAGCGTGTCGCACAGGGCCTTTACGACGCCGGTCTCTATGAAATCGGCAAAGCACGCAAGAATCCCCACCGTGTTTTTCAGGAGTTTGCCTTCATAATCGAGCTGACTGACTATTTCTTCTACTGCGCGCTCCGCGTCATCTACCTCGGTCGTATACGCAGAAAACGATTGGATCATGCTTTTCGCCTCCCCTCATGAAAGCGCCATCGCGCGCTTGTACATATCCATGTATTTCTCCGCCGCCGCAGACCAGCCGTTGTCGCAGCGCATAGCGCGCCTGACCATGCCCGCCCAGCCGTCTTTGCCGTCATAATACAGATCCCTGGCGCGCAGGCAAGCCGACAGCATTTCCCTGGAGTCGTATGCCGCAAATGTAAAGCCGTTGCCTGTCTCGCCGGAGTTTTCCCAGACGGTGTCGCGCAGCCCTCCGGTTTCTCGGACTACAGGCACTGTTCCATAGCGGAGGGCCGCCATCTGCCCAAAACCGCAGGGCTCGGTCTGGCTCGGCATAAGGAAGATATCGCTGCCGGCGAATATAACGCGCGCCAGCTCATCCGACTTGCCGATGTACGCGCCGACGGCCCCGTCTCTGCGGGAAACGAGCTCCGTGAAAAAATCTTCATATTTTTCATCGCCTGAACCCATGACCGCCAGTTGAACGCCGCTGTCCAGCAACTCATCCGCGACGGGCATTATGAGGTCGATGCCTCTGTCCGGAGTGAATTTCGTAACCATGCCGATGATCGGAGAAATATCCTCCTTGAGGCCCAATTTCTTCCGCAGTGCCTTCTTACACGCGGATTTCCCCTCCGTGCTGTCGCTTATCCCGTAATTGGCGGGAATTTGCGGGTCAGTCATGGGGTTGTACTCGCTGATGTCGATGCCGCCCAAGATGCCGCGTATCTTGTGCCTTTTTTTTTGCAGGAAGTCATCCATGCCGCAGCCATATGCGGGGTCGAGCAGCTCGCCGGCGTAGGACGGCGAAAGCGTGCTGACGAGGTCGCTTGCCTCTATTGCGCCTTTCGTGAGGTTCACCGCGCCGCCGTACTCCAGCACGTGCATGTTCTCCCGGCCGATGCCGAAAGCCTCTTCAAGCGTATTGGTCGGCGCCGTGTACTGACGCCTGATGTCGTGAATGGTGAATATCGCCTTTAGCTCGGCAAACTTCTCGTGATCACGGTAATACATGTTGAGGTATATCGGCGCCAGCGCCGTTTGCCAGTCGTTACAATGAAGTATGTCCGGAGCGATCCCCGTGTGGAAAGGCATTTCAAGGATGGCGCGTGAAAAAAAGGCGAACCGCTCCCCGTCATCGTAAAAACCGTAAAGCCCAGGACGTTTGAAGTAATATTCGTTGTCAAGGAAGTACCACGTCATCCCCCTCCACGACAATTCGTACAGACCGCAATACTGGTTGCGCCAGCCTACAGGCACGGTGAAACTGGTGACATATTTCAGTTTCCCGCGCCAATCGGCGTCTAAGTCCAAGTACAACGGCAAAACAGCGCTGACCGTCGCCCCGCGCCTGTGCAGCGCGGGCGGCAACCCTCCCGTCATTACTCCGTCGCTGTCCGAAACAAAGAAAGGACGCGCCTCGCTTGCAGCAAACAGTATTTCCATGAGAAGCCTCCTTCCGCAAGTTCATCCTGACGCCGGCGCGGTCCGCACGGCGGCGTCAGCCCCGTCGTCATTACGCGCCAGAAAAGCGGGCGGACGCGGCTGTAAACGCTTCCTCTAGGGCGGGGTCGAAGTGGCTGCCGAAGGAGTCGTGAATGATCTGATTGGCTTCTTCCTGCGAGAACGCTTTCTTATACGGGAGCTCGGACACCAGCGCGTCGTACACGTCGGAAATAGCCATCAGACGCCCCTGCAGGGGGATGTCCTGGCCCGAATAGTTGTACGGGTAGCCAGTGCCGTCCCATTTTTCATGATGCGTGCCCGCCATGGTTTTTGCGTAAGTCAGAAACGCGTTTTCCCTGGTGATTTGCTGTATGCTGTCGATGATCTTTTCGCCAAACGCGGCGTGTTTCTTCATTTCGTCAAATTCTTCCTTGGTAAGCCTGCTGGGCTTCAGCAGGATGTTGTCGCTTATGGATATTTTGCCCACGTCATGGAGCTGGGACGACTGGAGGAACAGCTCGATGTCCCATGACAGCAGTTCGTCTCGGTAAACGCCGAGCCGGGACATTTCTTCCGTCATGATGCGCAGGGTTTGCGCGGTACGGACGATATGCCCGCCCGTGACGTTGTCCCGGCATTCCACCAGTTCGCTCACCGTCAGGAGGATAGCTTTCTGTAGCTCCGTGATTGCGCCGGTCTTTGCCTCCACCAGCCTTTCGAGGTTGGCGTTGATATATTTCAATTCCTTCTTCTGCGATTCGATGAGCATATGTATCTTAACCCGCTTTAACAGCAACTGCGGCGTGAACGGTTTGATGATATAATCCACTGCGCCTAATGAAAGCCCCTCAAGTTCGCTCACCGCGTCCGCTTTTGAGGTGAGGAATATGACAGGTATCTCTTGCGTCCTTAGATCGGCCTTCAGCCCTCTTATCGCTTCGTATCCCCCGATTTCCGGCATGAGAACGTCGAGCAGGATCAGGTCGGGGAGGATGCCCTCAAGGATCTGGAGCATTTTTGCCACGCTGGGGACGGTGAAGACGTCAAAAACGTCTATCAAGGCATTCCTTGCTATTTTCAGGTTGACCGGGCTATCATCGACTACAAGGACTTTTTTCCTGTCGTCAGACATAGGACACGTACCCCCATATCTCAATTATTTGGTATATACCCGCTCAGTAGAGCCTGCCCGAGGATCTGCCGACACACAACAACCTGGCTATTATAAACGTTACCGTCGCTATGACAGAAATTATATCACTTCGTCACATGAAATCATCAAAAATTAATCACAACTGAACGGCTAAAATTTTAGGAAGGCTTATCCGGAAAAAACATCAACACCTTATGTCAGGCGCAGTGCATTGTCACACGATTCCGATTCTAAATCAAATCATGGTCCGTCTGATTTAGAATCGGAATTAAACGGCAAAATGTCGTGATCAGCGTTTCTTTAGTTCCTGAAGCTGTGGATCGGGGCCGGGATGCGGCCGCCGCGCCGGACGAAATCGGCGCACTTGAACCTGTTCGCCTCCATTATCGGCGCGGCGCCCATGAGGCCCCCGAACTCTACCATCTCGCCTACGCCCTTCCCGGCAACTGGGATTATGCGGACGGCAGCCGTTTTGTTGTTGACCATCCCGATGGCCATCTCGTCCATGATGATCCCGGAGATGGTTTCCGCCGGGGAGTCGCCGGGGATGGCTATCATGTCGAGGCCGACGGAGCAGACGCAGCTCATCGCCTCCAGCTTCTCCAGTGTGAGAGCGCCCGCCTGTACAGCCTCGATCATGCCGTGATCCTCGCTAACGGGGATGAAAGCGCCGCTCAGGCCGCCGACGTAGGAGCTGGCCATCACGCCGCCCTTTTTCACGCTGTCGTTCAAAATGGCTATGGCGGCGGTCGTGCCAGGCGCTCCGGGCTGCTCCAGCCCCATTTCCTGCAATATCTCGGCCACGCTGTCCCCTATGGCGGGAGTGGGGGCCAGGGAGAGGTCGATAGCGCCGAACGGGACCTTGAGGCGGCGGGCCGCCTCCTGCGCCACAAGCTGGCCCACGCGGGTGATCTTGAACGCGGTGCGCTTGACCGTCTCGCAGAGGGTCTCGAAATCGGCGCCGCGCACGGATTCCAGCGCGCGCTTCACGACTCCAGGGCCGCTCACGCCGACGTTGATGGCGGCGTCTCCCTCCCCTACGCCGTGGAACGCGCCTGCCATGAAGGGATTGTCGTCCACGGCGTTGCAGAATACGACGAATTTCGTGCAACCCACGGAATCCCTTTCACGCGTCAGCATCGCCGTGTCCTTTACGATGCGGGCCACCCTGTTCACGGCGTCCACGTTGATGCCGGAGCGGGTAGAGGCAGCGCACACGGACGAGCAGACGCGCTCCGTCTCCGCCAGGGCCGGCGGTATGGAGTCCAGCAGTTTTTTGTCCTCAAGAGTCATGCCCTTCTGGACGAGCGCCGAAAAGCCGCCGATGAAGTTGATCCCTATCGCCTCGGCTGCGCGGTCGAGAGCGCGTGCTATCTCGACGTACCCGTCGCACCTGCACCCTGCGGCCGCGATGGCTATGGGCGTGACGGAGACGCGCTTGTTGACGACAGGGATCCCGTACTCCTTGGAGATGTCGTCCCCCACCCGCACCAAGTGCTCCGCTTTCCTCGCTATTTTGTCGTAGATCTTGCCGCAAAACGCGTCATGATCCGTGTCTGCGCAGTCGAGCAGACTGATGCCCATAGTGATCGTGCGGACGTCGAGATTGGCCTCGGAGATCATGCGGATGGTCTCTTGAGCCTCGTAAATGGAGATCATCGGCTATATCCTGTGCATGGCGTTGAAAATGTCTTCATGCTGGAGCCTCACCACCACGCCGATGTCGCGCCCGAGTGTTTCGAGCCCGACCGTCATCGACGCGAGCGGCTCGGAAGATCCGTCAAGATCCACGACCATCATCATGTTGAAGTACCCGCCCACTATCGTCTGCGCGATGTCCAGGACGTTCACGTTCCGCTCCGACATGTACGAGCAGATCTTCGCTATGATGCCGACGGAGTCCTTCCCCAGCACTGTGACGATGCCTCTCATGCCTTCAGATCCTCGTCGATCACCCTCAGGAGTTCGCCCATCGACACGGCGCTCAGGACGTCTCCGTTCGGGACATACGGCATCATGCCGTCAAAATACTCCGCCACACCGCCGAGGCAGCCTCTCCTGAGGTGTGACGTGAACGGGCGGACGAACGACCAGCCCATCTCGGACGAACCTGGGTTGAAGCGCATGAAGGCCGTAATGAACTGCCCCAAAAGCCACGGCCATGCCATGCCGCGCAGACGCGCCTTTTTCTTCTGGTCGGGGCGTCCCTCGGCACGGCCCTTGAACTTCTCGTGGTGCGGGTCGAGCGTCCGCAGCCCGTACGTCGTGTAGAGCTCGTCCCAGCACGTGGCAAATAACGCTCGCCCGCGCTCGCCCGACATCACTGGATACGGGAGAGAGACGGCAAGGATCGCGTTCGGGCGGATCGCGTCGTCCAAGGCCCCGTCAGACGGATCCACCCAGTCGAAGAGGTAATTATTCCCCTTGTTCCAGAATACCTTCTCGAAGGACGCGCGGCACCCGGACGCGAGCTTTTCGTACTTTTCCGCACCCTGCGCGTCGCCTGACAGGTCTGCCGCTTTTTTCATAAACGAGAGGGCGTTGTGCCACAAGGCGTTGACCTCGACCAAGTACCCCCTGCGATTGACCAGGGGTTCGCCGTCCGCCTCCCCGGACATCCAGTGGCACGTACCAGGCGAGCCTAGGTATTTGACGAGCTTTGTCTCGGGATCCATGGCCGCCCCGAGCTTTTTCGACCCATCTTGGTAGCGCTCTGTTATCTCCGCGAGCTTCGCGTAGTTCAAGCGGGCGTACTCGTCTCCCTCGTGGGCGCAGAACTTACTGACGGCGTAGATGAACCAGAGTCCGGCGTCTATGGCCCCGAACGCCGCTTCTCCGCAGTAGGCGATGGAGGCGGGCATTATCCCGCCAGACTCGGACGCCAGGGCGAGCCAGCGGTTCAGTATGCCGCGCGCGGCTTGGCCCCTGCCCGTCGCGAGCGTGAGCCCAGGCAGGGAGACGAACGTATCCCTGGCGCGCTGCTGGGCGGACGGGAAGCCCGAGAATATCGCCGGCACCGCGCCCTTGTAGTCGGCCACTAGGTGAGAGGACGACTGTATCATGTCCTGTACGCCGCTGTAGGGTGAATCAATGCCCGCGTTACGGACGACCCCCCCGAGGCGTTCCACGGTCTCGCTCTCCAGCAGCCTTATCTCCTCCATGGAGTAGGAGACGGGCTCCTCAGACAGAACGACGTACAGCACGTCACCCTTCCGCAGCTTTATAGAGCCGACGCCCGGTGACCAGAGGCAGTCAGATGGCGCGCCATCGGCCTCCTCGTCCTTTTCGTAGACTACGTTCTCGTACCAGAGCGGTTTAGACGACCATTTCGCCGCGAGTTCCCCGGAGGCCGTGAACGATACGTGGCTCACGTGTCCGCGCCCGCTCACGCCGACGACCCCGTCCGACGAGCACGAGGAGTCGAATGCCGGCTTCTCCGCCGGTTCAGCCGCGTCGCCCTTGGCCCTGTGGGCGAAGAGCGGCCTTATGTCGACACCGACCTCCCCTGGCGCGGCCAGGAGCTCGTACTTCACGATGGTGCTCGTCCCGCTCTGTGGCATGAAGATGGATTTTTTCAGGAAAATGCTGTGAATCACGAACAACATGCTCGGGAAAGGGGTTCCCTGGTATTCCTGCAAGTATCTGTAACCGTCCGGATAGACGAGATCCCTGTAACGGTTCGTGGAAAGCTGGTACTTCTTGTTATGGGCGTAAAGGGTTTCCTCCAGCTTGCTCGCCAAGACCGTGTGCCGCGCCGAGTCCTGCTGGCGTACTACCAGGAGTCCGTGCTCCCACCTCGTGTTGGCCCCTATGACCGTGGATGAGCCGTAATTCCCCGTTCCGTTCGAGACCAGGAATTCCCTGTCCACCCCCTTGTCATATGTGTTGACGTCCGCTTTGCCCAAGTACATCGGAACCATCCCCTTCCTTTTCGTCGTCTGTCTATCGGCCCAGAGCCGCCAATAACGTTTTCAGCTTGCGCCACCTGTACTCAACGGTGCTCTTGCTCACCGGCTTCGACAGCATCTGTCCCAGTTCCGCCAGCGACGCGCCGGGATTGAGCCGCCGCATGTAGGCTAACTCAGCCATGGCTGGCGTCAGGTGATCCCACAGCCCGCATGAATCCACCGTGTCAACCATCGCTAGCTGTGCCGCCGCCGCGTCCACCGTCTTGCTTATGTTCGCAGAGTCGCAGTTAATGACCTTGTTCACCCTGTTCTTGATCGACCTCACTATGGCCGTCTCCTCAAGGAGCAGCGAACTCTTCACGAGGCCCATCCTCAAGAGGCAGGTGACAATCCTCTCCTGGTCCCGCAGCATGTATTCCGCCCTGCCGCGGACGACCCTCTTCCTCAGGGCTATCCCCTCCGCGCTCAACAGCGCGGTGGCCTTGCGGCCCGGCGCCTCGCCGTGCGGGCGGAGCGTCATGTAATAACCGCTCTGCGGCAGGTAAAGGGCGCCGCACCCGCCCCACAGTCCGCGAAACCACGCCCACCGCTCGCTCCCGCTTTCATGCGCGGCACCCGCCACTATATCCCGGAGGATACCCTCCGGCAGCACGAAGAACGCCCGGCCTAGTTTCCTGTTCAGCTCGATCGGCCTGCCCCTTGCGGTAATTTTCCCACTAAAAGACCTTTCGTTCAAGCTATTCCACAGCTTCAAAAGCCGTCTCCCGACGACAGGGCTTGGACAAGCGAATGAGGCCGTCCCCTGCCCGCCGGATTTCGGGAGCGCTTCCAAAAAACCGCTGAGTTCCGCGCGCGGAGCTTTCGTCGGAAGGCCTATGAACTCGTCCCAGATGACGTTTTTTATCTCAGGCATTAAGGGCTTACGTCCCTCGCTATGCGCATGAGGATCTCCGCCAGGTTCTGCGAGTGATGACGCAGGTACTTGCCGTCCTTTATGTCCGCGAGGTCTGCGTATACGATAGCACCGCCCTTGCCCTCGATGTAAGTTTCCTCGTCCCGTGACAGGTAGAGGGGCTCAGCCCCCTTCTCGCGGTATCTCGTGAGGTAGTCTGACGGTATCGGCGTGTGGTTCGCCACGACGAAGTCCGGCATTGCCCCTAGGACGCTCGCGATCCAGTCGAGGTGGGCAGTTATGTTCATGCCCTCCGTCTCGCGCGTCTGCGTCATGAGGTTGGCTATGTACACCTTGGGGGTGGAAGACGTCCTTATGGCACTTGAAACCTCCTCCAGGAGGAGGTTTGGCAGTATGCTCGTAAAGAGGCTGCCTGGCCCTAAGACGATGAGGTCAGCGGTTCCTATGGAGTCTATAACGTCAGGGAGAGGCTTTGCCGACGCTGGTTCAAGCCAGATCCGTTTCATGTCGCTGCCGTTTGCCGATATCTCCAGCTCGCCTTTGACGCGTTTTCCCGCTTCCGTCTCCCCGTTCAGGACTACAGTCTCCGTCGTGACAGGCAGTACCCTGCCGCGGATCGCCAAGAGCCTGTTCATCTCCTCGACGGCCTTGCTGAAGTCGCCCACCAGCTCGCTGGCCGCGAGCAGAATGAGGTTCCCCAGGCTATGGCCGTTCAGTTCGCCCCTGTCGAATCTGAAGTTCAGTATCCTGTTGAGCGAGTTGTCGTTTTCCGCGAGCGCCACGAGACAGTTCCGGACGTCGCCCGGGGGCAGCACGCCCCATTCCTGCCTGAGCCTCCCTGAGCTGCCGCCCTCGTCCGTCACCGCGACCACGGCAGTGATGTTCCTCGAAAAAGCCTTCAGCCCTGCGAGCAGGGTCGAGAGGCCGGTGCCGCCCCCGACGCAGACGAACCTCGGCCCTTGCAGCAGCCGGTGTTCGACCGCGTTCCCCATGACGTCCCCCCGGCGGTAGGCGCTGGTAGGCGCCGTCTTCTTCCTGCCGCCCTTGAGCGGGAGTATGACGGTGAGCGCGCAGCCCGCCAGAAATCCGACCGCTGCCCATACGGCGCTGCCCGACATCACCGCGACTCCAGGTTTATGTCCCTGTGACAGACGGACACCGGGTGCCCGATGCCCGCTAGGTATGCCGCGATCTCCTCGGCTATCGCGACTGATCTGTGTCTCCCGCCCGTGCAGCCTATGGCTATGTGGAGCTGTTTTTTCACGGCCTGCGGGTAGAGATCCGCCACGAAAGCGACGAGGCGCGCCAGCTCGTCCATGAACGCCCTTTTTTCGTGCGCCCTGTCGAGGTACGCGCGTATTTTCGGGTCTTTGCCGGACAAACCCTTCAGCTCCGGGACGTAATTCGGGTTGGGCAGGAACCTCACGTCGAACATGTAGTCGCAGTCGGCCGGGACGCCGTTCTTGAAGCCGAAGGAGCTCACGACCACGGTCTGCGGCATGCAGTCCTCGCCAAGCTCAGAGAGCAGCTTTTCCCGGAGGCCGTTCGGGCTGAGAGAGGAAGTGTCTATCACGATATCCGCCATCGAACGGATTCCAAGCAGCCTCTCCCCTTCCTCCGCCACGCTTTTCAGGATGGGCGAACCATCGCCTAGGGGGTGCCGCCGCCTGGTCGTCTCGAACCTGCGGACGATCTGTTCTCCTGACGAGTCGAGGAACACGACTTTAACGTCGGGGAGCGCTTCTTTGAGTTCATCCACTGAACGGAAGATCCCGTCCAGAAGATCACCGCCCCTTACGTCCACTACTGCGGCCACGCCCGTCGTGACGGCGGCGCCGTTTGCCGAGAGGACGCCCACGAGCTGCGGCAGCATGGATGGCGGCACGTTGTCCACGGCGTAGAAGCCGCAGTCCTCCAGCGCGTCGAGGGCTGTAGTCTTGCCGGCCCCGGACAGCCCCGTTATGATCACGCACCTCTTTACGGATTTTTCCGCCGACATGTCACGCCCCCTACGGCTGGGGATGCCTCGCACATTCAGCTTCCCAGCCGCACAGCATTTCCACTGCGTGCCTCACGGCTGGTGCCACGGCGTCGAAGCACTGCCTCACAGCCCGCTCGCTTCCAGGGAACGCTACGATCAGCGCCCCGCCTCTCGTGACGGCGAGGCTCCTTGAGAGGAAGCCCCTTGGCGTCGAGGCCATGGATTTGGCCCGCATGAGCTCACCGAACCCAGGTACCGCCCTCTCTCCTATGTCGGCGATGGCTTCCGGCGTGACGTCGCGCCTGGACAAGCCTGTCCCGCCCGTTGTCAGTATCAGATCGGCCTGTCCGCCGTCTGCCCACTCCTTGAGTTTCCCTGAGATGAGGCCGCGCTCATCGGGGACTATGCCGGAAATAACCACCTCAGCGCCGAGCGGCTCGACGAGTTCCACGAGCGCTGCGCCTGACGTGTCCTTCCGCTCCCCCCTGCTGCCTTTGTCGCTCACTGTGAGGACGGCGGCGCGTATGCGCCTCATGGTTTTGATCCTGGACGAGACCTCGGCGAAGCCTGGTACCCATACATGCAGGGCGGCATCCCTGTCAACCCATATGAAGCCGCCCGTGCCGATTGAAACGAGGCGCTCGCGCTCCGGCTCAAAACTAGGCGGCGTCACTATGACGTAGTCCGCGCCCTGCGGGAAGGGAGTCCCTGCCCCGCAGAGGGCGAGTTTTGCCGAAATGCCGTTTACGCACGCGCCGTCACGGGCGACGCTGTGCAGGTAAATACGCCTCTCCCAATTGCCCCGCCTCGCGTCGTAAATCCCAAGAATCCTATCGCTCATCAGATCTCTCCTTCTGGGTGCCGGCGCGCCACGGCCCGCTCTTTCCGCCTGATTTTTCGAGCAGCGTCAGGCCGTTTATAATCATGCCCTTGTCCAGTGCCTTGCACATATCGTAAAAGACCAAGGCGGCTACAGAGGCCCCTGTCAACGCCTCCATCTCTACCCCTGTCACGTCCCGCGCGGCGGCGGTACATTCGATGCGGACGGATTTCCTCGCGTCATCCAGTTCGCATCTCACGCTGACGCTGTCCAGCCTTATATTGTGACAGAGGGGAATGAGGTCTGAGGTTCTCTTGGCCCCCATTATGCCGGCGATCTCAGCCACAGGCCCAGGGTCGCCTTTAGCCACCCCGCCCTCCGATAACGCCCTGTAAACTGCGTCCGGCAGGTCTATCCAGACCGCCGCTACAGCCCGCCTCGACGTGGGCGTTTTCTCCCCCACGTCCACCATCGCAGGCCGGCCTGACGCGTCAAAGTGAGACCAATCAGCCATTCTGTCAACCTCCGATATTAGACATTTGCAACGCTCCGCTCCGTTCCTGCTCCCACCGCTGCGGTTTTGCGCTCATGCCCTCGAGTATGGCGCGCCCCAAGCCGTCATAGTCCCCGCTCCTGATGAGCCCCAAGAGCGGCATCTCGCGCCTGCTGAAGAGACACGCGCGCAACTGCCCCGAAGCCGTGACGCGGAGGCGGTTGCACGACTGGCAAAAGTGGTTCGAAACGGCGGCTATGACGCCGACCGTCCTCCCTCCTGCGTCCCTGTAGTACCTGGCCGGCCCTTGCGGATGCGCGGCACTGCTTGAATCCGGCCCTAGCTGCGTCCAAGCGCCGAAACGCCGCGAGAGGGCGGCAAGTATCTCATCCTCTCCGACGAACATTTTCCTCCGCCAGACGTCATCATCTATCGGCATAAACTCTATAAGGCGCGGCAAAAGCCCGTTCTCCCACGCGAAAGAGAGTATGAGCGGCAGATCGGCGTCGTTGAAGCCGCGCATAGGCACGGTATTCGTCTTGATGTTCGGGATGCCGGACGCGAGCGCTGCCCTTATGCCGTCCATGACATCTGAGATGTCGCCGACGCGCGTGATGGACCTGAATTTTTCAGGGTCGAGCGTGTCGAGGCTTATGTTGAGCCCTGACAGCCCAGTCTGCGCTAACTCATACGCATGTCTGCGCAAGAGGGATGCGTTGGTGGTGAGCGACAGGGCGATACCTGGGAAGGACGCCCTGAACTCTTTGAGGAACGGGACAAAGCCTTTCCTGACGAGGGGTTCGCCGCCAGTGAAGCGGATTTTCCGGACTCCTAGGTCTCCGAGCGCCCGACAGAGGAAGAGGATATCCTCGTAGCGCATGATGTCCTCGTGCGTCAGCGGAGACACCCCGTCCTCCGGCATACAGTACACGCAACGAAAGTTACACCTGTCCGTTACAGAGATGCGGGCGTAATCTATGCGCCTGCCATTCGTGTCCCTGATCTGGCCTGTCATGTCCCTCAGCGGGCTTGCACGACGAGAACGGGATAGCCCTTCTTTTCAAGCGCCGACGCGACCCTCTGTGCCTCTTCGCGCGACCTGCCTGCGGCCACTCGCACCCTGTGGAATGTGGCCCCGGAGGCGTCGCTCTTGGAGATGCT
Organism: Synergistaceae bacterium; assembly: GCA_031263445.1. Classification (GTDB taxonomy): domain Bacteria; phylum Synergistota; class Synergistia; order Synergistales; family Synergistaceae; genus JAIRNC01. Next base: position 23,559 of record JAISFV010000156.1, on the reverse strand, counting down.
GGCGGAGTAGCCCATCTTTTTCATTTCATTCAGTACCTCGCTCGCGCCTGACTCCTTCGAAAAAGCGCCTACCTGAACGGCCCAAGCTGAGCCGGACGGTGCTGGCGGCGGCGTCCTCGCGGGCCTGTTAGGCGCTACGGGTTTTTTTTGGGCGGGCGCGGCCGGCCTTGCCGGGGTCCTAGGAGCTTGCGTCGCTGCCGGGGTGCTCTGACCAGGTGTATCAGTGATCGGACCCACTGACGGCATCGCAGGGATCTCCGGCTGCGTCTCGATAAGGGCGGCAGTTACAGCCAGGCTTTGCGGCTCGTCCGTGAATTCTTCGTCGGGCGCGGCCTGCGAGACAGGGTCAAGCGGCCCCTCGATCGGCACTTCAAACCCCTCGCCCCTGTCAGACGGGGTGAGGAAAAAAAGTTTTATCCCTACGAAGAGCAGGCCTACGGCGACGAGAGCCGCGATCGGCAAAGCGAAATGCCCGAATGCGAACATTGAGTTTTTTTCCTTGTAATTGCGTGATCTCCTGCTTGTTGCTGCCATGACGGCACCTCCTTTGAGGCTGATTTATCACTGAACGGGCGCGATACGGCGCCGCGTCAGGCCTTTTTTCTCCGCAGATAAGCGGGTATGTCGAGCTTGTCCGTCGGGACGCCGCTTGTGCGGAACAGATCCTCCGACTCTGACCCTAGGCGGAGGTCTGGCTCGGCCGCCTCCTGCCGCTGTTTGGGCTGCGCCGCTCTCGCTGGCTGGGCGGCTTGCTGGACGGCAGGCGCTACCGAGACCGGTGCCGATGAGATGGCCACTCTGGGCTGTGGCGCGGGGGTCTGTCTGAACGAACCGGAGGCACCGGACGGCTGTTTGCGCGCTGCCGCCGCCTCGTCGAAACCCGTCGCGATCACTGTGATCTTGACGGAGTCGTCCATGTCCGGGTCGTAGACGTGTCCCCAGATGATGGACGCGTCCTCGTCGCTGGCGCTGTTGATTATATCCGCCGCCTCCTCGACTTCATGGATGCCTATGTTGGCACCGCCAGAGACGTTGAACAGTACACCCTTCGCCCCGACCATCTGCGTCTCCATGAGCGGGCTGTTTATCGCGTTATGCGCGGCAGTGGCCACCCTGTTTTCGCCGTACCCCTCACCGATGCCCATTATCGCCGACCCGGCATTGCTCATTATCGTCCGCACGTCGGCAAAGTCGACGTTGACGAGCCCCGGGCGCAGTATGAGATCCGTTACGCCCTGGACGGCCTGGTGCAGGACGTTGTCGGCGAGCTTGAAGGCGTCGCTGAGCGACGTCTTTTTGTCGGCCAAGGAGAGCAGCCGGTCGTTCGGTATCACGATAAGGGCGTCCACCTGCTCGCGGAGTTTTTCTATCCCCTCTGAAGCGTGGCCCAGCCGGCGCTTGCCCTCGAACTGGAACGGACGCGTCACGACCGCCACGACGAGGGCTCCCGTCTCCTTCGCTATGTTGGCTATCACCGGAGAGGCACCGGTGCCAGTCCCGCCGCCCATCCCAGCCGCCAGGAATACCATGTCGGAGCCCTCGAGCGCCGCCCTGATCTCATCGCGGGACTCAAGCGCGGCCTTCTGCCCTACGAGCGGGTCGGAACCGGCTCCGAGCCCCCTCGTCAGCTCGCGGCCCAGCGTTATCTTGAGCGATGCCTCCGACAGATCCAAGTGCGCGTGGTCTGTGTTGGCGGCTATGAAATCCACCCCGCCGACGCCGCCCCTGATTATATGGTTGAGGGCGTTGTTCCCGCCTCCGCCGACACCCACTACCCTTATGACTTCCCGGCTCGAACGGAATGGCCTGTCAAGTTGAAAAATATCCGGCATTGTGGTCAACCTCTCCTTAAAAAAGCTCTTTTATAACAGATTTGATCGACTCAAATATCGACGGCCCCTTGGCTTCCTGTTCGATGCCCTGCCCGGAAGCCGTCCCCTGGGGGCGTTTGATCGCCGGCTTCAGCAGTTGGTCCAGCGGCTGCTCGATATACCTGAAGGGGTCGCGCTCCTGTTCGAGGGCGTAGCGTATGATCCCTGACGCACAGGTGTACTCTGGCCCGTTCCTCCCAGGCGGCATCCTGTTCGAGTCGATCGGGAATGCGCTCCGCACTGGCATGTCCATGAGGTTTGACAAGTATTGCTCTATGCCTGCGCTGCGAGAGACCCCGCCTGTCAGCACGATGCCCGCCGGCAGCATCGATATGCCGGAGTTCGCGACCTCGCCCCTGACGAGGGACGAGAAGAGCTCGTCCAGCCTGCACTGCACGATTTCCGTCATGTGGGAGATGGAATAGGAGTAGTTCCTGCCGTTGTGGTCGAATTCCAGCCTGTCCGCGCCGTCGATGGCCGGATCCGTGTAGAGGTCAGCCTCTTTTTTGATCTCCTCGGCCTTCCCGATGGGGATTTTCAGCACGGACGCCACGTCGTTCGTTATGTGATCCCCGCCTACTGACAGGACGGCCAGGTGCTTAGGGCGGCTGTCCGCGAATACGGCGATGCTGCACGTCCCGCCGCCGATGTCCACCGCGATCACGCCGGCCATGGCTTCCTCGGGCGTTATCGCGCCCAGCGCCGAGGCGAGCGGCTTGATCACGAAGCCGGTCACGTTCAGCCCGGCGCGGTCGACGCAGTTGTATACGTTCTGCACCGTCGAAATCGGGACGATGACCGACTCCAGGTCTATGTCAAGTCGCATCCCGGTCATGCCGAGAGGGTCGTCGATCCCGCTGTTGCCGTCGAGCGAATATTCCACTGGGATCGTGTGCAGTATCATCTGATTCGGGGGGACAGCCACGTCAGCCTGCGCCGCCTCTATAACGCGGCCCACGTCGAGCTGCATCACGGTCCTGGGCGAGCGCCCCAGGGATATCATGCCCTTCGACCTGACGCTCTGTATGTCGCCGCCGCTGAAGGAGACGGTGGCGTCGCTAAGTTCGAGTCCGACCATGTTCTCGGCGTCGCTCACGGCCTGCCTGACCGACCGTACGGCGTTGTCCAGATGGACGATCAGGCCTTTCCTGATCCCATTGGACGGGGCTTGCCCCATCCCGATTATCTGGGCTTCCCCGCTGGGCCCTTCGCGTTCGGCGACCACCACCGTCACCTTGCTGGTGCCGAGATCCAGCCCCACCAGGACTTCCGGATCCCTGTATCCGGATGAAGCAGAAGCTTTCTTGAACAATGCGGGGTCCCCCCATCAATAAAAAATGTTATGAGCCTGGGCTACCTGTTATCCCTGCTGGTAACGGTGAATGTCATGCTGTCGGCGTAGGTGGCGTTTACTACCAGGCCGTTCGGCACCGCGCCACCCGCGCCGCCGAAGACCTTCAGCATGGCAGCCGCTATCGACGACCAGTTTGTCGTGTCCTCCTTGAGGACTACCTCGCCCGGCGGCTCGTCTCCGGAGCCCAGCAAGAGCTGAACTACTGGCCTCCCATCTATTTTTTTGGCCAGTACGCAGTAAACGTCGTCATCCCAGCCAATTTTTTCCAGCGTATCGTACCACTTTTTGATCTTGGCGAGCGGCAGGCTCGAACGAAAAATCCCGCCGCCCTGCACGTCAGGGTCAATGGGCGTTGCCAGCCCGGAATCCCACGCCAGTACAGGCCTCTGGGGGAGTCTGAGTCCCTTCACGCTGGCGTTCGACGGGAGATCCGTGCGCCACATGCGGCCGTTTTGGGACAAGAGCCACATATTGGAGTTCCAGGAGACGTAGAGCATAGGCTCAAGCGGCATGATAGAGACCTTGTACTTGCCCCATCCCGACGCCCTGATCCGTATCTCCACAGGGTAAGCGCCTTCGATCTCACTGACGAACCTCCGCCTTTCCCAAAAGAGAGACGGCCAGAAGCGCTCCGAAGCGCGGGGCAATGACTGCCAGACCGTCGTGTCCGGAAGGATCCCCTGGGGGGCTATTTCAAACCCCCTGAGCCTGAAATAATCGTATCTCTGGTCCGTGAAATACAGCGCCCCGCAAAAGAAACTCAAGAGGAGCAGCCTCGCCTTCCATTTTCTCATGTCCGCGCATCATCCTCCATGAATCGGCGCTCGAACCCTACGGGTTTTATCTCAAAAGAGAGCGTAACCCCAAATTTTTTATAAACCTTGTCCTGACACAGCGCGGCTAGCGTTGCTATGTCCGTCGCCGTGCAGTTGGCGCGGTTTTCGATAAAATTCGCGTGTAGCTCCGAAACGACGGCCCCTCCTACCGACAACCCCTTGCAGCCCGCCTCTTCGAGCAACCTGCCGGCTTTGCCGCCCACGGGGTTCTTGAACACGCAGCCCGCCGTCCTGGCACCCAGCGGCTGGGATTTCCTGCGTTCGAGCGTCTGCTTTGCGGCGCGCCTCACTGCCTCGCGCGTCGATTCCCGGAGCCTCAGTACGGCCGACGATATTACGAGCGGGCCGCGCTCTGCAAGGCCGCACCTCCTGTAACCCCACTCTATCTCGTCTCGGCCTGCGGCCCTTGTCCTGCCGTCCGCGCCTGTCGCCTCGACGCTCTGGACGGCTTGCGATATTTCCCCCTCGCGCGTCCCGGCGTTGCCCATGACGGCGCCGCCCACCGTGCCAGGTATGCCAGCCGCGAACTCCAGCCCGCCCCACCCTTCGCTGACCGACAGGGCGAAGAGCTTTTTCAGCGAGACGCCCGCGCCGCAAGAGATGAGGATGTTTCCCCCTTCGCGCGAAAATGACACCGAGTCAATCGACCTAGTGGAAATTATCGGGACGTCGATCTCCCCGTCAGCGACCAGGGTGTTCGATCCGCCGCCTAACACATAATACCTGAGGCCCTGCGACGCGAGCCACCGGAGGGCAAGCGAGGCTTCGTCTGAGTCATGTGGCGTGATGAGCATCCTGGCCCTGCCGCCGACACGCCACGTCGTAAAACCGGCAAGCAGTACACCGTGCCTCGTGATCTTTTCAATGCGCTCAGGCGCTGACGGCAGCGGCATCCTCTATGGCTGCCTTCCTTTTGAGAGCGCCTAGTATCTGGCCGCCGAGCTCCTCTACGTTCCCGGCCCCGATCGTAAGCACGATGTCGCCGGGCCTGGCGTTGTCACATACCATGTCAGCCGCCTCCTGGAAGTCGCCGCAGACGGCGGAGTCAGCCCTCCCTGCCGCTTGCAGCGCGTCTGCTATCAAAAAAGACGACACCCCTGAAATGGGCGTCTCGTCCGCCGAGTATATGGGGAGCAGGTAAATCCTCTCAGCCACGCCCAGGACCTTCGCAAAATCAGCGAAGAGGGCGTTGGTCCGCGTGTACCTGTGCGGCTGGAAGACGACGTGCAGCGGACGGTTCTTGAACGCGCCGGAGAGCGCCTTCATCGTGGCCGCGATCTCGCGCGGGTGATGCCCGTAGTCGTCGTATATGAGCACGCCCTGGGCCTCGCCCACTGCCTGGAGGCGGCGCTTCGCCCCCTTGAATACGGAGAGCGCCCCGGAGGCCGCCTCGAACGGTATGCCCATAGCATCCGCAGCCGCGAGAGCCGCGAGTGCGTTCAGCACGTTGTGTTCCCCGGAAAGCCTGATGCTCGTCTCCCCTGCCAGGCAGCCGTCTTTGTAGGCCGTAAACACGCTCCCTCCGCCGTCCAGGAAGCGCGCGCCTTCCGCGCCCCACCTCCGGTGCCGTCCCCACCCGTAAGGCATCGCGTTCGCTACCTCGCCGGACGCCAAGAGCCTTGACGCCCCCGCGTCCTCCGCGCAGATTATAACAGGCGCGCCTGGCTTGCTGCCAGCGATAAAACGCCCAAAAGCCTCTACGACGCTGTCGAACGTCGGATAGTGGTCGATATGATCCCAGTCCACGTTGGTGACTACCGTTACGCTCGGCCTGAACAGCTCGAACGAGCCGTCGCTCTCGTCTAGCTCCGCGACCATGTATTCACCGTCCCCGAGTTTAGCGTTGCAGCCTATGTCGGAGAGTTCGCCGCCGATGGCGACGGTCGGTTTCTGACAGGCGGACTCCGAGACGAACGATATCATCGACGACGTGGTGGTCTTCCCGTGGGTGCCGGCGATCCCAACGCCCTTTTTCTCGTTGAATATGGCGCTCAAGATCTCAGCCCTGCGCGCCACCCGTATGCCCCTCTTCCGGGCTTCGACCAGTTCCGGGTGATCCTGCGCTATGGCGCTCGTATGGATGATGAGGCCAGGCTTGTAGGTGTCGAGATGCTCCTTGCTGTGCGACATCTCTATGCTCACGCCATTCTGACGGAGCCTGTTCATGTAAAAGGAACTCTCCATGTCGCATCCGCTCACTCGGTGTCCCATGGCATCCAACAAAAGCGCAAGCCCGCTCATCCCGGCGCCCCCGATACCCATGAGGTGGATGTCCAGTCGGCTGTTCACATCTATGAAGGCTTGTCCTTCCGCCCTCAAGTCAATCTCTCCCTTCAAGAAAAGCGCAGCAAAAATACCAAAGCCTCTCACAGGTGCTTGTTGAAGCATTATACATCTTTTTGCCGATATCTTTCTCGGCGGGCGGACAACGGCGTCGTAGATTCGTCAACTTAGCCGCGAGATCGAAAACATCGCCCGCCGTCTCGTCAAATATCTCGGCCCCGCCGCTTTTCGCCATTTCGAGCGCGTTTTTCATCTGGTGGTCGCCGGAAGCCCGCCTCCACGGCACCACGACCGTCGGTATGCCGCTGGCTTGCGCCTCCGCCAGCGTGGACGCGCCTCCCCTTGTGACGAGGATGTCCGCCAGGTTGATGAGGGGGGCTATGTCCCACGACCTCGGGAGGCGCGTCACGTTAAGAGCGGCCGACGGCCATTCGACGCCCGGATCGATCACGAGGAAATTCCACGTGCTGAACTCGCTCAGGCGAGACACCTGCCCGATGATACCGGCGAGATTCCCGCTGCCGAGCGAACCGGTCATCACCGCGACGACGGGGCCGTCCGTTAGGCGCAGGCCAGACAACAGCTCCCCTGCGGCTGCCTCCCTGCTCATGCCGCGCAGCCGGCGCACCGGCACCCCGACAGGGGCGAAGCTGCCCCGCTGCAGCGGGTCGCACCTCTCCCAGCCCGAGGCTACACGCGCCCCCAGCATACCGGCGAGCCTCGTCACCTTCCCCGCGAGGGCGTTCTGCTCGTGCGCCACGACCGGTATCCTGAGCATAAAGGACGAGAATACTGCTGCGGCCGAAACGTACCCGCCAAATGCCACGCAGAGGCCGGGAGGGTCGCGTCTGACGTAGCCCGACGCCTGCCAGACTGAACTAAGCATGTCCTTACAGCGGGCGAGCCCTTCCCCGCGCGGCGCCCCGAAAGGGGAGCCGGAGGCGTCAACCACGAGCGGTTCTATTTTCAAGGAGCGGTATATCTCCAGCTCGACGGGCCTCCTGCCCGACAGGTATCTTACTTTTACGGCGGGATGGCGCTCGTTTATCCATCCCCCGAAGACGGCGGCCGGCAGTATGTGTCCGCCCGTACCGCCCGCCGCCAGCAGTACGCTTCCTGGCGTCCTCACGCCGACTCGGCGTGTTCCTTGTGGATGCGGAGCAGAAGGCCCACCCTCATCCACATCATGACGAGGGAGCTGCCGCCGTAGCTGACGAAGGGGAGCGGCATCCCCGTGAGCGGCATTGCGTTCGTCACGCCAGCGACGTTTATGAAGAGCGGGATCGCTATAGTGAGCGTCACGCCCCAGACGAGCGCCGTCTCATAGCCTTCCGGCGCCCTGTTGTACAGATCGCGGCAGCGCGTCAGCCACAGGAAAAAGAGCGCCAGCACCCCGAGCGTCCCGATGAGACCCATCTCCTCGCCCAATGCGGCGTAGATGAAGTCGGTCGAGGCGGCCGGCAGGTACTGTAATTTCTGGAAGCCATGCCCCAGGCCCGTTCCCCATTTCCCGCCGTTGGCGAAGGCTATAAGCCCCTGAATAGTCTGGAACCCGGTATCCAAAGGATCCAGCCAGGGGTTGAGGAAAGCGTAGACTCTCCTCATCCTGTACGGTTTCAGCATGATAAAGACGGCGATCATAGCAGCGCCGAAAACGCCCGTCACGAGCGGCAGTTTCCAGCCGAAACGCTCGACGTACATCCCCATGCAGATGGCGGAGATCAGGATCGTAGAGCCGAGATCCGGCTGCTTCAGAAGCGGTATGGCAGAAACAATCAGGATCAGCAGAGTCCTGTAGAAGCACTTCTGAGGGTTCATCTCGTTTCGCGCCATCAGCTTTGCGACTACCATGATCAGCGCCAGCGTGAGGATCTCGGACGGCTGCACGGATACCCCAGCCACGCGTATCCACCTGCTGGCGCCGCTCACCAGCGAACCCACGCCAGGCACAAGAGTAGCCGCGAGCAGGATCATCGACAGCGCCCACAGCGGGCCGCTCATTTTGTACCAAGCCCTGACAGGGACGCAATATGTGACGAGCATGGCCGTGATGCCGAGGCCAAGCCATTGCAACTGCTTTATGCCCATCGTAAACGGGGTTCCGGACGCATCGAACGACGAGGGGCTGGTGGTCGACGTCACCATCAGTATCCCGATGCCGCTCAAAACGAGCGGGATCAGCCATAGCGTCGGGTCAACCTTATGCGCCCTGCTTCCGGCAGCCAGGAGGGCTCCTGCCTCATACATCGCGATCCCTCCCTGCAATGCGCCTCACTAACGACGCGAAATGATCTCCGCGCTCGCCGTAATTTTTGTAGGAATCCCAGCTCGTGCAAGCGGGGGAGAGGAGAACCACATCGCCAGGGATCGCCATTCCGTGCGCCCGGCACACCGCCTCCTCCATCCCGCCTGCCTCGGTGAAATCCGTATAACCCTGGCCAGCCAGGGCTGTGGCGATCTCACGGGACGCCTCGCCTATCAAGAGCGCGTGTTTTGCGAAATTCATCAGCGGCGCGGCCAGCCTGCCGAAATTCTCGCCTTTCCGCCTCCCACCCAGGATTACAATCTTTTTTCCCTCTATGGACGACAGAGCGGCCACGCAGGCGGCGATATTCGTCCCCTTGGAGTCGTCGACATACGACACTCCTCCCGATGAGAGCACCAGAGCGCAGCGGTGGGGCGGCGGGACGTAAGAAGAGAGGGCTTCCCGCGCCCTGGAGATATTGAGACCGAGCGCGCCAACGGCTGCCATCGCCATCGCCGTGTTCTCCATGTTGTGCCTGCCTATCATGGCTGTATCGCCGAAGCGGAACAGATCGCCGCCAAAGGCGTAGGCGCGTCGCTCGGAAGAGTTCAGTACGATTTCCTGATCCGACCTCTTTGAAGCGGGAACATCCCACGCGAGCGTGAGCACATGTCCCTCGGGTTTTAACGCAAGAGCCTCCTCTGCCCTCGTTATCGCGAAGCCTCGCGTATGTTCGTTCAAACAGGAGAGCGTGCTGAAGAGGCCTGACATCTCAGGAGATAGCGACGACGCGTCTGCTTTCGCGGCCGCACGGGGGAACAGCAGGGAGCTGTTGACGCCCCTGACGAACGTCAGGATCTTCGCCTTGTCCGCGACATAATTCTCGTAAGAGCCGTGCCAGTCTATGTGGTCTGGAGCCAGGTTCGTAACTATCGCCGCGTCTAAGGCGAAATCCTTTGACCAGTGCAACTGAAAGCTGCTCAGTTCCGCCACTATATAAGCGTAATCCGTCCCTGCGGCTTCCGCTATGGGGTTCCCGATGTTGCCGACGACGGCTACGCGATTGCCTGGCGGGCTCAAAGATTCTAGGAGGTGCCCCAAAAGCGAGGTGGTCGTCGTCTTCCCGTTACTCCCAGTGACCCCGATGACCCGGCCCTTCAGGCACGGGGATACGAAGTCGAGCTCACCGAGCAGCGGTACGCCCCCATCGCGGATTCTGGCTATTATGGGCGCGCTCGGCGGGAAACCGGAGCTGGTGACTGCCATGTCGCAGCCCAGGATTTTGTCGGAGTTCCCCGTTTCGTGCTCTGCGCCTATTTCCTCCAGGATCGAGGCGGTCTCTCGGGACAGCTCCCGCGAATCCGAGACGAATACGCGCGCGCCCATCCGTGCGGCCAGTCTCGCTAGCGCTGTGCCGCTTACCCCCCCGCCCAGTATGCCGGTCTTTACCCCCTCTAACGAGGGAAGGTCATTGCCGATCGCCATTCAATATCGCCCCCCGTAAAGCTCGAAGACGGTCAGCAGGAAGATGAGGAGCGCTGCCATCCCGGCCAGATGCGCAAGGCAGAACCTCGCCACTATCTTCGGTTCTTTCCATCCGCATAGCTCGAAGTGATGGTGGAGGGGGCTCATGCGGAAAACCTTCTTTCCAAAACCGCGTATCGCGAATATCTGCACAGCGACCGTTATGATCTCGACCCCGAAGAGGAACGCAAGCGGGATTACTAACGCCAGGAAGCGCGATTGCGCGCAGAGCGACAGCAAGAGTGCGCCCCATAGGTGCGCGCCCACGTCCCCCATGAACAGCTCCGCCGGATATGCGTTGTGCCAGAGGAATGCCGCCAGAATGGCGATGCCGGTTACGGACGAAACCCTCGCGGCGTTCTCGCCTGAGAGCAGCGCCACGCCGCAGAGCGACAAAATCATGGCGCTGCCTGCGAGGCCGTCCAGACCGTCCGTCACGTTGACTGCGTTCAATATACCGACCCCTAGGAAAGAGAGCAGGACGAAGGCATATCCCCGCAGGACCGGAAGCCAAGGCATGAGGTAAACGCCGCCCGACGAGGCCCACCAGGCCCACGGCAGCGTGACAGCGACTTGGAGCAATAGTTTCTGGAGGCTCGTAAACCCGTCGCCGGACTTTGCGCGGTGTTTCAGGACGTCATCCGCGAGGCCGACAGCGGCGGCAAGGACGGGATAGATCCATATATGCGCCATCTCCCTGAGCTCTGCCGCCCCTGTCAGGCATGCCGCCGCTACGGCAAATGGGACAAGGCCCAGCGCCACCAGGCCGCCCATGCTAGGCGTACTGGATTTTCCGATGTGCGAGGCCAGACCGTACCACTTTGCCTGCCCTCCCGTGCCAAATCGGCGCGTCAAACGCAGGAAGGCACCCTGGCAATAAAGGGCTGACGCGAAAAAAACGAGGGCCAGGCAGAGGAGTCTCAGTCTCATGGCAGATCTTTCCCTGTCAAGGGCGCCTTGGGGAATATTCTGGAGATATCGTAGCGCCCGGAATCCATCACGAGCGTCACTGCGGCTTCCAGCGCCGCAGGATCGAAATCCCTCATGAAATGATCCGTGTCCTCCCACCTGCCGCGCAGGGATGCCTGTTCCGTCACTATGCCGTCCCACTCTTTCCCTATCAGGTAGACGCCGTCCAAAAGGCAGGCGCGGCTCATGGTCACCTCGTGCCAGCGCCGGGAATCTGCGCCTAGGTCGCCCATCCCGCCTAAAATGGCCAGCTTGACGACGTTTTCAGGGACGCCGAATTCTATCAAGTCCTTGATATGACGGGAGGCCGAGTCAGGATTAGCCCCGCGTGTCTCGTCAATCATAAGGCCACCCCCCGCCGTGCGGCATATCCCCGCACGGGACGGGTACCGCGCCTCGGCCATCCCGGAGCAGGCCCTTTCAGCGGGAACGCCCAGACCGAGAGCCACGGAGAGCGCGAACGCCATGCCCCTCGCGTTCTGTCTGCCGAATATTTCAGAGCTGCAGCGGAGATCCTCCCCGTCTGCCGTGATGACGGCGCACAACTCAGGCACACCTGACTCCGTCAGGCCGTTCTTCGACTCCTTTATCGTTACGTCGCCCCTGGTGAAGCCCACAGATCTCGTTTTGACACCAAGCCCGAGTCCGTTCAATGTCCCGACAGCCGCGGCCAGTTCCTCGTCGTCCCTGTTGTAGTGCAGGGTGCCACTAGGCACCAAGCCTACGAGTGTGGAGAGAAGGGCGCTTTGCCCGCAGTCGGGCGGTTCTTCCTGTTTGACCGCGCCGGTTATCGCAATATGCGCAGGAGGGAAATTTTTGACGAATTCGGCCATTTCGCTGATCGAGGCGCTTTCTAGTTCGCAGACGAGCGCAGTGGCGTCCTCCGGGGCCTGGATTACTATGCTGGCGCAACCCAAGATATCCCCGCATCGCATCACGGCGTGGCAAACCTTGAAGGAGCGGGCAAGAGCATCGCTGATGAAGGCAGCCGCAGCAGAGCTGCCATAGCCGCCGATTACGCATATGACCGCCGGCGATATTTCCGCCATCCGTGACTTGGCCTGGGTAAGGATGCCGTACGCTTCTGCCATGCGATATCACCCCTTAACAGAGGTTCCCCGAACGCCCGTGCGCCCATTCGAGGATCGTCTCGGAATCGCTGAAATGCACCTTGTGGTCACCGAAGTCCATGTAATTTTCCGGCCCCTTCCCCGCAATGAGGACGACATCGCCAGGCCGGGCCGCGTCAAGGGTTCTTCTGACAGCCTCTCGCCTGTCTAGGATGATATCGTATTCTCTAGGGACGCCGGACGATATTACCCCCGCCTCCACCTGCCTAGCTATGTCCTCCGGGCGCTCAGTCCTCGGGTTGTCCGTCGTTATGACTATGCGGTCGGCCATGCGCGCCATGACCTCCCCCGCTATGGGCCTTTTCTGCGGCGCCCTGTCACCTCCGGCACCCCAGAGGATCCAGAGTTTGCCGCGCTTCAAGGCTGACAGCGTGGACAGCGCCTTCTCCAGGCCGTCCGGGCTGTGGGCGAAATCGACGAAGGCACTGACGGATCCCAGGTCGTAGCGCTCCAGCCGGCCCGGAACCTGCGCGCAACTGGAGACACCCCGCGCGATCTTTTCCCTCGGCACGTCGAGCGAGTCTGCGATTGCGACGCTCTCCAGCACGTTCGAGACGTTGTGCGCCCCTATGAACGGCGAGCGCGTTTCGACGCGCGCGCCGTCGGGAAAAATTATGACGAGTGTTGTCCCGTCAATGTCCGCTTCCGTGACGCAACACCTGTAAAGGCCTCCGTCCCCGCTCTCAAGAGAGAAGCCTCTGGTCCTGCCGGGGAACTCTGACATGAGCCTTCTGCCATACGCGTCATCCGCGTTTACGGAGGCCCTCCAGTCACCGCGCATGTATCTGGCAAACAACAGGCGCTTTGCGGCGAAGTAATTCTCCATGTCGCCGTGATATTCGAGGTGTTCGATCGTCAGGTTGCTGAAACCGGCCCGGTCGAAGACACATCCCTCAAGCCTCCCCTGGTGGAGGCCGTGGGACGAAGCCTCCATGACGCAGCACGAAGCGCCGTTTTGAACCATAGACGCCAATAGCCGCTGTACGTCCGGCCCCTCCGGGGTTGTCCGAGATGCCTCCGTTTCGCACAGGGCGTCATCGTAGGCGATCGTACCGATCATCCCCGTCTTGAAGCCGGCAGACCGCATGACAGACCTTATGATATACGCCGTCGTTGTCTTTCCGTTCGTTCCGGTCACGGCTATCATCGTCATCTTCCGGGCGGGATGCCCGTACAGGACAGAGGCTGCCTCTCCCATCGAAGTGCGGACATCGGAGACTACTATCATCGGCACGTCTGCGGGAAGGCCTGGGATCTCCCGCTCGCAAAGCAGGGTAGACGCGCCATTGCGCAACGCCTCTTTCGCGAAGTCGTGCCCATCGTTCGAGACGCCCCTGAAACAGGCGAACATGACGCCGCCCCCGGCCGGGATCTTTCTGCTGTCGTAGGCTATTTCCCTGATGTCGGCCGAATTATCGCCTGATTTTGAAGGACACGCGGGGAGCTTTAATATTTTTTCCCCGCTCAGTTCGCTAAAAAGTTCCCCTATTTTCAAAACAACCACCCCCGGGTCAGGAAAACCCGCTATGAATCGACCGCGATCCGGTCCGACTGAGCCGTCATAGTCATCCTGGACATGTCCTCTACGATGGCCTTGAATATCGGGGCCGCAATCTCGCCCCCGTAGTAACGTGTACCGCTCGGCTCGCCCAAAACGATGAGCAGGACGTAATCCGGGTCGTCGTGCGGCCAGAACCCTACGAACGAGCTGACGTACCGTCCCTTTGTGTACCCTCCGCCCATGGCTATCTGAGCCGTCCCGGTCTTGCCGGCGAGGTCTACGCCCTCGACCCTGGCCGCCTTGCCCGTGCCTACGCTGACCGTCTTCGCGAGCGCCTCCCTTATCCACGCGCACGTCGACTCGTTCAGAACCGCGTTCCTGACTCTCTTCCTGCCCTGGTGTATGACCTTGCCATTCGCGTTCCTCACCTCGGCTATTACATAGGGCTTCAGCAGCTCGCCGCCGTTGGCTATGGCGCTTACCCCCATAGCGAGCTGCAGAGGGGTAACGGCAAGTCCCTGGCCGATAGCCAGGTTCGCCCGCGCGATCCCGAGCCACTCGCCCGGGGAGCGCAGGAGCCCCTCTTCCTCGCCCGATATCTCGATATCGGACTTGACGCCAAAGCCAAACTGGCGGAGCATCCCGTAAGCCCTGTGCGCGTTCACCCTGTTCCCTATGGTCGCCATCCCTGTGTTGCACGACTTAATGAGGAGTCCTTCCTGGTCGAGCGTCCCGTGGCTGCTCACATCGCGGATCACGCCGCCCGCGATGGCGAGCCGCCCGTGGCAAGAAAACAGCTCGTTCTGCGGAGCGACGCCCATCTCCTTGGCTATTCCGAGGAATATGGGCTTGAAGGTGGAGCCTGGCTCGTAAACCCGTGCTATGGCGTTGTTGCGCAGCGCCTCCACGTTGCCGAAGCTGCTCCTGTCGTTCAGGTCCGTCTGAGGGTAACTCGCCATGGCGATGATTTCGCCGGTCCCTGGGTCAACACATACGCCGGCGCCCCACTTCGTCCCTGCGGCCACCGCGCCCTCGCGGAGCCTCCACTCCACGATCTGCTGTATCTTCGAGTCCAGCGTCAGCGTGATCGATCCGGCGCCGACCTGCAACGTACCGGCGCTGCTGCCTATGAAGTCGAGAAGGTTCCCCTTGGCGTCCCTCACGAAAAACCGCGTCTGGGGCGGCGAGAAGAGGACGTTGTTCCACTCACGCTCTACCCCGCTCAAGCCGGATCCGTCTATGTCGCAGAACCCTATCACCTGCGAGGCGAGCTCGCCGTGCGGGTACTTCCGCTGACTCTCCCTTATCCTGAAGAGTCCGGGGACGTCCTTTTCGATGAGTTTTTCCGCCACGGCGAACGGGACCTTCCTCTCTACCCAGTGGAACCTGCCAGGCAGGGTGCGAGAAAATTTATCGGTCACTGCTTTGCCGAAGAACGGCGTGAACGCGTCCGCGCTCGCAGGTTGCCAGAACATCGGGTCGATGAAAAAGCTGACGGAGGGGACGGAGATAGCCAGAGGGATGCCGTTTCGGTCCCTCACGTCTCCCCTCGACGTAGAAATCGGGATCTGGGCCCAATACTGCCGCTGCGACTGCCTGCTCACCCTGCTGTCAGGGAAAGCGTGTACCCGCACTGTCTGGAAGGCCAGGAGGATCGTTACGATAAAAACCGCCGCCCACGCGCTTTTCGAACGCCACGACTCCCTCTGTACCCTGTCTTTAATCTTTGGCACTGGCCGTCCCTACGAAGAGGCGTGAAAGGCCATGCGGGGATGCCGCAAGCGCGCCCGCGGCTGGCTGCGCCGTCGCGCCGCCCTGGCCCTGGCTGAGCTGTATCGTCTCGACGTCGAGCGCCGTGACCATGTTCAGCTCCGCCTTCGCGTAATTGTAGATGCGGGATGGCGAGAGCAGTGATGAGAAGCGCTCCTCCAGTACCGCGTTTTTGTTGTTGACGGTCTCGATCCGCGCGGTTATGTTGGCGAGCCTGTGTTCTAGGTAAAGCCCGTACAGTCGCAGGCTCCCGAGCGTCATGGCCGAGATCAGCACCCCCAATAGACACACCACGCAGATTGTCGATTGCGAACCGGTTCTTTCATGCCTTGCCGAGGGCGCTTTCATCCTGACCATGCCTCCTTGATTTTTTTCCTTTGTTTGCAGTCTCTCCCTTTATGAACGCCCTGAGTTTGGCGCTCCTGGAACTTCTGTTGGCCTCTATTTCATCTGAGCCCGGGGTGAACGGGCGCTTCGTTAGCGCCCTGCCCAGGCCTTCCGTCGACCATTTCAGGAAGCGCCGTTTCACTATCCTGTCCTCCAGCGAGTGGTATGAGATGACGACGATGACCCCCGTCCGCCCTGCGGCGGCGATCGCGCCGTCCAACCCCTCGTTCAGGGCTTCCAGTTCCGAATTTACCGCGATCCTGAGTGCCTGAAACACCCTCCTCGCGGGGTGTCCCCCCATCTTTCGCTGGACAGGCGCCGGGAGCGTCTTGCGGATGAGGGCCGTGAACTCCCCTGTCGTAGCCGGGGACTCTCCCCGCTCGCGTTCCCGCACCAGGGCTTTGGCGATCTGATAGGCGTAACGCTCTTCCCCGTACTCCCTGAATACCCTGGCCAGTTCCGGCACGCCCCTTGTAGCTATGAACTCCCCTGCCGTGATCGAATCGCCGTCTTGATCCATCCTCATATCGAGCGGCCCGTCGTCCTGAAACGAAAAACCTCTTTCGGGATCGGTCAGTTGCATATTCGAGACGCCGAGGTCGAAAAGAATCCCGTCAGCGCCTGGCCAGTCCTCACGCCCTGCCAGCGTTGCCATCCGGCGGAAGTTTTCCGGGACGATCCGTACCCTGCTGCCGTATACAGACAGCCTGACGGCTGCGAGCGCCCGTGCGTCCGCGTCCTGCTCGAAGGCGACCAGGGAAGCGCGCGGGAATTTTCCGAGGACAGCCAATGCATGTCCGCCCGCGCCCAGCGTCGCGTCAACGAAAACGGCTTCCGAGTCCATGCCAGCGACACCCTCGTAGATTTCGAGGACTTCTCTCTCCATCACTGGGACATGGACGCCTACAGCAGCCACCCTATCTCCTCCGCCGTCTCTGGCAGCTTCTTCAACGCCTTCTCCCAATCCTCGTTCCACGTTGCGAGATCCCATATTTCCAGGCGGTTGTCGTTGCCATTGACGCTCACTTCCTGGCTGATGCCCGCATAACCCCTTAGAAGCTGCGGCAGCAGGATCCGCCCCGCCACATCTATCTCCAGCTCGTGCGCGGACGCCATTATCATCCTGCGGAGCGTGCGCTCGTTCCCGGTCCCCGTTTTCTTCTCCGAGAGACTGTCCAAGAGCACCTCCCACTGGGGCATGGAGAAAACGGATATGCACTTTTCGATGCTGATCGTCGCCATGACGAATTGCCCGAGCTCATCGCGGAAACGAGCCGGCAGAACGATCCTGCCCTTGGCGTCGAGCTTATGGACGTAATGGCCGAACAATCCCTTCGACAAACGTTATCCCCCCGAGGATGCCGCTTCGCTGCCAGTCCATGCGTGATGAAAAAACCTGGCAGCAGCGGCCGCGCGCTTAAACGGCTTAATTTCGCTTCTGGTTCTTATCTGCCCCCCTAATCTACCACTTCATAACAATACTTAACACTTCTTGACACAAAGATACCACATATTTTCATATTTGCAAGGCCGGCGCTACCTACGCGCACTGGCAAAAATTTAAGGAAAGGCTGATTTGTTGTTAGGAACCTAAAGTGTATAGATTTAAACCCACGTTGTACCAGCTTTCCAAAATGGCAAAATATCGTTTAGGCTAATTAATATGAGCTTCCTCAAAATTCTGACCAGGGGTGGCGCGGAAGAACCAAAAAACGCCGCAGGCTTTCACCTGCGGCGTCGCAACTGCTGTCAATTTATACCTCCAAACGCGGCCTAGACCGGATACGCGTTTTCCGTTATTGCTTCGTCAATCCCCACGTTGACCAGAGTCTCCCTCGCGAACTTCCTCGGCAGGAAATCCTTGGCGACCTGCGGGAACATCGCGTAGGAGAGGACATCCTCGGGCTGCGTCGCCCACGCCCCTGCCTCTTTGCGGAGCGACTCCAGCTCAGGCGGGATTTTTTCACCGGGCCGGCAAGTGATGGGAGTCTCACCGTCCGTAGCCTTCGCTTGAATATCCTTGTTCACGGGGGCCGGAGTCCTGCCGTAATAGCCGAGGAAGTATTGCCGCACCTCTTTTGGGATGACCTTCCAGCGCTCCCCCACCATGACGTTCATCGCGGCCTGAGTGCCGACTATCTGGCTCGTCGGTGTGACCAGCGGCGGATAGCCCATCTCCTCCCTGACGCGCGGGACCTCCTCGAGGACTTCCTTCAGCTTCGAAAGGGCGTTGCCCTCCTTGAGCTGGCTCTGTAGGTTGGAGTACATCCCCCCCGGCACCTGGTACAGCAGTATGTTGATGTCGACGCCTGAGACGCCCATGATTATGCTTGAATATTTCTCCTTCAGCTTGCCGAAGTAATTGGCCACCGGGAGCAGCTTTTCGAGCGACAGGCCCGTGTCGAGGGGCCCGCCTGACAGAGCCGCCACGATGGATTCTGTGGCTGGCTGGCTCGTTCCCATGGCGAACGGGGAAATCGCGCAGTCGCACACGTCCGCGCCAGCCTCCACGCCCTCAAGGTATGCCATCGCGGCAAGGCCGCTCGTGTAGTGGCTGTGGAGCTGTATCGGCAGGTCTGTCTTCGCCTTGATCGCCTCCACGAGCGATCGGGCGGCGACGGGCGTCAAGAGGCCGGCCATGTCCTTCACGCAGATGGAGTCAGCGCCCATGTCGGCCATGTCCCTGGCCTGTTTGGCGAAGAGATCGAGCGTGTGTACCGGGGAAATGGTGTACGAGATGGCGAGCTGGAGGTGTGCGCCCTCCCTTTTTACCTGGTCAGCCGCGACCTCCATGTTGCGCAGGTCGTTGAGCGCGTCGAAGATCCGCACGATGTCGATGCCGTTACCTACCATCCGCTTGACGAACTCCCTCACCACGTCATCCGCGTAATGCCGGTATCCCACGAGGTTTTGCCCGCGCAGCAGCATCTGGAGCTTCGTCTTCCTGACCCGCTTCCTTATCTCGCGGAGGCGCTCCCAGGGATCCTCGTCCAGGAAGCGCATCGCGGTGTCAAACGTCGCGCCGCCCCACATCTCCAAGGAGTGATAGCCTACCTCGTCCAGCGCCTCGCATATGGGGATCATGTCGCCAGTGCGCAGTCTGGTGGCCATTATGGACTGGTGGGCGTCGCGAAGCCCTGTCTCGGTGATACTGACGGCGCGCCTCGGTGCCTTTGACGGCGTTTTTTCCGCTCCCGCCGCAACATTCACGTTATTTTGCTCTGGTTGTTTCACTGTTTTCATAGACATTCAAAATGACCCTCCATACCGCTTACCGCGAAAATTTAAGGAAGAGATGATTTGTCCCCGGGAGTCTAGGGTAAAGGTTTAAACCCTCGCGGCGCCCGCTTCTAAACGGCAAAAAATCGTTTAGGCCAATCAATCGCTGTTCCCTTAACTGAATATACCCCTGTCCCTCATATCTTTGAAGAGGAAGAGCGCTTCCTCGTCTACGTCCGCCTGGTCCTTGCCGTCCGCCAGCATGGCCTGGATCGTGTCGCGGGCCTCGCTCATGTCGTCCAGGCAACTGAGGCTCTTATACCCGTCCTCGAGCATGCTGATATCCTCGGCGTCTTCGACCCTCCCCGTGAGGTACCCGAATGCGAACACGATGACGCTCAGAAAGGCCAGCCGCTCGTCTGCGGCGGCCCATAGCTCGGAGAGGATCGCGGACTGCATCATCAGCTCGTCCATATAGCCATCGTCATCGTCCGTCCCCTCCATGTCCTCGTCATCGAAGGCCCACATCCCAGTTATGTAAAACGCCATGTCAGGGTCTATCGAGATCGCCTCAATCACGGCGTCAGACGCTTCGCCGGACGCGCCTTCCAGCTCGTAGAGTGCGATGGCGCGGCAGTACGCCGCTATCGGTGTCTCGCACATATCTGCGTCGGCAGCGTCAATCGCCTTGCGGTACTCGCCTCTTTCCACGAGTATGGAATAATAGACTATGCGCCCGGCTATGTAGCACTCGCTGTCCAGGTCGACCAGTTCCTGCGCCGCGTCGAACGCCTTCTCCTTTTCGCCGCGGAAGTACAGGAACGACGACAAATCGGAGAGCATGGAAAGGAACAGGGAATAGTCGTTCTCGTCCACCGTCTCCTCGTGGCTTTTGATCAAAGGCCGGAGCGTCTCTATCGCTTCGTAGAGGAGATCCATCCTTTCCATTGACGCTTCGTCGTCCAGTTCCTGCCATGTCACGTACTTAGCGGCAGGGTTCTCAGGGTCGAACCCTAGTATGGCTGTCGCGAGGCTGGATCGCTTATGCGGGTCGTCGGCGGATATCATCTGCTCGACCATGCCCTGGATCTCCGCTCTGTTCTTTCCATCCGCGCTTTCGTTTGCCATTTTATCAACCTCCAGCATTATATAAATTCGGGCGGAGTTTTAGCGAGTTTCTCGGTAAATTCGCCCACCAAGTCTGGGTCAAACTGTCTGCCGGCGCACAACTCCACTGATTTTACGGCATCGTCCAGCGTCACTATATCGCCCTCGGACGCCAGGGTGACCATCCCTTCGACGGCGTCGAATATAGAAATGAGCCTCGACGCGTAAGGGATTTCATCTCCTCTCAGTTGGTTTGGGTAGCCCATCCCGTCCCACCACTCGTGATGGGCCAGGATATTTTCCGCCGCAGGGGTCAGCTCCGCGATGCTGCGGGCGATCCTGTAGCCCGCAGCCATGTGCTGCATCGGCGGGGCGACCTTGTTCCTGTATTGGTCGACCCTTATGATATCCAGTTCACCAGGCGAGGCGAGCACCCCTATGTCATGGTACCTGCACAGCAGACGGAACTCGTCCGGGTCGAGCTTAGGGGACATATTCGCTATCGCCCATTCGCCCCAGAGCATCATGCTCCTGCACCGTTTCCCCATAGCGCCGCCCATCATGCCGTGCAGCCTCTTTTCAAGCTCCGCCAGTATAGTTTTCCTGGTTTTTTTACCGTAATGGAGCTTGTTGGCGTACATTTCGTCCTCAGACGCCTTCATGACGTTGTTGAGGTCCTGCTCGACGAAGTATTTGGTCGCGCACCCGAGCGCGACGCTCACCCGTACTAATCCCCCGGTTTTCCACACCGCGCAGGTGTCGGCTATGCTCTTAGACCTCGACACGGCTGCCGACAAATCCGTGTTGGGGAGGATCATCAGGAATTCGTCCCCGCCAAGCCTGTAGGCGGAGTCGTTGTGCGTCACGTTCTCGATCAAAATGCCAGCCGCCGCGCGCAAGAGCGTGTCACCCTCCTCGTGGCCAAACGCGTCGTTCGCGAGTTTAAGGCAGTTGAGATCCGCGAAAATCAGGCTCAGGGGGAGGTGCTCCTGTTTGTCGAGGGCGGCGAGCGCTTTTTCGCAAGCGGCCCTGTTGTAAAGGCCGGTGAGCGCGTCGTGGCTGCTGACGAAGCTTATCTCCTCGATCGCCCGTTTTGCCTCGGTGATGTCCTCCACGATGCCTATCGCCCCTAGGAAGATCTGGTCATCCGTCCGCACAGGGCTGAACGAGACCCTTACCCACCTCGCCTGGCCGCCGTCCTGTGCCTGGAACTGGGATTCATGGCGGGAGCTGACGCCGATCAACGCGTCCATCGCCGCGATTTTGAACCGCTGGTATATTTGCAGGTTGTTCTCCTCGGCCAGGCAGACGCCGATGGCTTCTGACCTGTCGAATCCGAATATCCCGAGAAACGCGCTGTTGCAATCCGTGACGTAGCCGTCGCTGTTCACGTGGACGAACCCCAGCGGCGACTCGTGGAAGATGGTCCTGTAGCGATTTTCCCGCTCGCCCAGCCCCGAAATGGCGTCCGTATACCAGCTAATGTCGCGGCAGCTCAGGATAAGGACGTCTTTTTCGCCTAGGCGTGACCAGTTGAACCTCGTCTCCAAGATAATTTCTTTGCCCGAAGCGTCCTTGACCGGGAAAGTCAGCGGCTTGTCGTTCACTTTCTCTAGGCGCACCCTGCTGAAGATCGCGTCCAGGTAGACGCGCGGGAAAAAATCGTCGACAGGGACTTTATGTGATCCGTCCAAATTTATGCCCAAGGTACGCTGAGCGAGGTCAGACGCGGCCACGACAACCCGCTCCTCGTCGACGACCAGAATGATCTCGTTCACGCCCCTGAAAAACCGCGACAACTCACCAGAGGCCCTGGACGTCTCGCTTGGCGGATTTTCAGCCATTGCATGAGCCTGACTTTGAAGAATCTTTGGCAAGGATTTGCTGCCTCCTCCTAAAACATAATGAAATTCTATCATAAAAGACAGGTAAAAAAAACGAGATCCTAGCGAGCGTTATCAGCATAACCATGATGTACGCGGAATTATAAGTGCCTCAAATTCTCAAAGTAAGTCCCACAGGCGAACACGGACGCGCCGAACGGCGGCCTGCCGTTGAGGATCTTGCATCTGATTCTATTGAGACGCCTGTATATCGTGGGCTTGGACACGCCGATGCCGTTAGGCTCCATGATGTGTGGCACGGGTGCTGCCTGTGTTTATGGATGGCCACTGCACTGTAGGGACGCTTCTCAAACCGTGCGCGACCTTGTAGCTAACGAGCTGACAACCCTAGCATTATATGAAAACCCAATATGCGCTAAAACGCAAAATAATATAAGTCTAATATTGACAGAACGTATAGTTAGAGTTATTTTTTTTGAGCGTAAGAAGATAAACTGTCTAGCGCTTAATGATATTTTAATATAAAAGATTTTCATTCTATCGATTCTTTTAACGAATAAAGCGTGGCCGATGTCAACAATATCTTTAGATTTTGTCCTTTTTCTTTTACCAAGGATATTCCAATATTTGTTGTTAAATCATGCCAAGCAGTAATTGAACCATCTTCTACAATCGGCTTACTATATTGATCGACTAGAAATTTTTTGATCTTTTCAAAGGGCATATTTTCCCTAAATATAACCACCATGCTATCCAATTTTGAATTGGCAAATGTATATATAATTTCTTGAATTTTGAAATCACCAAGCATTTTCAATTCATTCTGTTTCTTGTATATTTCCATATTGATATCCTTACTAGTAATTTTGTAAGAACTTAAAAGAATCCTGTCGTCTCCAAGTTTTTCTGGCGCGTCTCCCCATTTTATGTTGCCCCAGCCTTCTGGGTAGACATATTTTAAATACGGAGGAAGATTTGGTATCTCATTGAACATCACTCCATCTGAAGCCCAAGCGGCCGTCCCCAATGATATACAATCTACAAAGGCAACGATTAAGACACACATGAAGGCGCGTCGTCTTTGAATTCCGTTAAATATGAACAATACCCGCAGACATTCTCTTAGTGATTTCATGATTTATTTTCACCCTTCGATCAGACGATTAACGATGCTTCTAAATGTATGAAGCTGTCGTTCTTGTCATACGCTTCATAGCCGCTTCCAACAACATCAAAATCATCGGTTCCTTATAAGCGGTTGCAAGGGCTGCCAGACACGGCGAGGTCAGAAAATACAGGCGGATCGGAAAGGGCAGCGGTGGCAGCGGTCCTTTCGCGGAGGAAACGGGCCTGATGCTGCCGCTTTAATGACCCTTTCTATGTTTTGCCCTGTTTCATCCGGCTCATCCGCGTCCCACAGCTCGCAAACCCCGCGCTCGTTTCCGGGCCGCAGGTAGATCAGCCCGGCGTCGGTCTTTTGGGCCGGTTTCCCGTTCACTGGCCCTGCCGCTGTCTTGCA
>JAISFV010000144.1 GCA_031263445.1 Synergistaceae bacterium | reverse complement strand
TTCGTCCGCACTGGCACTCATGGCGACATCTTCTGACGAGGAATCAAGGCTCTGTAATAGCTGAACCGATGAAATAGCACTTGACTTTGAGCGCAACGGCAAAAATGTCAACATACGTCGTCCAAGAACTTGAAGATACGGAAAATACCGCGCGGCACGAGAAAATGCTTTTGCTGATTGGCAAGTATAGCATCACTGTTCTTGCCGCTAGTGACGAATCGGACGCGCTCGCCCAAAGGTACGTCGTTGAGGGTGCGCTTTCGCCGAATTCGCTAATGGACGCGAACCATATCGCGATAGTGTCAGTAAACGCGCTCGACAAGATTATCAGCCTTAATTTTCGCCATATTGTGAGGAGCAGTACAATCAAAATAACAGGCTCACTCAATATTTTGCTTGGGTATAACGTAGTGGAAATCAACTCGCCGATGTAGGTAATTGACAATGGGAAAACCAGATACCATCTTGGACGAGATTCACGCGACACTCCGCAGGATTTATGAGAAAACAAAGGATATGACCTCTGCCGAGCGGATGTGGCTGTGCCAAAAAGATCGGCCTTCCCTTAATGAGCGGTTTCAAAAAAGAGCCGGGCCATAAAGCCCGGCTCAAAATCATGGCATAAAAACCAGCGCGGGAGAAACCGTTAATCCGCCTTCTTGTGCTTGTTGCGGACGGAAGCCGCCTTCTTGCGCTTCTTTATTTCGCTCGGTTTTTCGTAATGCTCGTGCTTACGGGCCTCTCGGAGCACTCCTACCTTTCGAAGCTCTCGCTTGAACCGCTTAAGGGCATCCTCTATCGTCTCATTTTCCCGTCTGACAACGCTAGTCATCTCATGTCCCCCCCTCCCGTTTGTACCGGTCGAGAATAAAGGAAACGCTGACCCATTCGCTTAAACGGCGTTTTGCCGTCCAAGGGCGCT
The DNA here is from genome assembly GCA_031263445.1 of Synergistaceae bacterium. Classification (GTDB taxonomy): domain Bacteria; phylum Synergistota; class Synergistia; order Synergistales; family Synergistaceae; genus JAIRNC01. The sequence goes on along the minus strand of JAISFV010000144.1, from coordinate 12,989 downwards.
TGCGCGACAAGGGTTTTAACCCCCGTCCTTTAGGCCCCCTTGATAAATCAGCCTTTCCTGAAAAACAGCGCGGAACCCTGACTAATAGCTGCCCGCCCTGAGGCGGTATCGCCTTCCTGCCTGGGGACGCGCCTCTCACGCCCTTATTTTAACTCAGCTTTCGATCCCGCACAATAGCGGATGCCCACACCCTGACAACGGGCGACTTATGCTCCGACATTATTTTGTTGATCGAAGGCATGAGCCACATGGGCACCCTCTCCCTCCTAAGCAGCCTCAAAAGCGGCGTCAGTACCGATTCCTCGTCCCTCTTGAGGAGCCCCAGCATGTCGACGGACTCGGGCAAGCTCTGGTTCTGCGGCCACCCGTTGAGCGTAGCCGCTACCACTGGGGCGAGCGGGTGCGAGAGGAACGGCGCAAAGCACTCCTTTGGCGCGTTTTGCCGCCTGAGCCACCTAAGCGCCATCATCGAGTCGGCGGCTGAAAAATTCCCTGCGTGGGACGCCAGCACGCGGGCGAGTTCGGCGGACATGCCCGACGCGGAGAAGAGCGACAGCAGGCTCTCCAGTATCTCCGAGGACGGCGTGTGCCTGGCGAAGTGATCGATGACGGCCCGCCTCATGTCGTTCGTGGCCTCCCTGCCGGATATGCTCCGCAACGCGAGCATCACGACGCCCGGGTGTCCGCTCCTGAGTCTCCGCAGGATGGCCTCCGTCCTGCCCCGGGCCTTTATCTCCCCGCACCGTGACAATATCGTCCGCATGTCGGACTCGGCCCTCGATATGACGCTGCCGACGAAACGCAGCCTGACAGGCGGCAGGTCGCAGTCGAACGGCTCGCTCTCGTGACTCCCCGCCTTAGTGCCGCCGAAGAGCTTGTTCCAAAAGGACTTGAATATAGATTCGCCCTTCTCGTAGGGCGCGGCCTGCTGAGGCTGCCGCTGGTCGCGCTCGGAGCGCTCACGTGCCGCCCGTCTGCCGGAAGGCCCCCCCGCTATTGTTTCCTTCAGGGTCATATAGGCCTCCGTTATCTCGGAGAACTTCCTCGTCCCCTCCGGCCCGGCGACATCCGGGTGATACTTCCGGGCGAGGCGTCTGAACGCCGACTTCACTTCGTCCCAGCTCGCGTCGGTGGCGAGGCCCAGGACTTTAAAGTTGTTCATGGGGAGACCACCTGCTCTATCTCCGCGACCATCCTGTCTACCACTTCGAGCGCCTGCCACTGCAGCGCGCTGTCCTCGTTCCTGAGCGACCGCGCCTCAGCCATCACGGTTGCCAGGCGCTGCTGGAAGTTGTCAGGGAACGCGATGGAGAGCTTCGCGAGGCGGTCCTCCCTCACGCGCAGCTCCGTCAGGATGTCGCAGGGGGCGGTGCCTGTTTCGTCCGACTCTAGGGATATCGTCTTCCTGCTGGTCTTTTTCTTCCTCTTCACCTCAACGTGGAGGAGGCCACCGCCATCGACACGGAAGAAGATGTCCACGACCTCACCGTCCTTCACGTTTTCGACGTATATGGTCTGCAAAACCCTGTTGAGGTTTTTGACCTTCCCTTCACCCTGCACTATCGTTATCTCAAGGCTGCCGTTGCCGTAGGCGGTGAAACCCCTCTTCGCCTCCGCCGGGAGGGGCGTCCCCCTGTCCAGTATCTGGACGACCCCGCCGTCCACGTTCATCACGCCGAGGCTCCGGCTCAGCACGTCGATCAGAAGCCGTTCGCTCCCCTGGTTTGCGTAAAGCGCCGTGCCGGTAACGACCGCGTCCTCCGGCGACGAGCGTAGGCGCTCAGGCTCCCTGACCTTCGCGGCCAGGGAGGAGCGGAGCAACGGTATCCGTCCGCTGCCGCCCACTACCAGCAGTTTTTGCGGCTTGTGCTTCTTCCACATCCGCGAGACCATGCCCGTCACCTCGTCGATCACAGGCCGTATCAGCGCCTCAAAATCATGCCGCGATATCTCTATCGACCTGCCTTTGGAGAAAAGGCCGGAAGGGACGCGCCATGTGACGCACCCGGCCGAGCTCAGGGCAATCTTTACCGCTTCAGCCTCCCTCATCATGAGCGAGCCCCTGGGATCCTCCGCCCTGGAAAACGGCATCCCCGTCCTCCGGCACATCCAGTCCGCAAGGAGCCGGTCGAGGTCATAGCCCCCGATGTCCTTCCTGCCCTTGCTATCTATCACCTGAAACACGCCGTGATCGCCCTCCACGAGGGAGAGGTCGAGCGTACCAGCGCCAAAGTCGATGATCAAAAACAGACCGTCCATGCCGATGGAGAGAGCGGCGGCAGTCGGCTCGTTCACTATCCTGATCCTCTCGAACCCTGCGCTCTGTGCCGCGCGCGCCAGCGCGCCGCGCTCCGGGAAACTGAAGTGGGCGGGGGCGGCCAGGACGCACGACGTGACGAACGCCTTGAGATACGCCTCCGCGTCCTCGCGGAGCAGAGAGAGTATCGGGACGAGAAGTTCCTCGGGCGTGTAGGTCCTCCCGCCCAGACGGGCGACCCAGTCAGTGCCGAGATGGCGCTTCATGTCCCACCACGCAACCTGCGGATCCCTGGCCGCGAGCCTGGCGGCGTCCTCGCCGGCCAGCAGCCCGTCGCTGGACACCGCGACTATAGAAGGGGTCCGCGCCTCGCCCCACCTGTTCGGTATGAGCGTCACGCCCCGCCCGGGCAGATCAGCCGCCAACTGGGCGTACCTCGTCCCCAGGTCTATTCCGATAACGATGTCATCCCTCAAGGCAGAACCCCTTCAAACGTCAAAACGCCAAATTTTGCTCGCCTGAAAGAACGCGGATGTCCTCGCGAGCTATCCCGTCCCCTAAAAGTATACCGCCTATTTCGGATTTAGGTGAAATGGCAATTTCACTGCCCTCAAAATCATGGCCTGGCGACAGTGTGTATGCCTTCAGGTAACGGCGCGTCCAGCCGGAGACCAGCGACAAAGCGCCGCCGCCGTCCGTCTCGCGCGGCTCTCCATGCGGACGCGGCACGAACGCCTCGGAGGATTCGCAGAAGATCTCCTCCTCCATGCCTATGCGGCGGGACGCGAAGCGCGACAACAGGCGCCCCGACAGATCCACGGCGCGGGCAACCCTTTCCTTTATCAGCTCCGGCCTCACCCTGCCGTCCATCGCGGCGGCGTCCGTCCCCTCCCGCGGAGAGAACGGAAATACGTGGACCCTGCCAAAGCCCAGCTCCTCGAGCATTCTGAGGCTCCGCTCAAAAGCGCCGTCCGTCTCGCCAGGGAAGCCGACTATCAGATCCGTGGAGATGTGGACGTCGTCCCCCAGCGCCTCGCGGACCATGCCGATCATACCCCTGAGCCAGTCCGCGCCATAGCCGCGCCTCATCCTGGCCAGAACCTCGTCATCCCCGCTCTGCACGGGCAGGTGGAGGTGAGGGCAGAAGACGGGGGAGTCTTTGAGCGCGCAAAGCAGACCGCTGTTTACCGCGAAGGGTTCGAGCGAGCCCATCCGCAGACGGCGGAGGCCCTTTATCCCCGAAAGCGATCTGATGAGGCCGGCGAGGCCCGTCCCGCCGCTGTCATAAGCCCCTATGTGGACTCCAGTGAGCACAGCCTCTCCGCACCCGGACCCCACGATCCCGGACACCTCGCGTATGACGTCGGGCAACGGGCGCGAGGCTTCAGCGCCTCGGACAAATGGTACAACGCAGTAGCTGCAGCGCCTGTCACAGCCGTCCTGCACTTTGACGAAAGCTCTCACGCGCAAGCGCGGGCGATCGAGTGAAAGGCCGTCCCATTCCCTGTTTTTCCCGATATCCCTGTCACGCAGCACGATCACTTCCCTGCCTCGGCAGACCGCAGACGGGCCTTCGAGAGGGGCGAACCACTCCTCCAGGATATCAGGCAACGCGCGCTTCATCCGGCTGCCGATCAGGATATCGGCCCCTAACTCCGCAGCCTCCTCGGGCGAGATCTGCTGGACGGAACAGCCGCAAGCGGCGATGACGGCAGATTTGTTGGCCCTGCGCGCCCGGCGGATGAGCTTTCTCGTCTTGGCGTCGGCTATGGACGTCACGGAACAGGTGAGTATTATCACGATATCAGCAGGATTAGGCGATTCTTTGAGGAACGACGCCCCCTTGATCTCCAGCATGGACGCCAGGGCCTCGGCCTCATAAAAATTAGTCCTGCACCCAAGGACGTGGACGGAGAATGTTTTCCCTGCTAGGCCGCGCAAGACAGGCAAAACCAGCCGCACCCGACTATCGCGGCGGTGGACGAGCGCAGGATCCCGGCACCGAGGCTCACTGGAACGAAGTGCCTTTGGATGAGCGATTCCGCCTCGCCCTGCGTCCAGTCACCCTCAGGGCCGACCGCGAACGCGGCTTCCGTCTGAGGCCCTACCGAGGAAATGGCCGCCGCCTCTGGCGAGAGGATCGCGGCATATCTGGCCTCCGGTATCGTATGCCAGCCCAGGCCGTCGAGGGCCGCCGGCGGGGCCATGACCGCAGGACAGGCGAAGCCGGATATCTTCGACCCCTCGTCCAGTATCTTCTGCCACCTCGCCATCTTCCTGGGCAGGTCGGCCAGAGCAATCTTCGGCACCGACCTTTCGCACAGCACTGGGTGGACGGCCTTTACCCCCAGCTCGGAGGCCGCGCGGAGGACAGCGTCGAACTGCTCCGACTTCAGGAGACCGATGACGAGCGACAGGCTCATGCCCTGGCGCGCCGCCGTCTCCGGCGATATCTCGCGGAGAAAGCCATCCCCTCCGGTCTTCGTGAGGCGCATCTTGATCTTGGCCCCGCCGTCGTCGGGGAGTAGACCCTCTACCATCGCGCCCTCGTAGGAGCGCAGCGACTTAGTCAGATGAGCATACTGGCCCTGGTCGAGCCGCCACAGGCCGTCGCCGACCCTCTCGCAGCGCTCAAGCCTGATTTTCGGCAGAGACACCCCACCAGTCCTCCACCTGGAGCTCGTCGACTGCTTCCAGCCCTGCGGCACGGAGGGCTTCGAGGAACCCGTCTCTCTCCCTCTCGATCATGCCGGAAAAAATCGCCAGGGCCCCAGGCTTCATCACCCTTCTCACGTCTCCCAGCATATGCACGAGGGGATCAGCCAGTATGTTTGCCAGCACCAGGTCGAACGCGCCCGCTACGCCTTCGAGGAGGTCGCCGCTTTCGAGCGTGACCTTGCCCATGTCCACGCCGTTGAGCTCCAGGTTGTTCTTGGCCTCCCCTATCACGGCCGGGTCGAGGTCGCGGGAGACGGCCCGCTCCGCGCCGAGTTTGAGCGCCGCTATAGTCAGTATGCCGGATCCAGTGCCGACGTCGATCACGTCACCCACCCGCTCCCCCCGGAGCGACCTGCCGGAGAAATACCGCTCCATCAAACGTAGCACGACCTGCGTACTCTCATGGTATCCGGTGCCGAAGGCGCTTGCGGGGTTGATGTAAAGCGGGATCCTGCCGCAGGGCGCTTTGTCCCTGTGCCACGGTGCCAAGACCACCAGACTGTCCCCCACCTCGAGCGGCGGGAACGCTTCCTCGCTCTGGACGGCCCACGGCTGGTTCTCAACCTTGCCGATGTCCTCGATCCTTATGCCAGGCCACGGGTCGAGGGCCGCCAGCAGACGGTTTCTCCAAAATGACAGTTCCTCGTCGCCGCGATAGTAAATGCGCATCCTGACCCCGTCCGGCAGTTCCTGGACCTCGGTGCCGATGCTGCCGGAAATTTCTGCGGCTGAGTACAAAATTTCCTCGCACTCCTCTGAGGGGACGCTCCCGCGATCCAGAACCGTTACATACCACCAGTAGTTTCCCATCCAGCGACACCTCCCGAGAAAAATACACAAAATATGGAGAGAAGACCATGACTCACGCCTCCCCTCCATTTTACATCATCACCGGTCAAAAACTATCCGGAAAATTTATCGCGCAGCTTGCTGAAAAGCCCCTTGTCTTCGGAGACCTCGACATTCATCTCGGCCGCTAGGTCGGTCAGCAGCTTCCTCGCCGTCTCGGAGAGCGACTTCGGCACATTGACGCGGATGTGTATGTGCATATCGCCCTTGCCGGAACCCCTGAGCCTGGGCATGCCGCGGTTCTTTATCCGCAGCACCGAGCCTGGCTGTGTGCCTGCGGGGATCTCCAGCTTCTCCGCCCCGTCGAACGTCGGCACGGAGACGGTCGCGCCCAGCGCGGCCTGCGGCATCGCAATGTCCACCTTGGCGTGGAGGTCAGCCCCGTCGCGCTGAAAACGGCTGTCCGGCGTCACGTCGAGCAATATGAACAGGTCGCCCGGCGGACCGCCATTCTTGCCGCCCTCGCCCTCCCCGCTTATACGTAGCCTCGTGCCGGTATCGACGCCGGGCGGTATCTTTACGTCGAGCTTGCGGTTGCGCCGTACCCTGCCCTGACCGCCGCACTCGGTGCAGCGCGTCTTTATGATCTTTCCGGTGCCCCTGCACTGGACGCACGGGACGACCTGTACCATCTGCCCGAACGGAGTGCCGGTCACGCGCTCCACCTGGCCGCTCCCGCCGCACGACGAGCAGGTCTCGGCCTGTGTGCCGGGCTCCGCTCCGCTGCCGGAGCAGCGGGAGCAGTTCTCCTCGCGCGGCACCTCGACCTCGCGGGAAGCGCCCTTGTAAGCCGTCTCCAGCGTGATCCTCATGGACATCTCGAGATCGGAGCCCCTGCGGGGGGCGTTGGGGGCCGTGCGGCTCCGCCCCATCCCCCCGAAAAAGCTGTCGAAGATGTCGCCGAATATGTCCCCGCCCATGCCGCCGAACGGATCCCTGCCGCCGAAACCGCCGCCGGGCGGGGCGTCCCCGACGAAACCGAACTGGTCGTACTGCGCCTTCTTCTGGGCGTCGCTCAGTACATCGTGCGCCTCGTTGATCTCCTTGAATTTCTTCTCGGCGTCCGCGTTGCCCTGGTTCGCGTCAGGGTGATACTTCCGCGCGAGCTTCCTGTATGCCTTCTTAATGTCGTCCGGCGAAGCGTTCCGAGGCACTCCCAGGATTTCGTAATAATCTTTCTTGCCCGGCGCTGCCACGGCACTCACCTCTCAGTTTTCTTAATTGTCCCCGGACTCCGTGAAATCAGCGTCTACCGTCGTGCCGCCGCCGTCGGGCGCGGCCCCGTCGGACGACGGCTGGCCCGCGTCCGGCGCCGAAGCCTGCTGCGCTTGCGCGTACAGCTTTTCAGCGATCGGGTGCATGGCTGTGGAGAGTTCCTCCCTGGCCGAGTTGATCCTCGCCACATCGTCGGACGCTATAGCCTCGCGCAGCGCCGATATCTTTGCCTCCACCGAGCCCCGCTCGCTCTCCGTGACCTTGTCGCCCAGATCCTTGAGCGACTTCTCGGCGTTGTACACGAAGGAGTCGGCCTCGTTGCGCGCCTCTATCAGTTCCTTCTTGCGCTTGTCCTCGTCCTCGTGGCTCTCCGCGTCCCTGCGCATCTTGTCTATGTCAGACTCGGACAGGCGCGACGACTGTATGGTGATGTGCTGCGCCTTGCCCGTCCCCTTGTCCTTGGCGGTCACGTTGACTATGCCGTTCGCGTCGATGTCGAACGTCACCTCTATCTGTGGTATGCCCCTGGGCGCCGGCGGGATCCCGTCGAGATTGAACTTGCCCAGCGTCACGTTGTCGGACGCCATTGCGCGCTCGCCCTGGAGGACATGGACCTCGACCTGCGGCTGGTTGTCCGCCGCCGTCGTGAAGACCTGGCTGCGCGAGGCCGGGATCGCCGTGTTGCGGTCGATTATCTTAGTGAACACCCCGCCCATGGTCTCCAGCCCGAGAGAAAGCGGCGTCACGTCCACCAGCACTATGTCCTTGTGCTCGCCGGACAGCACAGCGCCCTGGAGTGCAGCGCCGATAGCCACACACTCGTCGGGGTTGATGCCCTTAGTGGGATCCTTGCCCAGCAGGTCGCGTACCTTCTTTTGAACCATCGGCATACGGGTAGAGCCGCCGACCAGGAGTATCTTGTCGACCTCAGCCGCCTTCAGCCCGGCGTCCGAGAGGGCGGACTGCGTCGGTCTCACTACGCGGTCCAGCAGGTCGCGCGTCAGATCCTCGAACTTGGCCCTCGTGAGCGTCAGCTCCAAGTGCCTCGGCCCGTTCTGATCCGCCGTGATGAAGGGCAGGGATATGGTCGTCTCGGCCATGGACGAAAGCTCAACCTTCGCCTTCTCGGCGGCCTCGCGCAGGCGCTGTACGGCCATCCTGTCCTTCCTGAGATCCACGCCGTCGCTCTTCTTGAACTCATCGGCCATCCAGTCCACGATCCGGTTGTCCCAGTCGTCGCCGCCCAGCATGTTGTCGCCCGACGTGGCCAGCACCTCGAACACGCCGTCCCCCACATCGAGGATCGATACGTCGAACGTGCCGCCGCCCAAGTCGAAGACGAGTATCTTGTGCTCGCCCTCCTTGTCCGCCCCATAGGCGAGACATGCCGCCGTAGGCTCGTTTATTACGCGGAGTACCTCCAGCCCTGCTATCGTCCCGGCATCCTTAGTGGCCTGCCTCTGTGCGTCCGTGAAGTACGCCGGGCATGTGATGACGGCCTGCGAGACCTGCGTACCGAGGTATTCCTCGGCGTCCCTCTTGAGCTTCTGAAGGATCATCGCGGAGATCTCCTGCGGACTGTAGCCCTTCTCGTCTATCTTCACCTTGTAGTCCGTCCCCATCTTCCTCTTTATAGATATGACGGTCCTGTCGGTGTTCACTATCGCCTGGCGCTTGGCGAGCTGGCCCACTAGGCGCTCGCCCTCCTTGGTGAAAGCCACTACGGACGGCGTCGTGCGGTTACCCTCCGCGTTGGGGATTACTGTTATATTGTCGCCTTCCTTGACCGCGACGCAGCTATTTGTCGTGCCGAGGTCGATTCCTATTACCTTTCCCGCTGTTTTAGCCATTCAGATTACCTTCCTTCCAAAATATCAGAGAGTTTTCTAGCATATTAATCATAATCATTTTTTACGTCCTATCTTCACCTGGGCGGCACGGAGAACCTTGTCGCCGAGTTTGTAGCCCCTGTGCAGCTCCTCCAGCACCTTGCCGTCATCCGAGGCTTCCTCCGTGTCTACGACCATGACGGCCTCGTGCAGCGACGGGTCGAACCTGCCGTCAGTGCCTATGACCTCCAGCCCTAGGTTCTGAAGGGCCGCGAAGAACTGCCGCTGAACCATCGACACGCCCTTGTAGAGCGGGGATTCCTTGTCCGGCACGGCCTGGAGTGTCCTGTCCAGGTTGTCCAGCACCGGGATGAGCGCGTCCGCCGCGCCCTCCGCAGCGAGCGCCCTGTCTCTGGCGCGATCCCGCTCTACCCTGGTCCTGTAGTTGTAAAAATCGGCCTTCGCCCGGGCGGCTTCGTCTCTATAGCCCTCCGCGTCGGATCTCGCCTCTTCGAGGAGCTTCCTCAGCTTGCCCTGTTCCTCCTCGCCGTTCTCGGCGCAGTCGGCCTCGTCAGGGCCGGGCGCTGTTTTTTTCTCCAGCTCCGGCGCCTCTTTGGCTTGAGCGTTGCGCTCTGTGCGCGGAGCGTTCTTTCCAGCCGGCATGACTATCAGTCTCCTTCGTTTTCGCCTGGGCTGTCGATAAGTTCCTGCAAGACCTTATCCAGCACAGATATCACTTTTTCGTAGTTCATCCTCTTGGGGCCGATCACCCCGAGCGTCGTCTTCTGTCCCTCGGAGCTGGACGACGAAAGCACGACCGCGCAGTTTTCCATCTCCGGCAGGTCGTTCTCCTCGCCGATCATCACCCCGATGCCGTCCGTGGTGTCGCACTTCCTCAGAAGGTCTACCAGCCCGCCTTCCTGCTCCAGGATCGAGAAGAGGGCCCGGAAGCGCCCGATGTCCTGGAAATCGGGGATGTTGAAGAGGTTCGCCAGCGACCCGGTAAAGAGGGTCGTGTGCTCCCCCGCCATGAGCTTGTCCAGGTCGTCCAGGGCCTTGCGGCACGACTCGGCGTACCGTCCCAGCTCACCCATTATGTAATTCTGCAGCATGACCCTAACCTCGCCCCATTCGTGTCCAGCCAGGGTGTTTACCCTGCGGGCCATGTCCTGGAGCGTGTCCTGAGAGAGGTCATACGGCATCCCGACGAGCTTGTGGTGGACGATACCGCCCTCCAGTATGACGAGCAGCAGCACGTTCGACGTATCGACCCTTATGAAGTCTATCTTGGCGAGGCGTGCCTGCTTGAGCTGGGTAACGGCAGCGACCCCCACGTAGTGCGAGAGCTGAGTCAGGAGATCCGAAGCGAACGTCAGAGCGCCTTCGACGCCGTTCCGATGAGCCTTCAGGTTGTCAAGCAGCTCGCGGTTGCCCTGCTCCTTCGCGCGTCTGCGCTGTAGGACGGTATCGACAAAGAGCCGATACGCCCGCGTCGTCGGGACGCGTCCGGCGGAGGTATGAGGCTGCATGAGGTATCCCATCTCCTCGAGGTCGGCCATCTCGTTCCTTATGGTTGCGGCGCTCCTGCCAGTCAGATAGCGCTTAGAAAGCGTCCTCGAGCCGACATGCTCGCCGCTTTCGATAAACTCGTAGACCACGGAGAGCAACACCTCCAACTGGCGCTCGGTCAGCATCCTCATCCCCTCCTTCCGTCCGTTATTGGAGCGTTATTAGCACTCACGCATAACGAGTGCTAAACGGCTTTTCGACAGGACAAGATTATCAGGCTATCGCGTTATTGTCAAGACAAGTCAAATTATTTTGCCGAAATGGGGCATCTCCGCCCGCTCTCTTCATATCAGCCGCAAAAATTGCCCTCAACGTGGCTCTGCTACGCCTGCGGCAATTTTTAACCCGTCACTCTTCCGTCCAGGTTATTTCCGTCACGAAATTTTTTACGCTCTCGCGGTATGCGGCGAGGCTCTGCGGGGTGCTGTCTATCTCCAGCGTCGAGCGGCTGCCGTCCTCGCGGTGTTTTTTGTCCCACCAGGAGACTGCCCTCAAGCGCGGGTAGCGCCCCGAGGCGGCAGACTCCATCGCGTCCGTTATCCAGCCAGGCTTCTCACCGCACGAAGCTGACTCGGAGACGCCCGTCTCCAGAACGGCGATCGGCTTTGCAGGGGACAGGGCGGCGAGGCCGGGGTAAACTTTGTCCATTATCCTGACGAACGGGATTGCGGGCCCGTCTCCGCGAAGCCGGCCGTAGACGCTGGCGCCGATCCAGTCCACCCACTCGTCCCCAGGGTAGTAGAACCTCGCGGCGTTCCACAGCTCTTTCGGGCGTCCGTCCGAGGCGATATGGAAGACCCATGTGACATCGAGCGCGCCCGACTCGCGGAAAATTTCGACGACGTGCCTGTATGCGTCCCTGAACCGCTCCGGGCCGTCCGGCCAGTTTTTTTCGCCGTAGCCGTCCTCGCCCCGCCCGTTCCATGCGCCGTTCCACGGGAACCACGACCCGTTCGCCTCCGGCCCGAACTCCATCATTATAGGGAACCCGAGCGCCTTAACGTCCAGGGCGCAGCGGCGGAGAGCGCCGTCGAACTCGCCGGACGCGATCCGATCCATCGTGTAGCGGCTTTCGGCCGAGTTCTGCCTGGGCAAGCTCCACGGCATCATCCCGACCAGAGGCACGACGCCCTCCTTGCGCAACACACGGCAAGCCTCGACGGGAAACCGTATATCGTCGCCCCAGTGGAAACTGACGAAGGCCCAGACTATCCCCTTCCCGGAAAGTTCGATAAAAGACCGGACGCTCTCCGCTGTAACCCTGTCATCCAGCGGCCCGAAGTCAGGGTGTGCGGCGTGATATACGCCACTTTCAGCGGGAGGCCCTGCCTTGAGCGCCGCCGACGCCCGCGCCGTCATGAGCGCCGCCGAAAAAGCAAAAAAAACGGCGCAGGACGCGAGGAGCAGAAGCCCCTGCCGCGCCGCCGCGCTAAATGCGCCCGCGTTTTTTCCTGACACAGGCCACGTAAAGGGCGACAAGCAGGACGCAGCAGATCACGAGCACGACGGTGACCCTGTGAAGCACGGCCTGGACGTCGTCCCCTCCGGCGCCGACCCAGTAACCGACGAGCGCCAGCGTCACTACCCAGATCCCGCTGCCGAGGGCGGTGTAGAGACAGAATTTGAACATGTCCATCCGCGCTAGGCCGGCCGGGAGGGACACGTACTGCCGTATCACAGGCAGGAGGCGCGCCGTGAACGTGCTGATGTGGCCGTGCTTCGCAAAAAAAGCCTCCGCGCGGTCGAGTGCCTCCGGCGAGACGAAAAAGTACTTTCCGAAGCGGTCGAAGAACTTCCTGCCCCACTTTACAGCTATGTAATAATTGAACAAAGCCCCCAACATGCTCCCTATAACCCCGCAGACGATGACGATGAGGAGGTTCATCTGCCCCCTGCTGGCCAGGTATCCAGCTGGCGGGATCACGACCTCGCTAGGGAACGGGAAAAAGGACGACTCCAGGAACATCAGCGCGATGACGCCCGGGTACCCCAACGCCCCCACCACCTCGACCAGCCACTCTATTAACTGGTGGAAGGACGCCGCGCCCCAGTGCAAAAAACCGGCAAAACTATCGATCATCGGAAAAGACAAACCTCCTCAGCGTCGTCCGCGTTTATACCCATGCCCCATCCCTTAGCCTCCAGCAGATTAACACAGACCGGAGATTTTGAGAATATGACTGTCAAGCTGTTTCAAAAAAATGCGGAGGATTACGGTGTCCTCCGAAATGGAACTGGCTTCGACGACCTGCAAAAAATTCCGATAGCGTTCGATGTTCATGGAGAATGTCCCCTAAAGGGTATAAGATAACAATATAGCTCACATGAGATTTTCGTGCGTCCTGTCAAAAAAGGGAGTGACATATCTTATATATAACCTTCTATAAAGCAAGACGAGAGGGGCCGCTCGCGGCCCCTCTCGTTCTGTGGCTAGTGACTAGTGGTCAGTGATTAGTGGTTAACCCTTCTTGCGGAGGAGCGTCACAGCGCCGGTCGCAGCGAGCAAACCGAAGAGGCCGAAGCCCGCGTCGCACCCGCCGCCACTGGAATCC
>JAISFV010000169.1 GCA_031263445.1 Synergistaceae bacterium | reverse complement strand
TTCGAGAGGTACAAGGGTTCGCAGGTGTTCGTATTCGACAAGGGATATTCAATGTACGCGCTGACCGCCGCCTGCAATGACGCCGTCCATTACAACGTCGGCGCGGCGGCCGAGAACGGTGGGTTCTGCCCGCTGTCCGAACTTGATTCCGAGGAGGACAGAGGCTGGGCGTACGAGTTCGTCAATTCACTCATAGATCTGCAACTCCAGGACAACAAGACGGACGCCGTCAGCGTCGCCGATCGCGGTTTGGTGCGGGATGCCGTCACAACGCTGGGGAATTCGACGTCCGGCGGCGCCGGCGACAGATCCATGACATCTTTTATCAGCACCGTCCAGTCGGGCACCGTAAGGGCCTTGCTCTCTTATTATCAGATAGGAGGAGGCGCGGCCGGGGATTTCCTGGATGGCACTAAAAACGACATCGCCACAAAAAGCCTCGTGACGTTTGAGGTCGAGGAACTGATGCAGTACGGCAAGAACATCGTGGCGCCGGTGCTCATGTTCCTCTTCCGTCAGATAGAAAAACGCCTCAGAGGCCGCCCTTCGCTGCTCGTGATTGACGAGGCGTGGCTCGCGCTGAGCAACCCCGTATTTGCCGGCAAGATAAAGGAGTGGCTGAAAGTTTTCAGAAAATCGAACTGCGCCGTGATATTGGCGACGCAGAACGTGTCGGATATTGCCGAGAGTCCTATCACCAGCGCAATTGTTGAATCGTGCCCTACGAAGATATTCCTGCCCAACCCTGACGCGAGGAGCGAACAATCCGCCGAGCTTTACAAGCGGATATTTGGGCTGAACGACAAGCAAATACAGCTTATAGCGACCGCGGTGCGCAAGAGGCATTATTATATGACGAGCCCAGTGGGCAGGAAATTGTTCGAACTCGGCCTCGGACCTGTGGCGCTGAGTTTCCTCGGCGCCGGTTCGAAGGAGGATATCGCGCGCATCACGTCGATGCGCGCGCAATACGGCGAAACCTGGCCGTACTACTGGCTGCGCGAGCGAGGACTCGACCATGCCGCCGAAGGCTGGATGGGCGGATATAAGACGCTCTTCGGAGAATCGGCGTGACCGTAGGCGGGAACAAAAAAAATGTTTCTCTCATATGCCTGTGTTGTTACGTTATGATGTCGTCCGCGTATTGCGCCGGCACTGCCGGCGCCGGGGGGTTATTTCCGGAGGCTTCGGAAATAAGCCATCTGGTCGACCAGCTCAATCAGGCCTATTCTAACGCCGGCCAAGTCCCTGACCCGGCGCAGCAGGCGGCGATAGACGGCCTCAAACACAGTATCGAGCACGCCGTGGAGGAGGGCGCGGGGGATGCGGCTTCAATAGAGACAGCCGAAGCTGTTATAAAAGGACTTATAGTCGTCATAGACGGAATGACATACGATAAAAAGAAGGGCCTTTACGATCTCGCCGTCGACGATAACGAGGAGGATATACGCAATTACAGCAAAGACCACGCCGCCTTGAATGACAAGGTCATGTACGACCTGCCAGCTAAAATTGACCAGCTGTACGAAGCGCTTTCGGCGGCGGACGCCCTGACATACGCGGCCGAGGCCGATTTCGAGAGGCGTTACGCGGAGCTTTACCCGGGATACGACGCGCATATCTCCGATTTCTCCGCCAACTTCAAAGACCTGATGACAGAGAGACGGAATTACGCGTATGGATCGTTTGGCGCCGGAAACAGCGAGACCGCGGAGATAAAAGACGGGCTGGCGGGCTTGCTCAAAAGGCTGAACGACTCGTCGCTCTCCGCGGAGGGCTACCTGCAGGTCATGCAGGCGCGCAATCAGATATATGCTTTCGCGGGACAGGAGATACTTAACCTCAGGGCCGACATGACGAGGCAGATCGAGGCCAGGGCCATGATCTCCGCCGAAAGGCAGCGGAAGAGGACCGTGCGGATGGCCGCGTTTGAGCGCGCGATCGGCTGGAAGCCCCAGAGCGCGGGCGGGCAATATTGACGATGCGAGCGCTCACTAAGCGTAAAATAGCGAAAAGCGTCACGCGATGCTTGCTGATTGCGCTTTTTTTGGAGCCGGTCCTGCTTCCCGGGTGTTCTTTCGCCGGGAATTACACCAACCTCAAAAAAAGGATTGCGGCTGTCAGCTCGATGATTCTGGAGGAGTCGACGGACATCGCGCTGATCTCTCAGATTTTGGAAAAGATAGAGGATACGATAGCTGTGAAAGAGGAGATGGACGAGCGGGACGATGAAAACTACGAAAAAGACCACGAACCGCTGGAACCCGGGGAGACCGTATGGGAGGACGTATCGCCGAACATAAGGTCTGTTTATGCGATTTTGAACGCTTCCGGCGCTATGTCGTACGCGAGCGCGTCCGATGTCGAGCGGAGATTCCTCGAACAAAACCCTGAATACGGGTCCGAGATCCCAGCCAGCGCCGATTTCCCGGAGAAATACAAGGCCAGGGTTGAAGCCTGGCAGGAATATATAAAGGGCGTCCTCGAAGCCAACGGACATGAGGCGGAGGGCATCGCGGAGCGGACGGACGTGATCGCCGAGCTGAGGGATATCTCGTATGGCGCCAGATACTATCGTGAGGCAATGCAGGCCGGAGATCAGATATCGACGTTCGTGAACCAGGAATTTACGAGGCTGAGGAGCGACATCCAGAGACATCTGGACGCCGAGACGAAATACGCGCTGAACGAACAGCAGGAACGGGACGGCGAAATGGCCGCATTTGAGGGCGCCGTGCGGACCTGGAAAACTCAAAGCCTGGGCAGGAATTACTGATGAAAAAAAGGGCGCTTTCACTGCTGGCGATTATGGTACTGATTTTCGATAACTGCCTTTGCCCGCCCCCGGCGGAATCGGGCAGTATGCTCGATCAGCTTCGCGTTCTGGGACCAGAGATGCTCACCCTTGTCGCCCTGGAGTGGACCGCGTATTCTTACGACAGGCAGATCACGGATAAAACCAAAGAACTGTATAATATGGAATACGAGTCGGATCAACTGAATCAAGAAAACTACAAACGCGATCACACGCCTCTGGCGCCGCAATATAAAATATGGTCGGATCAGACGGCCGGTCTGGAGAAAATATACACAGCGCTGGAATCCAGCGGGGCGCTCTCTTTTGCCGCTGACATTTCCCGCGAGAAATTCGACGCGCAAAATCCGGGATACAGACTGCCGGCTCCAGGCAATTACATTGATTTCGCCGCCGCCTATCGCCTCAGGGCCAACGATTTCAGAAGTTACTCTCTGGGGGTCGCGATAGCAAACAACGCCGAGTCACAAAGCGTGCTGGATGCGCAGAGCGTCATAAAAAGACAGAACGACGCGTCCATAATGAGCGGCGAGAGCAAGGTGGGTTATCTTCAGATGCTCCAGGCCGGGGCGCAGACGCGCAATCACACGAATCAAATCGTATCCCGTCTCCGCGTGGATATCGGACGCCAGATAGAGGCGGAGACGAAGTTTGCCCTAAACGAGCTGCAGGAACGCACGGACAGGCACGCGGCGTTTAGGCAGGCGGTGCGGGATTGGAAATCGCAGAGTTACGGCACAAATTATTGAAGGGGGCGCCGCGGTGAGCATAAAACAAGGTCCCAAATTATTGAGTGTCCTTTTATCGGCCGTCATGCTCACGCAGTGTTTTTTCCCCCGCGCCGCCGCCGCCGGGCAGCTAGTCGAGGAAGCCTCTGAAATAGCGATGTGGATTGCCATCATAGAGGTCGCGGAATACGCCTTGCTAGCAGCGAGTTTCGCCACTCTCGAGACGGAGGCGGAGACAGTGGCGACGGAGGCAAAAGGTCTCGCGCTGGAGAGGGCTAGGAACAAACGGAACGAAGAAAATTACGAACATGATCACGAGGTTCTGGAAGATGTCGTATGGGAGAGCCGCACGGACAGTATGAGCCGGATGATCGACGGCTTGTCAAAATCAGGGGCGCTCTCCTTCGCAGCCGATCTGTCGCGCGAAAAATTTGACGCGCAAAACCCGGGGCAGTGGGAAACCCCCAGGGGCGGCTCGATAGATTTCGCCTCGGATTTCAAAAAAAGGGCGGACGATTGGCAGAATTACGCGTACGGGGCGCTCGCGGCGAACAATGACGGCTTGAAGCTGGTTTTGGACGCCCAGTCCGGTGAAATACACGAGCTGCAGGAGGCGTCGTACGAGACGGAATATTATCGCCAGATACTGCAGGCCGAGAACCAGACGATTAACTACACGAATCAGGAACTCGCCGAGGCCAGGTTGTCCATAGCGAGGCAGATTGAACTGCGGAAACGCGCCGCGCTCCTCGCGCGCCAGGAGAAAACCGACGAGAAGTCCGCTTTTACGCAGGCTGTGAATAATTGGAAGACGCAGAGCGCCGGGGGGGGATATTGATGTGGCTGCGCCGTTCAGTCCGGACGCTGATAGCGTCGCTCTTATCCGTGGTTTTTATATTCCCCTCCGCCGCATCGGCGGGCAGTTACACCGGCAAACTGATTTTGATGGCGGAGGGCGGGATCGGCGTCGCGAAGCTGACGTCGCTGATCCTCACTTGGCAGGAACTCGACGATGAGCAGAAAGCCTCCGAACGGGAGAAAGAGGATTACGAGAACGACCATGAGCCTCTCTCCGGTTCTGAAATTATATTTATTGATCTCGGCACGGATGTCTCCGAAATATATCGGTGGCTGAGAGATTCCGGCGCCCTGACGTTTGCCGAAAACCTCAGCCGGGAGATGTACGACAGCCAATATCCAGCATACAGGAGCGCCGCGGAGCCCGGTTATGTTGATTTCGGCGCCTCCGGATTGATCTTGGACAAAGGATGGCGAAACCGGTCATATGCGGCAATTGAGGCAAACAACAGCGAAGCGAAGAGGATACTGGCCTATCAGAATGAAATACAAAGGCTCAACGACGTTTCATTGGGCGCTAAAGGATACCGTAAAGTCATGCAGGCAGGCAGCCAAGCGTCGGACTTCATGAATACGCAAATAGTGAGGGCAAGGCTCGACGCCCAGCGCCAGCTCGACGCGCTGACGGACGACGCGCTCATAGAGATACAGTCGTACGCTGACGACGAATCGGCGTTTGAACTAGGGATAATGATATGGAAAAATCCGAGTACGCCCGGACAATACTGACGGTTTTCGCGCTGGCCGCGGTCTTGTCTCTGACTGCCGCCGTTGAGCCCTCGTCCGCCGCGGCGCCGTCCACAGCCGATGGTTCCGCCGCCGTGGATTATTTTATAACCAATATCGGCGGCAGTATGGACAAGCTGAGAAAAGCCTTCATTACGGGCTCGAGCATCATGTTCTTTACGCTGGCTACGATACAGTTGGTTTGGGCCGGTATAAATCTTCTGTTTCGGGGCGATTTTTCGATTCAATCCTTTTTTGGAGCGCTCGTCAGAGAGATGCTGTTCATCGGTTTTTTTTACTGGCTGCTCACCCAGGAAAAAGACCTGGGGCAATGGATAGTCATCGGTTTGAGGAATATGGCCGGCACGGCGACGGGATTTGCCAGCATCAGCCCCGCATCCTTGTTCTCGACGGGTATCGAGATAGTTTATAAATTGACTGTTGCCGCGTTCAAGCTGGGAGTTCACAGCGCGGTGTGGGCGGTCGTCCCGTACGCTATGTCGCTCGCCGCTCTGGCATTTTCGGCAGCATTCGCCACCGTTTATCTGCTTGAATTCTACGTGGCTGTCCCTTTCGGAGTGATATTTCTCGGTATGGGGGGCTCTCTGTGGTCGAAAAAATTCACCGAAAACTACGTAAGGGTGCTCATCTCCATCGCGCTGAAGCTGACCACTCTTCAAATTGTGCTCGGCATCGTAATGTCCATGATGATCAACATCAACACGGCTATATCGAACATCGACACCGTAGGCAGCGACGGTTTTTTCATCCACGCCTTCAACTTAGCGGGACTATCCGTGCTCACGTTTCTCGCGGTCAAAAATATACCGTCGTTTGCGGCGTCGCTGGTCGCAAACGCGTGGTTTCAGAGCAGCCTTCCGATGCTCGCGGCCACCTCGCCCTATCAATCCGGAGTGGGTTTGCGCGACGTTTACTCAGGACGGTCGGATGATATGATCGCAATCGGGGAAAACCGCTCTTCCCCCGAGCATTCGTCATTTGCCGAACAAACCGGCGAAATATCGATGGCCTCGGATTCCTTTTCAAGAACTGGATCATCCGGCGTAGGGCTGGAGGTCGGCGGTTTTCAGACTGGGGAGGCAACTGATTCAGCATCGGGAGGCAGTTTGCGGTATGAGGCGCCAAATGTATCGCCCGGTCCGGCCTCATCCGATTCAAGCGCTCGTGTGAGCGGCGGCGCAATGCCGGAGGGAGTTCCCGGAGAGCTGTCGAATATAGCTTCGAGAATTTCTGGGTCAGACGCAGGCATGGACAGCTCGCGGACTGATGCGTCCGTAGGAATGGCGGCGGGCCGCGATGGTTCAGGACAATCTCGCGCCGCGCCGGGCGGCGTACCGGCGCCGGGGACCATCGCTGCCGGAAGCGATCTGCCCGATATAGCCTCCGTGATATCCGAGGCTGCCGCGAGGCCGGGGGAATCGGCACAGGGCGGGACAATGCCGGCGAGGCCGCCTGAATACGGCGCTCCGGGGGACGACGGGCGCTCCTGACACGTTCGAGCGGGAGACTCCTGAAAAGCGGAGGTGAATTCCTCCGCCGGGGATTCTTCAGCGCCATTGGAGAGCTCGGGCGGCGTACCGGCGCCGGGGACCATCGCTGCCGGAGGAGGGCTGAGATCTGAAGAGAGGCGGGTAGGGGATGATGCACGCAGTCCGGGGTGATCTGCTGTGGGCGGGGCACTGCCGGCG
>JAISFV010000181.1 GCA_031263445.1 Synergistaceae bacterium | reverse complement strand
TTTCGACGCCGGAGACCACTACGAGCACCGACCCGCGCAATGTCGCCGGCCTGCGATTCATCGATCCCGTCGCGTCAGCTAAGAAGATGGTAAAACTCCTGAAAGACGAAGGCACCGATTTTATCGTTGCCGTGACGCACATCGGAAGCGAATCTTATTGTAACCCCATGTCACAGACCATAGCGGAGGAAGTTTCCGGCATTGACCTCATTGTCGACGGTCACAGTCACAGCGAGGCGGGGATCAGGGTGAAGGGCCGCGACGGGCATGAGACGCTCGTCGTCAGTTCCGGCGCTTATTTTCAAAACCTCGGGCGTGTAAACGTTGACCGTAAAAAAGGCGGCGGTTTTGTGCTGTCATCTCAATTATTACCTGCTTCCTCCCTCTCGGACATTGATCCTGACCCCGCGATGCGCGAGGCATTGGGCGTTCTCAAATCTGAACTGGAAGAAGAACTCGGGCAGGCCGTCATGAATCTGCCGTTCGATCTCGACGGATCGAGAGAAAAAACAAGAAGCTCCAGCACGGACCTCGGCCGCGTTATATGCGCGTCTCTAGTGGAAGCGACGGGTGCGGACGCGGCATTGCTGAACAGCGGTTCGATACGCGATTCCATCTCGTCCGGAGACGTGACGAAGGGCGAGCTTCTCTCCGTTTTGCCATACGGCAACTATATCTACTTAATCGAGGTAACGGGAAAGGATCTGATATCGGCGCTCAATCACGGCCTCGGCCAGCCTGGTTCAGGGGCATTCCCACAGTTCTGGGGAATGGAGGTCACGGCGAAGAAAACGGTTCTCACGGGCCCTGACGGCTCGGCTACGGACGCTTTGGCCGCAGATTCGGTGAAAATCAACGGAAAAGCGCTCGAGGACGAGAAAAGATATGTCCTTGCGATCAATGATTTCCTGTACTCCGGCGGCGACGGCTACGAGATGTTCAAGAAGTATGAGTTTAAAGAATTCGCCACTCTGGAAGAAGTGTTCCGCGATTTCGTCACCGGACAAGGCGAAAGTGCGCTCCGGGCAATTTCGGACGCGCAGGTGTTAAACCTGACGCGATAGTTTTTTAAACTCTTCTGATTTTAGGTTTTTTACTTTGGTGACAGTCAAAAACAGGAGTAACCGGCTCTCGGCAATAGCCTTGCGAACGTTGATCGCAAGGTTTTTAGGCAATGAGAGTCACATTATACTCTCCAGACAGCTTTTGACTATATTTTTACGACAACACCCTGACCTTGTCAACCCTAATTTTTATTATCGCCTTTACTTTAGAGCCGCCGGTTCTTTCCTGTGCAAATTTTTGGTTGTCCGTCACAGGCGCTAGGCGCTTTTTTCTAGTGCATGATTATGCAGCTGGCTATAAACCGCTATTTTACACGAGGAGAGAAACGCCATGAAAAAGCTGCTATTTGCCGACGCCGACGCCCTCATAGGCCAAGTGATAGATGCGTTGCCCGACCTGATTGAGCCCGCCCGTCGGCATAGATTTAATGAGAAAGCCGTATTATAATGAAAAAAAATCCGAAAGGGAAGTTTTGGGTAGATTGGGAAGGGTTCGAACGAAACAGTGCTGCGTTGCGGCGATGGCCGCGTTAATTTTACAGAGGGGATGAGCGATATGGAAAACATCATAGTCAGAAACGACGGCGCCGTAAGCGAGATTACGATCAACAGGCCCCAAGCCCTTAACGCTTTGAATATTGCGGCGCTAACTGAGCTGAGGGAGTCGTTCGGTAATTTACCCCAGGAGACACGGGTGGTGATCTTGACCGGAAGCGGCGAAAAGTCATTTGTCGCCGGCGCGGATATCAGAGAGATGAAAGATTTGAGCGCGGCGCGCGCGAGAGAACTGGCACGGCTGGGGCAGACTACGTTTTCCGAGATCGAACGAGGCCGTCATGTCGTGATAGCCGCGGTCAACGGATACGCGCTGGGAGGCGGGTGCGAGCTTGCGATGGCTTGCGACATCCGTCTGGCTTCCAGCAACGCGAAGTTCGGGCAACTGGAAGTCGGTCTTGGTATAGCGCCTGGTTTTGGAGGCAGTCAGCGCCTGCCGCGCCTCGTCGGGAAGGGGTATGCCAAACAAATGATCTTCACCGGCGAGATGATCGACGCGGCGGAAGCGCTGCGCATCGGCCTCGTCAATCAGGTCTGCGAGCCTGCCGAGCTGATGCAAGCGTCCAGGGCGCTAGCGGGGAAAATAATTTCAAAGAGCTTTTCTGCCGTTCTCGCAGCCAAGGAAGCTATCGATAACGGCCTCAATATGGATGACGAGTCGGCGTTCCGTTTCGAGGCGGAAATTTTTGGGATGTGTTTCTCTGAGGACGACCAGCGGGAGGGCATGGACGCATTCCTGAATAAAAGGCAGCCCGGCTTTAAATGAGCCATACCCTGGATATGTCACGCGTCCCATATCGGAGTGACCGTCCTCTGTGTGTTGACGAGCGTAGCTAATTAAGTAGTTTTACTGAGTGAGAATACGTCATTCATCTGGTACTTTTAATTTTAGTGCCGTCTCGCACGAATTGCAGGCGCGTGGCGGCAGGGCAAAAATTCAAAGCAAGGAGCATGGATGATGAAGAAGAGGACAAGCAAAATATTGTGTGGGGCTATCTTGGCGGTGTGCGCCGCAGCGTTGTTCGCAGGCAGCGCCTTTGCGGCTGACCAGGCGCCGGCGGGCGGGGCTGAGACCTTTCAGTCGCTGTTTGTGACGGCCGACTGGCTCAAGGCCAACCTGGACAAGGTCATTTTGATCGACGCGCGCGATCAGTCGCTGTACAAGGGGCAGCAGGGGCATCTCCCCGGATCTGTCAACGCCGGGTGGACTTACTTCGCGAGCATGGCCGGCAAGGCCGGCGACCCCAAGTGGGGCGACGTGCCTGACGCGGCGGCGCTGGCGCAGAGGATCGGCGCGCTCGGCATCGACGGCAAGAAAGATGTCGTCGTCTACGGGGACGGCGGCGACTGGGGCAACGCGGGCTGGGTCGTGTGGATCCTGCGCATGACGGGGATGAAGAACGCGAGGATGCTCGACGGCGGCTTCACGGTCTGGCGCGCGGCTGGCGGCAAGACCTCCAATACGACGACGACGAACAAGGCCGTCAAGTACCCGAACGCCAATACAGACCCGTCGTACATCGCCACGACTGAGTGGCTGGCTGAGAACGTGAACAACGCGGCTGTCGGCATCGTCGACGTCCGCGGCTCGAAAGAGTACACCGGCGAGATCCGTCCGTTCGGGGAGCTGCGCCCCGGCCACATCCCTGGCGCAGTGAACATCGACATGGGCGAGGTTTTCACCGCCGATTACACGCTTAAGCCTGTAGCCGAGCTGGAGGCGCTCTTCAGTCAGGCCGGGTTCGGCGACAAGGACAGAGAGATCGTCCTCTACGACACGGCCGGCGTCCGCTCCGCGTTCATGACGATGGTTTTCCGCCTCGCGGGGTATAAGAACGCCCGCAACTACGACTCGTCTTACCACGCCTGGTGCGGGAACCAGGCTCTTGAGATAAGGCAGGGACCGAACCCGTAGGTTTAGATTTGCGGTGCTTCCGACATGACGGAGGACAGGGACTCTTTTTGAGGGGCCTGTCCTTCTTTTTATTGACATTAAAGAAAACAGATTGCGAAAATACCCCTAAAAATTTGACAATTAATATTATGTGCCAGATAATATCCGTAAGATTGATCTCCGCCAAGGCGATTCACGCTCCAAAACCGCAGGGTTTCGTTTGAGTGATCCGGCAAGCGGTTCTTTAGAAAAAATTGTCTGGGAGGCTGACCCGCATGAAAACGTATCGCGCTGATATCACCATTCTCCCCAAGGACGGGGTGCTGGATATTCAGGGCAAAGCCGTGGAGAAGACTCTGGCCGCCCACGGATACGACGCCGTTCTGGAGGTGAGAGTCGGCAAGTTCATCCGCGTCGCGGTCGAGGCCGCAGACGAGGCGGATGCCGGACTGAAAGTGAGGACTGTCGCGGAGGATCTCCTCGTGAACGACCTGGTGGAATCGTACACCTTCGCGGTGGAGGAGAGGCCGTGAGGAGTTCGGTCGTCGTATTCCCGGGCAGCAACTGCGACAGGGACGTAGAAAAAGCCCTTCTGTACATGGAGACCGGGCCGGTCGACATGGTGTGGCACGACGAGGCCGCGTTCCCTCACAGGCCGGATCTGGTCGTCCTTCCCGGGGGCTTTGCTTACGGGGACTATCTCCGAAGCGGCGCCCTGGCGGCGAAGTCGCGCATCATGGACGCCGTGCGCGCCCATGCGGAGGAAGGTGGCCTCGTGCTGGGGATATGCAACGGATTTCAGATATTGACGGAAGCGGGCCTCCTTCCTGGGGCATTGCTTCCAAACGCCTCGCTCCGCTTCATCTGCCGCCCGTCGTATCTGAGGGTGGAGAACGCCGATACCCCGTTCACCTGCTCTTTCGCCGGCCGCGAGATCGTCCAGTTCCCGATAGCGCACCACGAAGGCCTTTACTATCTCCCTGACGATGAACTCGACCGGCTCGAACGGAGCGGCAGGGTGGTGTTCCGCTACGCAGACCAGGAAAGCGGGGAGGCCGGGGAGGATTACTCCCCGAACGGGTCGCTGCGTGGGATCGCCGGCATCATAAACGACCGCGGGAACGTGCTCGGCCTCATGCCACACCCGGAGCGGGCCACGGTGCAGGGCCTCATCTGGGGGATGGACGGCAAGGGCGTCTGGCGGTCGCTCGGGGAGCACTTCGGCGCTTGGGAGGGTAAGTGATTCAGATGGATTACAAGTCAGCGGGCATTTCCGACAAAGAATACGAAAAAATCTTGGAGCTTCTGGGGAGAGAGCCTAACGACCTGGAGACTTCCCTTATCGGCGTGATGTGGTCGGAACACTGCAGTTATAAATCGACCCGCAAGCTGCTGGAGAGCTTCCCGAAGTCCGGACGCCATGTCGTGCAGGGACAGGGGGAGAATGCCGGCGTGGTCGACTGCGGTTCCGGGTGGGGCCTGGCGTTCAAGGCGGAGAGCCACAATCACCCGTCCGCCGTGGCCCCGTATCAGGGCGCGGCCACCGGCGTCGGCGGCATAATACGTGACATACTCGCGATGGGCGCCCGCCCCGTGGCCTCTATGGACGGCCTTTTCTTCGGGCTGCCCGGCTCAGGGAGGTCGAGGGCGCTCGCCAGCGGGATAGTCGAGGGCGTCGCTGGCTACGGCAACGCCGTCGGGGTGGCCACCATAGGCGGCAAGACGTTTTATGACCCGTGTTTTGAGGGCAACCCGCTGCTGAACGCCTTCAACTGCGGATTCGTGCGGCTGGACAGGATCGTGAGCTCCAAGACCGCCCGCCCCGGCCATCTCGCGGTCTTGCTAGGCGCCAAGACGGGGCGCGACGGCATAGCCGGCGCGTCCTTCGCGTCAAGGGAGCTGGATCAGGACAGCCGCGAGAGCAGGCCGCAGATACAGATCGGCGACCCGTTCGAGGAGAAGCTGCTCATAGAGTGCTGCCTGGAGCTGCACGCCCGCGGCCTGATCGCCTCGATGCAGGACATGGGCGCGGCGGGGATACTCTCCTCCTCCAGCGAGATCGCGCACAAGAGCGGTGTTGGCATAGAGATATTTTGCGAGAAGATACCGCTGCGGGAGGCGATGGAACCGTGGGAGATATTCCTGTCCGAGTCCCAGGAGCGGATGCTCCTCATCGTCGAGCCGGATAAGTTTGCCCCCGTGAAGGACGTGGCGGTACGTTACGCCCTGGAGTGCGTCACTATCGGGAATATCGTCGAGGGCGACCGGTACAGGGTATTTCGAAACGGCGTCCTGATCGCCGACCTGCCGCACTCCATCTTGGGCGACGCCCCGCTGGCGGACTGGCCGTCAGCCGAGCCGAGAGACATGTGGGAACGCGGCGCGCTGCCGCAAGGCATGGAGAGCGCCGACCTCGCCGGTGACCTGCTGAGGCTCGTCGGCTGCTGCGGCGGGAGGCGCAAGTCTGAGATATGGGAGCAGTATGACTGCCAGGTGCAACTGCGCACCGTGAAGGGGCCCGGCGGCCAGGCTTCCGCCATAACCGTGCCGGAGTCCGACAGCCTCGTCACCCTCTCCATGGAGGCTGATCCGTGGAAATGCCGGACGGATCCGTTTCTGGGCGCGGCCGAGACGATGGCGCAGTCGCTCCGCGTACAGGCCGTCTCGGGCGCGGAAGCCCTCGGCATGACGAACTGCCTCAACTTCCCGTCGCCGGAGAACCCCGAGAACTTCTTCGAACTCTCCGAGTGCGTCCGCGGGCTGGCTATGGTCTGCGAGCAGATGGAGTGTCCGGTCGTCTCGGGTAACGTCAGCCTTTACAACGAGACGGCGACGGGCGCCGTCTATCCGACCCCGCTCGTGGTGACGGTCGGCCTCGTGCCGCACTTCGCGTACTTTGTGAGGTGCGGCTGCGCGGAGGCCGGGGACTTGGTCTACTTGGCCGGGTCAAATACAGGCTCGCTCGGCGCTTCGAGGTGGCAGACTGTCTGCCATTCCCCCTCCATGACGCCGCGAGGCGCGACCGTCGCGTTCGACTCGCGCCAGGAGAAAGCGTTTGCCTCCAGGGCGCTCGCCACGTCGCGTAAGGCCGTCGTCCACGGGGCAAGGGTCATCGCGGGCGGCGGCCTCGCGGTCGCGCTCGCGAAAGAGGCACTGGCCTCCGGCGTGGGCATGAGCGTCGATACAGGGTCTTGCGACATGCTGTCTGCGCTGTTCGGCGAGGGCGGGCCGAGAGCCCTCTACTTCGTCCACTCGGAGAGCGCGGATAAATTTTTGTCGCTATGGGATGGATACCCGGTGGTGCTGCTTGGACGCGCAGAGGGCAGATCGCTCCGCATCGGCGGGGTGCGCGAGATCGGCCTGGACGAGCTTCGCGCGGAGTACTTCGCCGGAGGGCTGCTCTGATGTGCGGGGTCTTCGGCGCCTACAGCGGCAGGGATCGCGTCGCCGAGGAGGTCTACCTGGGTCTGCTGGCGCTCCAGCACAGAGGGCAGGAGTCTGCGGGAGTCGCCTGGATCGATGATTTTGGCCGCGTGAACGT
>JAISFV010000178.1 GCA_031263445.1 Synergistaceae bacterium | reverse complement strand
TTACCGGGTCATACTGCGCCATAGGCGTGCTGCCGCAGTCGAGGTTGCAGCGGAACGCCACCAGCGACGTGGCCTTCGCCGGTATCTTCTCGCCTATCGGTATGTTCACCGCAGAGAGCCTGCTGTCCCTCACGCGCTCGACGGTGCCGGTCGCCGTGTTCAACTGATCCTTAAAAGCATAGCCCTGGACGAGATAGCCGTTGCCCTGCATCACCAGGTTGCCGCTCGAGTCCAGGGCGAAGTTGCCAGCGCGCGTGTAGAGCGTCTGCCCGCTGTTCTGCACGACGAAAAAACCTTGCCCGCTGATCGCCATGTCCGTCGGGATGCCAGTGGATTGCATGCTGCCCTGGGTGAACACGTGCTCTATCGAGCCCACCTGGACGCCCAGGCCCACCTGGGCCGGGTTGATGCCGCCGATGGGGATGGCGCTGTCCGGCGCGCTCGGGTTCTTTGAGTTCTGATAGATCATGTCCCTGAAATGAATGACGTCGCGCTTGTAGCCAACGGTGTTGACGTTGGCTATGTTGTTGCCTGTCACGTCGAGGTACGTCTGGTGCGCTTTGACGCCGCTGACGGCTGAATAAAGCGAACGTAGCATTTTATACTCCTCCTGTTTTTTTCGCAGTCCGTTGCCGTCATCTTTTCCAACTTCCTGGTCGGAGATTTGACTTTGTGATTTACAATTTTTCGACCCCGCAAATTAGTGAAAACTGATTTATCCTCTGGGGCCAAAGGCTCAGGCATCGGGGAATCCGCGCAAAAAAACGCTTAAGCCCCGTCGCTTCCCTCCGCCGGATCAACCGGGTCACCGCCCGTCGAGCCTTCGTCATCCCCCGTCCCTGTGCCTGTCTCCGTCCCTGCCCCTGTGCCTGTCCCCGAGGCGTTGTTGTAATAGGGGACGCCGATCTGCTCCACCTTGCTGAACGGTATGTAGGTGCCGTCCGTGAGATAGAGGTTGACCGCACCGTCCACTATATCGAGGAACGACACCTGCCCGGCCTTCACGGTCCCGTCCTCCCCGAGATAGCCCACGACCGTGCTTATGAGCGACACGGCGGAAGCCGCTGTGGTCGCCGCGTTCGACGCGATCAAAGTCTCGAGGTTTTTGTTCATGGTCAGTTGCTGCTCGAGGCCGGAGTAAGTGGCGAGCTGCGTCACGAACTCGGTGTCCTTCATGGGGTTCGTCGGGTCCTGATTGGTGAGCTGGGTCACCAGGAGCTTCAAAAAGTCCTCCTTGCCCAGGGAGTCGCCCTTGTTCTCCCTCTTGATGGTGTCCTCATATTTTACGTAGTCATAGGTGCCAACCTTGCCAAAAAGATCGGACGTGCTGTCGGCCATTTCTTTTTTCCCCCTCTTGTCAGGCGACCCAGTGCAGGAGGCCGCGTTCGAGATCTATTCTCGCGAGCCGAGGCTCTTCATCGCCCAGGGCGTCCGTCACCCCGTCCGCCCTGCGGGCCTTTCCTTTGCCGCCGTAAGGATCGGGACGGCCCTTCTGGTCTTCCCTGTTCTTAATATCGACCGCCAGGTTCGAAACATGAATGCCCTGCGCCTCCAGCGACGTCTTGAGGATGTCGAGCTGCTGCTGAAGGAGCTGCTTCAGCGCCTCGTTGTCGACCTTGAACACCGCCTCAACGCCGGTGCCGCTGGCTTGCAGGGATACATCCACCCTCCCGAGCGCCGGCGGCTCCACGACTATCCTGGCCTCGTTTATCCCGTCGTTCTTCATGAACTCCAGGACGGATCTCACACCGTCCCCGAGAAGGCTGTCCCCGTGCAGCTCGTATGTGACGCCAGGCGCTGTCGCCGCCGTAGGCGCGGCTTCCACTTCGGCGGCGGCGCGAGCGGAGCGCATCGCCGACGCGAACTCACCGGCGAATCCGTCAAAAGGCCCGGCCTTTGTCTCGGAAGCGTCCTCTCTTTGGATGCCGGAAAGCTGACGCTCCAGTTTTTGTTCCTTCAAAACCGTCGCGGACGCGTTTGCCCTCTTGGGCGTCAAGCCCTCGCCATCCGGCTTCCGGGCAAGGTCTGCCTTCGCGGCGGGATCAGGCTCTACAGGCTTTTCATCCGCCTTGCCCCGGGATGCCGTGAGCATTTCCGCGAATGCCGCGTTCAGAACTATCCTGTCCTGTGGGGCGTCATTTGTTTCCGCCTCTATCTCCGTATCCGTCTCGGCTGTGTCCCTTTCCTCTTTCGGTTCTGCCTCCGCGTCCGGGAGGGCGTCAGCCGGCAATTCCGGCAGATCGGGGATTTCCTGACCCGCTGGCGTCCCGGCCCCGTCCGGCAGAACCTCAGTGTCATCGGCGAGATCCGAAGGCAAGACGCCATCTCCGTCCACAAGCGGCTCTACTGGGATCTCCGTCCAGGCCGGTTCCGCAGGAATGCCCGGCTCTTGCTTTGCCGCCTGTCCTGCGCCGAATTTCTCCAGGAACTCCTTTATCAGCTTGTGGAGCGAGCCGCCCGCTAAGTCGCCGAGGATGAGGTCGGGGTCGAACCGGCTCACCTTTTCTACGGCCTGCCCGGCGAGCGCTATGGCCCCCCGCACGTCGCCCTCAGACAGCTCCGCGTCGAGCGCGTCGGCGAAGTCCCTCATCTGCTCGACGCCGTTTGAGATGGGCGCGATCAGCAAGGAGAGATCCTCATCGCTCAGGCTGCCGGCGAAGTTCTCTATTTTCCCCGCTGCGGACGAAACTTCGTCCGACATGCCGTACCGTGCCGCGTACATCGACTTCGCGAGCCTAGCCCCTGCCAGGATGCCGTCGAAGCTCTCGCGAGCCGCCTTCCCGTCAGCGGTTTTCCCTGCCGGCGAGGCAGTCCCCCCGTTCTCCGCCGCCATAGTCTCGATGAAATCGCGCGCCTGCGCTGGAGCAACCTGAACAGCCATACTCCCCACCCCTTTATTATCTATTCCTTCCCCTGTAAGCCTCCGTCAGCCTCTCGGTGAGGGCGGCGGCGGACGCTGCCTCTATGCGCCCCAGGATGCTGGCCCTCGTGTCCTCCGGCAGTCCTTCTAGGATCGCCACTGCCAGGTTCGGGTTCAGCCTCTCGATGATCCCCGCCGCGTTCCTGACGGACATCTGCCCGAAGGTCCCGATGATTTCCCGTATCTCGTCCCCCTGCGCGTCACTGGGGCCGCCGGCTGCATTTCCGGAAGCCATGTCGTTCGACAGCGCCTCCAGCCTCGCGGCCAGGTTCTCCCTCTCGTAGTCGAGGTCCCGCTCCCTGACGGACAGGTCGCCCGACGCCTTGTCCAGCGCCTCCTGCCTCGCGTCCATCGACCGCAAGGACTCCGAGATGACGGCCTCCCACTCCTCCAGCTCCTGCCTCCTGCGCTCTGTTACCGAGAGTGAATAGGAATCGGGGATGCCCATGAATTCCTTCAGCGGCTCGCCCACCTTCGGTATCCTCGGTACGACGGTGTAGACGAACGGCCTCAGATCCACGTTGCCGCTCGCCTGTAGCCCTGCCGAAGCGCCCGCCGCGAGCAGTATGAGGAGAATAAAAAAACCGCAACCTCTCTTTTTTTCCTTCTTTTTCTTCCGCTTATTTTCTTTAGCGGGAGATTCAGGGGTTGCGGATTCTGCGGTGTCCAGTTCTCTCTCTTGAGGATCTGCCATTGTCAATCGCCCCTGGAATATTTTCGGTAAAGAGCCAGCACGTTCTTAACGTAACGCTCCGTCTCAGGGAAAGGAGGCACGCCGCCGTAGGAGTCCACCCTGCCGGAGCCGGCGTTGTACGCCGCGAGCGTCTTGACATAATCACCATCATATTTATCGGCCAACTGGGCGAGGTATTTGATACCCCCCTCCAGATTTCTTTTGGGATCCTTCGGGTTCACCCCGAGCCCCTTCGCCGTCCCGGGCATGAGCTGCATGAGGCCGATAGCGCCCGCGCTGGAGAGGGCGTTCGGGTTGCCGCCGGACTCCATGCGCATCACGGCCCTGGCGAGGTCAGGGTCGACCCCGTACTTGCCGCTCAGTTCCTGCAAATCCGGCTCCCACATCGCCAGCCGCTCCGCCACGGACTCAGGGACGACTATATCCTCCAACGGCGCGAAGCCCCCGTCTTCGGCATAAGGGTCGTCCAGCGTCTCCTCCAGGACGTCCTCGAACCTGGCAGCCGGTTCCTCGCGCGGCGGCGCGGGGTTTATCATCGCCTCGATTTCCCTCATCCTCCCGAGGACTTTCGATATGTTTGTCATCCTCATCAGGCATCCGCCCCCCCCGTAAAGCCCCTCTGGAACCTCATCGTGTTTATGTCGTCCAGGTTGTCCTGCTCGGCGTCCAAGACCCTTTTGTCCTCGCGCTGTTTCAGCTTGCCGACGTAACGCTCCATCAACTGCACGTTGCGGTGCTTTTCGAGCAGATCCGCCTTCGTCTCCTCTATCTTGACCCTGCAGCACTCCAGCTCCTGTTTGTTCATGTCCACTTTTTTCTCCATGACGTCCAGGCTCTGCCTCTCGAACCAGAGCTGCTGCGGCGAGACAATGCCCTTTTCAGAACAGAAGTCCGCCAGCGCGCCGTCGCGCATGGCCTCGATCTCGTTCAGCCTGTTCTTGACAGACTCCTCCTCGCGCATCCGGAGGGACAGCTCCCACTGGGTTAGCTCCCTCTCCTCCTCGCGGATGTGAAGTACCCTCTTGAACCTCTTCAACTCGCCCGTCACGCCAGCCACCTGCCCTTATTTCGGCGCCAGCTTCAAGAGCCGGTCTACGGTATCGCCGAACAGTACGTTCTCAGTCATCCCCTGCTTCAAAAACGCGTCCACGGACTCGACGTGTTCGAGCGCCCAGTCGACCTTCGGGTTACTCCCGGCCTTGTAAGCGCCTATGTTGATGAGATCCTGCGCCCCCTCGAAGACCGCCAGCAGCTCGCGCACCCTCCCCGCCGACTCGTACTGGGCCTCCGAGACGACCGACGGCATCACGCGGCTGATGCTGCGCTGGACGTCCACAGACGGATAGTGGTACTTCGCGGCGAGGTCACGGCTCAGGACGAAGTGTCCGTCCAGTATGCCCCGCACGGTGTCCGCGATCGGCTCGTTCATGTCGTCGCCCTCCACCAGGACGGAATATATCGCCGTGATGCTCCCGCGCTCTCCCGCGCCGGAGCGCTCCAGCAGCCTCGGGAGCAGTGCGAAGACGGACGGCGTGTATCCCCTCGTGGCGGGCGGCTCCCCTATCGCGAGGCCTACGTCGCGCTGCGCCATCGCGACCCTGGTCACCGAGTCCATCAGCATGAGGACGTTTTTCCCCTGGTCCCTGAAGTACTCAGCGACCGCCGTAGCCGTAAATGCCGCCTTGAGGCGGACGAGCGGGGGCTGGTCTGACGTGGCCACGACCACGACGGAGCGCGCCAGGCCGGTCTCGCCCAGGTCGCGCTCCAAGAATTCCTTTACCTCCCTGCCGCGCTCGCCGACGAGCGCTATCACGTTCACGTCCGCCTCTGTGTTGCGCGCCATCATCCCCAGAAGGACGCTCTTGCCAACGCCCGAGCCGGCGAATATCCCGACGCGCTGCCCCTGCCCCAGCGTGAGCAACCCGTCTATGACCTTCACGCCGACGGAGAGGGGTTTTTCTATCATCTGACGCCTGAGCGGGTGCGGCGGCGCGGACGTGAGGGGGTAATAATCGATGGCCGGCACCGGCCCCAGCGAATCCAGCGGGTTCCCCAGGCCGTCTAGGACGCGGCCCAGAAGCGCCTCCGAGACGTTGACGCCTATGGGACGCCCCATGGAGAGGACGTCGCAGCCCGGCCCTATGTCCGAGAGCTCGCCCAGCGGCATCAGGAGGACGCGGTCCGTCTTGAAGCCGACCACTTCCGCGCGGAGTATCGTGTCGCGGTTGCGGAAGCGCACCTCGCAGAGGTCGCCTATCTGGACGTCAGGCCCCTGGGACTCGATTACGAGACCCACTACCTGCACGACCCTCCCGTTTATGCGGATGAGCTCCATCTGGGAGAGCCGCCCCTCAAGAGCGGTGAACATGTCGTCTACCGCCCGCGAGGCTGTGGACGGTTCAAGCTGCGCCGTCTGCGTCATTTCTCGCCATGCTCTCCATGAGCAGGCCCTGGACCTCCGCCGATATCTGCTCTATCTGCGTCCGCCACCTGGCGTCATATATGCCCAGGTTCGTCTCCACCAGGCAGCTCCCCCTGTCAACGTGGGTGTCCGAGAGGATTTCGAGTGATTTCACCCCCCGGATGGATTCCATGAGGTCGTTCCTGTCGCCCTCGACCGCCGCTATGTCGGCTGGGTTGATGTATATGATTATCTTCTCCCTGTCGCTCACGCGCTTTAAGATATACTCCAAGACCCGCTTGGCCGCCCCCTGATCCAGTTCGACGCTTGTCTGGAGCATCCTCCCTAGCATGGCCTCCCACAGGCGGACGAGCTGCGGCGCGTGTGCCAGCGCGAGTTCCTCCCTCGAAGCGGCAAGCGCGTCGCTCACCGCCGAGAGCAGGGACAGCGCCTTCGCGAATTTCCCCTCGTATTCGGCGCGGACGAGCGTCTCCGCCTTGACCAGCCCCTCCGAACGTCCGCTCGCGAAACCCTCGTCGTGCCCCTCTTTCTCGGAGGCCTTTTTCTGTTCCTCCGCCTCCGCCGTCGCTTTTTCGTAAAAGGAGGCCTTTTCTGCCTCCAAACTAGCTTTAAGCGTCTCCATACGAGCCTTGGCGCCGGTGACGGCGGCCCTGGCCTCAGACAGCTCCGCCTCCCGCGCGCGAAGCTCCGACCTCAGCATACGAATTTCCGCTTCGGCTGCGGCCAAAGCGGATTCCTCGTTTGTCTTCCCCTGGCCGTCGATCTCGGCCCTGTCCAGCGACTCGCCCCCCGGGCCGATCTCCTCCAGCGTCCCGCGGCCGACCCTGACCGTCCCAGGAAGGAGGCGCACCGCCCTGATGAGGCGCTGTCGTGAGGCGTCAGACAACTATCTCTTCCTCTCCTCCGCGGGCTATGACGATCTCTCCCGCCTCTTCCAGCGCGCGCACCGTGTTCACTATCTTCTGCTGGGCTTCCTCGACCATGCGCACACGCACCGGACCCATGAAATCCATGTCCTCCTTCAGCATGTCCGCCGCGCGCTTCGACATGTTCTTGAAGAACTTCTGCCTCAAGTCCTCCGAAGCGCCCTTCAGCGCAAGCCCGAGATCCTTCAGGTCCACCTCGCGCAGGATCCTCTGCAGCGAGCGGTCGTCGATGCCGCCGATGTCGTCGAACATGAAGAGGCGCTTCTTTATCTCCTCCGCGAGTTCCGGATCCTGTTCCTCCAGCGATTCTATGATGTTCCTCTCCGTGCCGCGGTCTACGCGGTTTATGAGGTTCACCACCGCGTCTATGCCGCCGGCTATCGTGAAGTCTTGTCCCATCACGGTTGACAGCTTCCTCTCCAGCACGCGCTCCACCTCCCTCAAGACTTCGGGCGTGATGCGGTCCATCTTCGCTATTCGCCTCGCCACGTCCCACTGCGCCGCAGGGGGGAGGCCGCCAAGGACGAGCGCGGACTGCTCTGGGGCGAGGTATGAGAGGATGAGGGCTATCGTCTGCGGGTGTTCGTTCTGGATGAAACTCAGCAACTGCTGCGGATCCGTGTGCCTCACGAAGTCGAACGGGCGCACCTGTAGGCTCGCCGTGATGCGCCGCAGTATGTCCTGCGCCTTGTCCACCCCGAGCGCCTGCTCCAGCAGCTTGCGCGCGTACTCCACGCCGCCCTGGGTCATGAACTCGTGGGCCATTATAAGCTCCTGGGCCTCTTTCAGGACGTCGAGCTTAACGTCCGGCGTTACCTTTCTCAGGTTCGCTATCTCAAGGGTCAAAAGCTCGATTGTCGTGTCGTCGATGTGGCGATAGGCGCGCGCCACGGCCTCAGGCCCGAGCGCGACCATCAATATCGCTGCTTTTTCACGGCCCTTCAGATCCTTGCCCGCTTTACTCATACATCGTCAACCACCCAGTTCTTGATCAGGTTGGCGAGCTCCTCCGGGTTGTTCATGGCATAATTCCTGAGCTGCTCCTCAAGTACCGAGAGCTCGCCCTGCGCTGTCATGAGATCCGGGTTCTCCAGCAGTTCCCTGAGCGACGGCGTTTCATCCACGTCCGAGGCCCTCCCCCTCTGGAGAGCGCTCTGCTGCCTGCGCCTCCTGACCCACAGGGCAAGCGCGGCCATGACTCCCATGAGGAATACCACGAACGAGCTGGCCCCGAGGATCATGCGGTTCCTGCGCTCCTGGGCCACCCTGGCCGCGAGCGCGTCCGCCATCGTCGTGTCGAACGCAGTGGCCATGACGGTCAGCCTGTCCCCCCTGCTGTCGTCCGTCCCGATGGCCGTGGCGACGGCGTTGCGCATGTCGTCCTGCTGCCGCTGGTCGAGCTGGCCGTCGATGAATACGGTGGCTGTGATCCTCTTTATCTGTCCCTGCGTCTCTATCTCCTGCGACTCCTGAGTGGAGTTGTCGTAGTTATTGACTGTCTCGCTCAGGCTGTATTCGGACGGCACGTTCGTCTGGCCCGTGTTGGCCGGATAACCGGGTATGTTGGTGGTCGTACCGGGAGGGCCGCCGTAGACGCCGGCCGGCCCGCTGTAGTTTTCGTCCCTTACCTGCGTGCTCTGCAGGGTGCCGTGGAGTTTCTCAGGGAGCGGCGAGACGAGCCGTATGCTCATCTGCCGCTTGTTGAAGTCCAGCTCCACGCGGACTGCCGCCTTCACCTTCCCCGGGCCGTATATCTTCTTGAGCGAGTCCTCTATCTTCCGCTCGAACTCCTCTTCGTAATCCCTCTCGAACTGCCTCTGCCTCAGAACGAGCTTGTTGCCGTTCTGGACGGTGAGCGAGTCGTCCAGGATGTCCTCGAAATTTATAACGCCGTCCGCGTCGACGAGCGTGACGTTCTCGGGCAGCAAGCCCTCGACGCTGTGAGAGATGAGGTGTACGACCGCCTTGGCCTGATCCTGCCCGAACTGCGACCCCGAGCGGAGCTTGAGGAGGATCGCCGCCGTTGACGGCTGCTGCTGCTCCAGGAAGAGGCGCGACTCCGGCACGACGATGCTCACCTTGGCGGAGGCCACGGCGTTCATCTCGCGGATCGTGCGGGACAGTTCGCCCTCCAGCGACCTGTAATACGCGACCTTCTTCTGGAAGTCGTCGGCCCCCATCGGGAGCTTGTCCATTATCTCGAATCCGACGACCCCGCCGGACGGTATCCCCTTGGCCGCGAGCGCGATGCGCGCCTCGTAGACGTTCTGCGTCGGGACTAGGATGGCGTTCGCCGCCGAATCCGTCCTGTACGGTATGCTCTCGGCCTTGAGGTGGCTGATAACGGCCTCCTGGTCCCTCGCCTCCAGCCCTGAGAAAATGGGCTCGTAAGCCTGCCGCCCTACGGCGAAAGTCATCAGCAGGATACCACCGAGCACAGCCACGACGGCCGCCGCCATGGATATCTGCTGCCACCTGTGGAGCGTCTCCCAAAACGACCTGAAGCGCTCGCCCAGCTCTGCTAGTTTTCCTTTCATCTTTCAGCCCCGGCGGTTAGACCGACATGCGGCCGATTTGCTGATAAGCGTCCAGCAGCTTATCGCGGATCTGGATCATCAGCCGCAGCGCGAGTTCCGCCTTCTCCACCGCGATTGAGACCTCAGACACATCCTCGACCTCCCCGAGGGACATCTTTTCGATCATCCTGTCCGACGCGCCCTGTAAATCGTTCACGTTGGCGATGCTCGCCTTGAGGACTTCGGAAAACGGGCGGGCTTCTTTTTTCTTGTCCTTTAAAATTTTTTGTGGAACAGGCCAAGCACCCTCTTCCAATTTGAAAGGCTGAACGCGTATTTGCTCGAGCATAAGATCAATCCTCCGTCCCTGTTTTTTATTAAAAAACACGATATCCGACCTGTTGTGCCGTGCAAATAAACCGCAAAAACAATACGCTCTCTTCGTTTCTCAAAAACATAAAGACACCCTGAAAATCGACGCAGACAATGCCGTTACTCACGCACTGGCACTATGCGTTTATTTTCCGCTTCTTCTTCAATATGTCAATATGCAAATGTGCAAATATCTTATCTTGTGCGCTTTGAATTACTCCTTCAATTTACTTTATGGAAGTTTTATGGCCACCTTAAAAAAATGATATCGGCGGAGCCCCATGTATACATCCATATATTTTCCATCCGTGTCCCTCAATAAGGGGCGAACCTGCGCCTTCGCGCCGCTTTACGCATCCGCCCGCGCCTTACGGTCCGCCGGCCGGATTCGTGACGGACGCGCAGGCCCGTCCCTGCCAAAAATATGCGGGCGATTCTCTATATTACCATTCTCATGGGAATTGCTGTATAATGAATCAGGTTGTGAATTTCACATAGAGGTGATTGAGGTGGAAACGCGCAAGGTATATCTTGACAACTCAGCCACCACTTCGGTGGCCGAAGAAGTTTTAAACGCGATGCTGCCGTATTTCAGGGAGCACATGGGCAACCCTAACAGCCTTCACGCGTGGGGGCGCGAAGCGCGCAGGGCGGTCGACGAAGCAAGGGAGAGCGTCGCGGCGCTCGTGGGCGCTGCCCCCGGCGAGATAATATTCACCGGCGGCGGCAGCGTCTCCGACAACCTCGCCATAAAGGGCGCGGTCTGGAGCGCGCCGGAGTCCAAAAAGCACATCATAACGTCCTCCGTGGAGCACCACGCCGTCCTGGACACGTTCAAATGGCTGGGCAAGAAGGGCTGCGACGTCACATTCCTGCCCGTGGACGAATACGGCATGGTCAGCCCGGAGTCCCTGGCCTCAGCCATAAGGGACGACACGCTCCTCGTGAGCGTCATGTACGCCAACAACGAGGTGGGGACCATAAACCCTGTCGCCAGGCTCGGCGAGATATGCAGAGAGAGGGGCGCGCTGTTCCACACGGACGCCGTCCAGGCCGTGGGCCACATACCCATAGACGTGCACAAGCTCCCGGTGGACATGCTGACGATGTCATCGCACAAGATGTACGGGCCCAAGGGGATGGGGGCGCTGTATATCCGCAAGGGCATAAAGCTGACGCCGATCATTCACGGCGGCGGGCAGGAGTTCGGCCTGTACTCCGGCACAGAGAACGTGCCGTGCATCGTTGGCATGGGGGCGGGCGCCAGGGTCGCGGCCAGGCTCCGCGAGGCGGGAGAGGAGGAGCGCGTCCGAGGGCTGCGTGATTTGCTGCTCTCCGGAATAACTAGCCGCATACCGGACACGTTCGTCACGGGACACCGGACGGAGCGGCTGCCTTACCACGCCAGCGTCTGCGTGAGGCACATAGAGGGCGAGGGCATCCTCCTCCGGATGGACTTTGCCGGCATAGGCGTGTCGAGCGGCAGCGCCTGCACGTCGGGTAGCCTGGAGCCGAGCCACGTGCTGTTGGCGATGGGCCTGGACCACGCGACCGCCCACGGCTCCGTGCGCCTGACGCTGGGCATCGACACGACCCGTGAGGACATAGACTACGTAGTGGAAAAGTTCCCGCCGATAGTCGAGACGCTGCGTAAAATGTCCCCTTACAAATGACGGCGGGACAGGATATAATGAGATCCGAATACTGAGGAAACGCGGATTTATCCTTTAAAGAAGTTCCCTTGATGGGAGGGGGAGAAGGATGTACAACGACAAGGTAGTGGATTATTTCATGAACCCGCGCAACGTCGGGTCTATCGCGACAGCGAACGGCGTCGGGGAGGTCGGCAACCCGAGGTGCGGGGACGTCATGAAGATTTATCTGGACGTGGACGAGAACGAAGTCATCAAGGACGTCAAGTTCGAGACGTTCGGGTGCGCCGCCGCGATAGCGACGAGTTCGATGGCCACCGAGATGATCAAGGGCCTGACTATCGACGAAGCCCTCAGGATAACGAACAGGGACGTCGCGAACGAGCTGGGCGGGCTGCCCCCGCAGAAGCTGCACTGCTCGCTGCTGGCGGAAGAAGCGCTGCGCGCCGCGATACTGGACTACCGCAACCGCAAGGACGGGATCCCGCACGAAAAAGTATGCGCCGGCTGCTGCAACGCCTGTTCAGAGTACGAGGAGGAGGAACCCTATGTCTCGGAGACCTCCAGAGCGGCTGACTGACAGGGGCATGACGCCGGGCAAGGTAATCGCCGTCTGCGTTTCCGCTTCGAAGGGCACTGTCAAGGAGGACGTCGGGAGCGGCCGGCTCATAGAGGAATACGGGATCGAGGGGGACGCTCACGGCGGCTTCGCCCACCGGCAGGTGAGCCTAATAGCGTCCGAGGACATAGAGACGATGAGGCCCCGCCTGCCCGGCCTCGGGCCGGGGAGCTTCGCGGAGAACATCACGACGGAGGGATTCGACCTCTCCGCCCTGGAGTTAGGAGACAGGATTTCCGTCGGCGAATGTTTGCTGGAGGTAAGCCAGATAGGCAAGGAGTGCCACACCAAGTGCCAGGTGTTCCACAAGACCGGAGACTGCATAATGCCCAAGAAGGGCATCTTCTGCCGCGTCATCGGCGGAGGCACCGTACAGACGGGGGACGCCATATCTGTTAGCGGTTAAGGCGCGGCAGACGACGCGCTTCCTTTAAATATTTAAGCAAGGTTCTCATTCCTGAAAGCCCCGCGAGGGGCTTTTTTTTGATCGCAAATTGGCAGATTTGCGGTAAAATATCGTTTCACTATACTGCGACGATCGGTGGTTTCCGGTTCAGCGGCGGAGGTTTTTTGGGGCATGATACGGCTAGACGGCGTAAGCAAGGTTTACAGGGTGAGCGATCCCGGGGAGACGGCGAAAAAGGACCTCCACGCCCTCAAGAGCGTCTCGCTTGAAATAGAAAACGGCTCCATCTACGGCATAATCGGCCGCAGCGGCGCGGGCAAGAGCACGCTGATCCGGTGCGTCAACCTCCTTGAGCGCCCCTCCTCGGGCAGGGTGTTCATCGGCGGCGTCGAGATGACCGCGCTGGACGACGCGAAACTCCGGGCCGCTCGGAGGAAGATAGGCATGATCTTCCAGTCCTTCAACCTCCTGGCGAACAGGACCGTCTCCGGCAACATCGCGTTTCCCCTCGAACTGGATCGCTGGACCAAGCGGGAGATAACAGACAGGGTAAGGGAGATAGCCCGGCTTGTCGGCATCGAGGACAAGCTAGGCCAATACCCCTCCCAGCTTTCGGGCGGGCAGAAGCAGAGGGTTGGCATAGCGCGCGCGCTGGCAAACCGGCCCGACGTGCTGCTCTCGGACGAGGCTACGTCGGCGCTCGACCCGCAGACCACCAAATCGGTCCTGGGCCTCTTGAGGGACATAAACGAGAAGCTGGGCCTCACCGTCGTCCTGATCACGCACGAGATGGAAGTGATCAAGGAGATATGCGACTCCGTGGCCGTGCTAGACGCGGGCGAGGTCGTGGAGGAAGGCCCCGTCCTGAAGGTATTCACTACTCCAGTCAAGGGCGTCACGAAGGAACTCCTGGCCCAGGTGATGAAGACGCAGCTCCCGGATTCCTTCGCCGGCCTCAAGTTCACGCACGAGCGCGGCAGCCGCCAGGCGGACATCCTGCTGCAAGTCTCGTTCTTCGGCGACGTCACGGCCAGCCCCATAATCTCCGGCCTCG
This sequence comes from Synergistaceae bacterium, assembly GCA_031263445.1. Classification (GTDB taxonomy): domain Bacteria; phylum Synergistota; class Synergistia; order Synergistales; family Synergistaceae; genus JAIRNC01. The sequence continues at coordinate 7,910 of JAISFV010000178.1, read as the reverse complement.
TGCGCAATTTCGACGCGGACGTGAACATCCTGGTCGCGCACATCGACCATATCAGGGCCACGCCGTGCGGGACGCTCGTAATACAGCTCTCCGGCCCGGACCGAGAGGACGCGCTGGAATACCTGCTGGACATGAATCTCAAGGTCGAGGTGATCGGATATGTCGCAAGATCTGACGGCACTGCTCGCTAGGGGGCTCGTCGACACACTCTACATGGTCGGCGTCTCCTCGGCCATATCCTTCTTGCTCGGGCTGCCGCTCGGGGTGATCCTCTCCATAACCGCCCCCGACGGCATCCTCGCCAACAGGCCGCTCTACAGCGCCCTCTCCCTGCTGGTCAACATCGGCAGGTCCATACCGTTCATCATCCTGATGGTGGCGATAATACCGGTCACGAGGTTCCTGATAGGCACCTCCATCGGGACGGACGCGGCCATAGTGCCGCTGTCAGCTTCTGCAATCCCGTTCGTCGGCAGGGTGGTGGAGTCCGCCCTGCGCGAGATAGACGACGGGATAATCGAGGCCGCGCTCTCCATGGGGGCGACCCCGTTCGAGATAATACGGAAGGTCCTGCTGCCAGAAGCCCTGCCCGCCATAATCTCGGGGCTCACGCTGACCGTCATAAACCTGATAGGCTACTCGGCCATGGCGGGCGCGATCGGGGGCGGCGGGCTGGGCGACATAGCCATCCGATACGGGTACCAGCGCTTCATGCCGGACGTCATGCTGGCGACGGTCATAGCGTTGGTGCTGATGGTGCAGCTCTTCCAATTCGCCGGCGACAGGCTGTCGGGCATGACGAGGCATGACAAAAAGAACTGAGCCTTTTTAATTTACCCGGAAAGTGATATGATACGCCCCGCGTTAGGAGTGACGTTATGAAGAACACGCAAGACAAAGCCTTTATGGAGAAGGAGGCGATTTTCCGCCTCCTCGTTCGTTTCGCCGGGCCGTCCCTGGTGGGCATGGTGGCAAACGCCCTTTACAACATCGTAGACAGGATATTCGTAGGGCAGGTCGTCGGCTCGGGCGGCATCGCCGCTATCGCGCTGGCCTTCCCCTGTATGCTATTTTTCAACTCTGCGGCGGCTCTGATCGGGGTCGGGGCGGCCTCCCGGATATCCATCCAGCTCGGTGAGAAGAAGAGGCGGCTCGCCGAACAGACGCTGGGGAACGCTTTCAGCCTGGCAGTCGCGCTGTCGGCCGTATTCATGCTCGCGGGCTGGCTTTCCTTCGAAAAACTGCTGCGGCTCTCCGGGGCGAGCGACGCCACCCTCCCGATGGCGTCCGAATACCTCTCGATAATACTGTGGGGCGTCCCGTGCGGGATAATCAGCTTCTCGCTGTCAAACCAGATCAGGGCTTGCGGCAGCCCGCTTTACGCCATGGGCAGCCAGATGTTCGGCGCAGCGGCGAACGTCGTCCTGGACGCATGGTTCGTCCTGGGCCTCGACATGGGCGTGAAGGGCGCCGCCATCGCCACGATCATCAGCCAGTGCGTCTCGATGCTGTGGAGCCTGTCGTATTTCTGGACGGGCAAAGCCGTGATAAAACTACGCTTGCCCTTCATGCTGCGCCCCGATCCCACGACCATCGCGAGGATCTTCACCGTTGGGACGCCGGCGTGTCTCGTCACCCTCAACTTCGTCCTGGTAAGCGGGTTCATCAACAGCGCGTCGAGCTCTTACGGCGGCGACCTGGCCGTGTCGGCCACGGGCATATTCATGAGCATGGACTCGCTGCTCTTCATGCCCGGCGTAGCCATCGCCGACGCCTGTCAGCCGATAGTCGGCTTCAACTACGGGGCGCGCAGGATCGACAGGGTGATACGGACGACCCTGACGGCCCTGCTGGCGTCCTCGTTCTGTTACATAACCAGCTTCGTAGCAGTCATGCTCTTCGCGGACAAGATGGCGATGCTCTTCAATTCGTCGGACAGTGAGCTGATAAGCCTGGCCGCGAGCGCGCTGCGCGTTTCATACATAGGGGTGCCGCTGATGGGTCTTTCTGTCGTGACGTCGTCGTTCCTGCAGGGCCTTGGCAAAGGGAAGGAAGGCTTCATGCTCTCAATCGCCCGGTTTGGGATATTCCTCTGGGTGCCGCTCCTGACGCTGCCCAAGCGCTTCGGCGTCTACGGCGCGTGGGGCAGCTTCCCCGTGTCGGATATATGCGGCTCGATCACATGCCTCATTTTCCTCGTCCGCGCGATGAAGGCGCTGAAGGGCGCAGACGTGGCGATATGCCCGCTGTCGGAGCCGGAATGATTTTTCGATATTATCATGGAATCTAGAAACAATAAGGTAGGGGGAGAGTCAGTGCTTATTACAGATCTTCTGAGGCAAAACGCCGCGTCAAGAGGCCAGGACATCGCGATTGTCGAGATAAACCCCAAAGCGGCTGGCGACAGAGCCGTATCGTGGCGGGATTACGAGGAGAGCGAAAGCTATCCGGACAGCGCGCGGCGCCGAGAGATGACGTGGCGGTATTTTGACGAACAGGCCAACCGAGTGGCCAATTTCTGCCTGAGCCGCGGGATCGGGCGCGGCAACAAGGCAGCGATGCTCATGATGAACGCGCTGGAGTGGTTCCCGATATACTTCGGGATACTCAGGAGCGGGGCCATGGTCGTGCCGATGAGCTTCAGAAACACGGCGGACGAGGTCAAGAGCTGCCTGGAGCTGACAAATGCCGACGCCATATTCTTCGGCCCTGAGTTCACCGGCATGATCGAGGCCATCCACGGCGACATACCTAGCCTCGCCACCTGCGTGCTGACAGGGCCGGACGCCGAAAACGCCCCCTTCGCCCTGGGCTACCGCCGGAGCGTCGACGTATGCCCCAGCGAAGACCCCGGCATCGACATCGCGCCGGGCGACGACGCGGCGATATACTTCACCTCCGGGACGATGGGCAAGCCGAAAGCCATACTCCAGACGCACGAGAGCATCCTCTCCGTCTGCCTCACGGAGCAGAGGAACCACGGGCAGACGCGGGACGACGTATTCCTGTGCATGGCCCCGCTCTTCCACACCGGCGCCATGATGCACTGGCTGGGAAGCCTCATATCCGCCAGCGGCGCGGTGCTGCTGAGGGAGCCTAAGCCGGAATCCATACTGAAAACCGTCTCGGGCGAGGGCGTTACGATAGCCTTCATGCTCGTCCCCTGGGCGCAGGACGTCCTGCAGGCGCTCGAAAACGACAGGCTGAAACTCGCCGACTACGAGCTGGGCCAGTGGAGGCTCATGCACATCGGGGCGCAGCCCGTGCCGGTCGAGCTCATATCGAGGTGGAAGAGATACTTCCCGGGCCAGCAGTACGACACCAACTACGGGCTGAGCGAGGCTATGGGGCCAGGCTGCGTCCACCTCGGCGTGGAGAACGCCCACAAGATAGGCGCGATAGGGCTTCCAGGCCAGGGCTGGCAGGCGCAGATCGTGGACGATGACGGGCATCCGGTGCCGCAGGGTAAAATCGGCGAACTCATCGTGCAGGGGCCGAGCGTCATGAGATGCTACTACAACGACACGGAGGCCACGGCGGCCGCACTCCGCGACGGCTGGCTCTTCACCGGGGACATGGGGTACGTCGATCCGGACGGCTTCATCTTCCTGGTGGACAGGAAGAAGGACATCATAATCAGCGGCGGCGAGAACATCTACCCGATACAGATCGAGGATCACATCCGCAAGCTCGGCCAGGTGCTGGACGTAGCCGTGATAGGAGCGAACCACAGGAGGCTCGGCGAGGTCCCGATAGCGATAGTCTCTGTCAAGCCCGGCGAGGACTGCGACGACGAGGAGATCATGGCGCACTGCGAAGAGCTGCCGCGCTACAAACGCCCCCGCCGCTGCATCTTCGGCGACGTGCCGCGAAACCCGACCGGCAAGATCGAAAAGCCCCGCCTCCGGGCCATGTACGCCGACGTGCTGGACTAGCGCGACTGCGTGCCGCGCCCGTCACGGAGCAGGGAAGCCCGCCTGAGCGGCTGAACGGCGCCGCAGCCGGCCATTTGCCGGCAACGCGCTATCTTCTGGCCCCCTGCTGCGGCTTTCCCTCGCTCAGGACGCCGGACTTCTGCTTGAAGAACGTCTTGAACCACTTCGACACCTCGCGGGAAAGCACCTTGTAGCCCTTGCGCTCCTTCGAGATCCACAGGAAATAGTCGTTGAAGAACGACTCCTGCAGCGCCCTGATCCCCTTGCCCTTGTTGACCTTCAGGAGCGAGTACGTGTCCTTGAGCGTCCTGTCCTCGTCGTTGTCCCACCTGAAAGCTGCCAGCGCGAAGCAGAAATCCTTGACGTCGGACACGGCCGGGAAAATCGGGATTATGAGGCTGTTATCCTCCCAGTCGTACACCCCTAGCCCCTGACCAGGCGCCAGTATCACCCTCGGGATGCCGTACATCCTTATCCTGGACGCGCGCAGCATGTCGGGGTCGAGCGGGGTCAGGTCCATCATTATCTCGCCGGCGCGCTTCAGGGAGACGGGCGCGCCCTTGTTCTGGCACAGCGGCGACTCGTCCAGCCGCGCCGTATGAGCCGCCAGGGCCATGAACTCCCTCTTGTGGTTGAGGCCCTCCCTGAGCTCCAGCTTCATGGCCGGGAGGCCCTGTCCCTTGAATTTTTTTCTCGACATCTCGCAGCGGGTCTTCCACCGCTCCGTCTCATTCGTCACATGTACGATCAGGCCAGCGAGGAACTTCGTCCGGTCGTGCAGGGAGAGGACGTTCTGTATTATCTTGAGGGACTGGTCCAGCGCCTCGTCCTGATCTTTTTTGTCCTGGGCGGACGGCGCGGGCTGATCGTCAGCCGTGCCCTCGAAGCAAACCCCTTCGTCGGCAGGCTCAGGTTCTTCTTTCGTCTCTGTCTTGAGCGAGGCCGTGGCGGGCTTCGCGGACGGGGCAAGGCCGATCTCCGCGAACGGGTCGAACGCGGCGAGCGGATCCGTCGGCGCTTCCGGCTCGTCGCTGGCGGCTATGGCCTCAGCGCGTGGGGCCTCCGGCTCGTTCGCCTTCGTCAGTTTCTTTTCGAGGCTGTCCATCAGGTACCAGAACGTGCGCTCGGAGGTCTCGTAATTTTTGCAGTTCTCTTTTATCTTGGCCCTTTCCTGGTTATCGGCCTCGCGGATCCTCTTCGTCCTCATGTCAGACTCCGTGGCGTCGCTCAGCCCGTCCTCAAGGCCTCGGAGGAGCGCGTCGAGCTCCTGCCTGTCGATCAGGTCCGTCCCGCCTAGGAGCGTGTTCATAGCGAGGCGTCTTCTGGTCTGTGCCGTCCTCAGCTCGCCGCCGAAGCGCTTCAGCTTCTCCTGGAGCGTGACGCCGCCGGACGGGCCGCCGTACTGCTTGTCGAAAATGAGCGCGTAGTTCTCCTTCAGGTAGTCCGTCATGCGGTTGTACTGGTACATGTCCACCGCCGACGGCTGCCCTATCTGCTGCGCGAAGGCGGTGTTCGGCGTGGTGTACTCCGAGTAAAGGTGGCCGAAGTCGATGAAGAGGCGCTCATGCGCGTCGAACTCCAGCTCATCTGGCGGGCCGGCGTCTATCTTGGCCTCTACTATCGCCCAGAGCAGCTCCCAGTAGTGCGAGGCCGCCTTCTGCCATACGATGCGCGCCTTCTTGCGCGTCTCAGCGTCGGAAGCGGAGCGCAGCTTTGCCATGTTCCTGCCGAGCGTCTGCATCTGGGACGCCAGGGTGGCGATGGTTTTATCGCCTTTCCAATGCGCCGCTATCCATCCGATGGCGTCGTCGATTTTCATAAAATCCCCGGAACTTTCAGGAATCCCGGCAACCGGCATAGTACCACTCCTTTAAAAAAAAGACCTGGCGCGGGCCTGCGGCTCAAAGCCCAAGGCAGTGACGGATGCGGGCGTACCAGTCCCTTACGTCCACCGCGCCTATTACTGAACTGACGGTATACTGAGGATCCTTGTCCCCGCCTAGCGAACACGCGTCGAGGCATATCTCCCAGTCGTCGCCGCTGAGGCTGAGGATCCTGTCGCTCTCCCCCGGCAGCCGCGTGTCCGGCACTATCCCGAACGCGACCTGCCCCGTCTCGCCGACGAACCTCGTCACCTTGAACCGGCGGTCCCCCTGGCCAGTCATCTCGAAGCGCTCCCGCTTCTTGAGCTGCTGCTCCTCCGCGAATTTGCCGGAGTCCTGGACGAGCTCTATCTGCGTCCTCTCCAGCATGGGCCAGAGCCGTAGGTAGGCTATCAGCCTTGCGACGAAGGGACGCCCTGCGGAGATCATGGAGTTCACGCTGTCCTCGGAGCGGTACGCCCCGCCGGGGAGCGTCTTCCAGAACGCCTCGCCGAACGTGTGCTCGCCGGCGAGCGACCAGTCGCTGAAGCCGAACAGGAGGCCCTTGGAGACCGGCAGGAGGAACTCGCTCCAGCGCTTCGGGTTCGCGTTGATGATCTCCTTAGCTATCGGGGCGTTCCGCATCGTGAAGGGCAGGTTGCCCTCCTCCAGGAAGAATCCAGGCCACGGACCGCCGTCTTGCAGATTTGGGCCGAGGATCGCGGATTCCGCCTCGGTAGGCACGAAACAGGGGCGCATGTACCACTTGCCCCTCTTTGGGGTATAGGCGTACCACAGGGTCTCCCGCTTGTTTTCGGCTATGAGCCCCAGATCCGCCTCGCTCCGCGCCGCTTTCGTCGTGTGCAGGATGTCGCACAGGAGCTGGACACCTCGCCATTCTAGCGACCTCAGCGACAGCGCCTCCTCCCCCTTCGATATGAGGGAGGCAATGCTTTCGATTATGCTCTCCATTGGATATTCCTTGACTGACCTGCCCACCTTGATCTTGAGGCTCCGCTCCGCGCCCTCGGCCCAGGAGAGGTGGACGTACTTCTTCTTGTTAGTGTTCGTGTTGAAAATGCCCAGCCTAGGAAGGCTGTCACTCCTCACAAGCAACAGCGTGAGGTCGTCGTCCATGACTTCCTCGGCGATTACCGACAAATCAGCCCCGCCAGCCAACAACAATCACCTCGATGCAATATGCCAGTCCTGTTTCATTCTTACGTCAATAACACGCCTCGTAAAGGTAAAGATTTAAACCGTCGCGAAGTCCGTATGGGATTATATACCTTCCGGCCGGATGCCTACAACAGATATTATTTCGGATTTGTCAGGAGCTGATCGAAAACTCAGCCGTGACCGTGCGCGTGTATTGACGCCAGGAAAGACGAGCCGACCATACCGCTTGAAGATATCTTAAAAAAGTATGAGTCAAAACATGGGTCGCTCAGTTGAGTTTAAGATATCGGCTGAAAAAGAGCTTGACGCTTTAGAAGACCGCATTCAGATCCGTATACTGAAGGAGATTAAACACAAACGCGGCAAGGATTTCAATCCTCGCGCTTTAGGCCTCTAACGATAAATCAGTCTCTTCTTAAATAGCCCGGGACTACCACGCTTTGGGAGTGAACCCCTCCTGGACGTCGATCTTCACGGTGTCGCCGGTCTGCGTTATAACGTAAAGGCCCTCTTTGAGGGCGGCGGTTCTAACGGCGTCAGGCATGATCGCTCCTGCGAGAGCGCCGTAAATCTTCCGTTTATCGCCTTTCTTGTCTTTGTTGAGACGAAGTATATCCAACCGCTGCACGTGGTCACCCACATCGTCACAAGTAGGCTTCGACTTCACCTCAACGCCGATGATGGACTCCCCGTTTTCCAGGAGGATATCGAACTCCGCGATTTTTTGCCTGTTCTCATCCTCGATAACCCGGCGCAGCCCTGAAATATCATCGAAGTGGAAGCCAAGGGCGTTGAACTTCTCTACGATGTTGGGGTTCGTCCGCACTGGCACTCATGGCGACATCTTCTGACGAGGAATCAAGGCTCTGTAATAGCTGAACCGATGAAATAGCACTTGACTTTGAGCGCAACGGCAAAAATGTCAACATACGTC
>JAISFV010000150.1 GCA_031263445.1 Synergistaceae bacterium | reverse complement strand
CCTTGCCGTTCCTTGGTGGGCGACACAGGGATCGAACCTGTGACTTCTTCCGTGTGAGGGAAGCGCTCTCCCGCTGAGCTAGTCGCCCTTTTGTGACGAGGTGCATTATATACGGCATCTCGCCCTATTTCAAGACCTTGCGAACTACATTGCTATTTCACGCTAAAACTTTTGCTGCCCCACTGCTTGCCCTTAAGAGGCGGGCCGTCAATCAGTTCGACAAAACGCTCGCGGCACTTTGGGCACTTGTAGGCAATTTCCTTGTCCTCCGTCTCGAACTTATTGTCGCATACAATGCATCGATACTGCCGCATTTCTCGTGGCACCTCCCAAAACTGTATTGTTATTATCCGTGAGGTTAATTATATCTCATTCTGGCGCTTTCGTGTATAGGTCATTTTGGCGTACCCGGACAGCAAGGCGATGCTCGCGCCGAGTCAGTGTCAGAGCGCTTTGTCGACAGCGAGTGCCAAAAGGTACGGCGTCCTGCGGTAGAGGTCGTCGGTGAAGACTCTCTCCGCGAACGTGTGTATGCCCTTCCCCCACGGGCCTATATTCAGGATGGGCATGGAAATCAGGCCGAGCTCCCTGAACGGGATCGAGTAGATGTCGCCCCAGAGCAGCGTGTTGTCCTTGATGTAGTCCGTGCCGGCGTCGCCGGGGTTTTGCAGGAAGTAGCTGAAATCAGACATCCCTGTCGCGCAGTGCCTGACGTAGTTGTCGCCGAAGCGCTCCTTTGCGGCCGCGATCACGCTGTCGCAGACTTCCTCCGCCCTGTCGGCGGCATCTCCCAGCATGGCGTTCGAGACGTGGGGATAGTATGGCGGCGCGAGCGCGATCACTATGACTGGCGAGCGATCCTTCACGTGAAGCAACGTATGCTCGACCACGGCGCGCGACGCCTCGATCATGTTCATCTCGCCGCGCGCGATCCTCTCCTTCGTGCCTGACAGAAGTTTTTCCATGTCGCGGGTGAAACCGTCCCCACCGTCGCGGAGCGCTTCGCCGTACAGCTCCGAGTAGAGCTTGACGTTAGCCTTCCACGGGAGCGTGCGGGGTTCTAGCCCCTGTGCTTCCATGTAGGCGTCGTAGCTTCTCTGGTGGTCGGCCAAGACGGCGTCGAACGCCTCCCGGCACTCCCTCTGGATTATATCGACGATGCCCCGGGCCGTGTTTTTGAGGAACAGGACGTTCATTAGGCCAGTTGACGATATCGGCAGTGACACGTCGTAGACGTTCTTCCCGTCCTTGAGGTACAGGAATGTCCCGCCCGTCGAGACGACACCGTTCTCCTCGTCGATGAAAACGGGGTTTTCGTCGAGACTCCTGACGACCTCCGCCATGATTTTTATCGGGCTGAGGCCGTCGTAAAGCCAACCTACGTGCGCGAGCGCGCCCCTAGCGTATATGAGCGGCAGCACCTTGCCGATCGAGCTCACGTACAGCTTCGGCGTGTCCCGTCCGAGGTTCCTGTTCGTCGGCTCCGAGTTCAGCGCTAGCACGTAGTCGAACCCGTGCCTGTCCTTCAACGCCTTGAGGATGAGCGGCGCGCCCCTGCCGCCGGATGACAGGTTCTCCTCGTCCGGGAGACCTAAGAGGATGACGTTGCCGTTTAGATTCCCGGCCTCCGCCTCTCTCGCGTAAGCCTCCATGAGTGCCATCTGTATGGATGCCCCCCCCTTCATGTCGGCTGTCCCGCGCCCAAAGAGCCATTCGCCGCTCGCGAGGTCTGTCTCCGCTTCGGGATCCAGCCTCGCCTTGCCCTCGCTGAACGCGGCCATGAGCGCTTCCGGGGAGGTGGCGAGATCGCGCAGCGCGCCGTAGTCGTCCGTGTCGACCACGTCGTAGTGGTGCAGCATCACGACGGCGCGGTTCCCTGATCCCTTTACGAAGCACCACGGGATCGTCCTCCCGAACGGATCACCTGGTATCTCGAAGAAGCCGAAATTATCGGTATGGGACTTGAAATAGCCCACCGAGGCGAACCAGGCCGCGTAGAAGGGATCTGCCAATTTCTCCCGCTTTGTCCCGGTGCTGGTGTAGATTCCCACGAAATCGGTCAGCAACGTTTTTATGCGATTCTTAAACGCTTCTTGCTCGACGACCGCGTCGATCATCTTCTCATCCTCCGCTTTAGCCGGCCTTGCGCGCGACGATTTCCAGTATCTTGATCACCACGCTGCTGGCTTGCTCCATGGACTGGACCGGTATGAACTCGTATCTGCCGTGACAGTTGTAGCCGCCGGTGAAGAAGTTCGGCGTTATGAGGCCGCGCCACGTGAGGGACGCGCCGTCTGTGCCGCCGCGGACGGGAAGCACCTTCGGCTCTATGCCCAGCTCGCGCATCGCCTCCAGCACGGCGTCCACTATGTACATCTTGCCGTCGAGCTTGTCGCGCAAATTGTAGTATTCGTCCGACATGTCGAGCGAGAAGCGTTCATGTCCGTATTTGTCACTCATCCACCGGACGCACCTCTCCATGAACGCCTTACGCGCCGCGAAAGCCTCCCTGTCATGGTCGCGGATGAGGTATTTGAGCGTCACCTCCTCTACGTCGCCTGAAATCTCGCGGCAGTGGTAATAGCCCTCGTACAGCTCTGTCGTCCCTGGGGTCTCCGTAGGCGGGAAGAGTCCTATGAACTCCTGCGCCAGCAGTATCGCGTTCACCATGAGGCCCTTTGCAGTGCCAGGGTGTACCGACCTGCCCTTTATGTGTATCTCGGCCTTGGCTGCGTTGAAATTTTCGTAGCTCACCTCGCCCACAGGACCGCCGTCCAGCGTGTAGGCGAAATCGGCCCCGAAGCCCTCTATGTCGAGATATGCCGCTAGGTGCCCGACCTCCTCGTCAGGCGTGAAGGCGATCTTCACGTCACCGTGCTCTATCTCGGGGTGCTTGACCAAGTGCTCCAGCGCCCCCATGACCTCGGCGATGCCCGCCTTGTCGTCCGCGCCTAGCAGGGTCGTCCCGTCAGTCACGATTATGTCGAGGCCGACGTTATCCTTCAGGAGAGGGAAGTCGGAGGGCCGCAGCACTATCCCTTCCGATCCGTTCAGGACTATGTCGCCGCCGTCGTAGTTCCTCACGACGCGCGGACGGCACTTCCCCGGGAACTCGGCGGCTGTGTCCAGATGCGTTATAAATCCGACCGACGGCACGTCTTTCTTCGAGTTGCCCGGCAGTGTCGCCGTTACGTAGCAGTTATCGGAGACGCGGACATCGGCGAGCCCCAGTGCCTCCAGCTCGCCCGCCATGCAGCGCGCTAGTTCGAACTGGCCCGGCGAGCTTGGTACTGTGCCGGAGTCGTGGACGGATCTCGTATCGAACGTGACGTATTTCAAAAAACGGTCGGCTGTAGAGTACATTTCTCGTTTTCCTCCAATAGTGAAAATATTTAAACCTGTGCGGCAGAAATCATTATATCCGCAATGCCGCCCCATGTCACTCAGGCGCGGCCGGCAAAAAACCTTTCAAAGCTGAGGACGTCGTCCGGGGTGTCGATTTCTATTGTCTCCACGTCCGTCCGGACGCAGCGTATGGCCCTGCCTTTTTCGAGCAGGCGCAGCATCTCCAGGCTCTCCGCCTTTTCCAGCGGGCTGCGGGGCCAAGAGGCGAACTCGAACAGGGCGTCCCTGCGCCACGCGTAAATCCCCACGTGCTTGAAACGCGCCGTGGCCGGGTCGTCGGAGAAGGGGATGATCGAGCGGCTGAAGTACAATGCCCGCCCGTTTTCGCCGAACGCCACTTTGACGACGGATTTTTTTTCCGTTTCCTCCATCGTGCCGATCCGCTTCACAGGGACGGCCAGCGTGACGTCTGGCGACTCCCTCAGCGATTCGATCAGCGGGTCGAGGATTTCGGGCGACACGAGGGGGTTGTCCCCCTGGACGTTCACCACGAACCGGGACGGCACCCGCTCCGCCACCCAGGCCACACGGTCGTTCCCGGTGGCGAGGCCCTCCGGCGTCATCATGGCCTCTCCGCCCGCCTCTTCCACGAGGCGCGCGATAGGCTCGTGATCAGTGGCGACGACCAGCCGGTCCGCGAGCCCGCTTCGCCGTGCGCCCTCCCAAACATGCAATACCAGCTCCTTGCCGCAAAGTTTCACCAACGGCTTTCCCGGCAATCGCGTACTCCCGTACCTCGATGGGATTACAACCAGCGTTTCGATCATGACAGCACACTCTCCAATGGGCGTTTTGACGTTTAGGAACAGAGGCGCGGCGAGGGTTTTAGCCTTCGCTCTTTAGGCCATTGACGATAAATCAGCCTTCCTTTTGAATCGGAATAACGAGGAATCCTTCCTCCGCC
>JAISFV010000124.1 GCA_031263445.1 Synergistaceae bacterium | reverse complement strand
GCGACACTCGATAATGAAAGCCGAGCTTTTACGAAAAACTCGACTTTCAAAGGTATTTTAACATGATATAATCAACTATACTACTGAACACCGTTTTGTGACACAAAAAAAACTGATTTTCTGTCATCTTCCGACAAAACTATTGCCTAAGCGCCAGACGATGGCATTCAATTATCCATGAGCTTACAGTGTGCCAAAAGCATGTCCGAAAATATCCAGATATTTTTAGGAAACGCGATTACTCTTCCCGTTCGGGATTTGCCGCGTAGATCGTCAACATCAGCTCAGCGTCGTCGATCAAACGATATTCCGGGCGGCGGCCTGATAATTTTTCACTTTCGGTCAAGATGATCGGGACACCTTCGCCGCGTTTGTCCATTATGAACTCGCGGTCGCCCGCATAACCTTCGATATTCAAAGGGCAGCGCGCAAGCAAGCTGGTGAGCAGCTCGTTACGGGCGGACTGGCGCAAAGGCAAGCTGTCGAGCGTCATTGTGTTCGTGATCGTGCCAGGTGAGAAAATTTCTAAACGATCAGCAAACAGATGCACGCGGATTTTTGAGCTTTGGATAGAATAATCACGGTGTGCCACGGCATTCACCAATGCCTCGAATACAGCGTTCATGGAAAACTGGGGAATTTCTCTGCGAGCGGGCTTTTTGACCGCGCAAACCCGCATATTCTTTTCAACAAAACGATACGCGGCGGCTATTTGCGCATCCAAAGGCCCGGCAATATCCTTGGCGTCCAGTTGATATGCGGAGTTGCGCTCCGTCCCGCGGTACGCGACGGCTTGGACGAAGGCGTTCGCAAGGAAATCATGCGGTTTTTCAGAAGCCATCAAGATCCCGCTGACGGTGGGAAAAACTTCGCCGTCCTCATTCGGGGAGAGCAGTTTTAGCTTAATCAAAAATTCTTCGTCGTCGGACGGTGAAAGCGTAGTCTTGAACTTCTCCCACAGATTCCGGTCTAGGGTGTTTTTCGACGTAACGGCCACAACCTGCTCGTCAAAACGAATCAAACGCACCTGGCTTCGTTGCTGAAAAAGTCTCGCCAGCACATCTGGTTCCATTTCCCGCTTGGAACTACCTATGCGGTTGAAATAACCGTGCGGGCTCTTATGGACGAAAATGCTTCGCGGAATATCGACGCGCACGATCACTCGTTCTTCATTGTCGCCATTTATCAGCGGAATTTTGCGGATGCGGCAAAAGAGCGGCGGCTTGATCGAGTCGTTGCAAATCTCGCGTATCCACCTTTCAGCCGCTTCCAGTCTATCAGCCGGAACACCGACAATCGTTTTGGATTTATCGTCTACGCCGAACACAAAGACTCCTGCGGCAGAATTTGCCATTGCGGCGAATTCGTCGGCAATGTCATCACGGCGCGGTTCTGCGACTTGGTTCCCTCTGTAGCGCAGATCCTTTAGCTCAAGGGAAGAGTCTTCTCCAAAGCGGATTTGCCGCAGAAGCTCGTCGGTCGTGTCAAACATACTCAGCCCTCCAAGGTGATGCGTTTATAGCGATTGTCAAATGCTTCGCGACCGCCTTCCATAATTGCGCAGACAACATCCCTGACTTTAGGTTCTCCTAAACCGCCCTGGCAGTCGACTTGGATTTGCCCGTTTATGAACTTTAAGGCCGTTACCAGTTCTGCGTCGCCGTTGACGACGATATTCGGGTTATGCGTCGCGATAATCAACTGGCGGCAGTTTTTATTTTCGTGAATCTGCTTCACGATCAAATCGTAAATCAATGCGTTGTCCAAATCATCCTCCGGCTGGTCGATGATCAGCGGTTCACAGCCATGACTTAGCAGGAACGCGAGAATGGCTGAGGCCTTTTGGCCAGCAGAACCATTTTCCAGGTCGGTGAAATGGGAACCAGGCGCTGCGGGAGAATACTTGACGCGCAGCAGGTCTTCTGGAAACCAAATTTCAAAACGATCCAATGACGGAGGTTTTTCATTCAAAAGTCTGATGAGCCTTGCATCGAACCTGGGATCGGCAGCATGAGAGATACCCTTTGCAATATCTAATGTCCGCGTTTTAATCTTCACAAGCAGGTCTGTCAAGCTCTGTCTGTCCGTCACGGACCGTTCCCGCTGAATAAGGGGGTAAAGGATACTGCGCTCGTTTTCCGGTTCGTACACGGAACTGCCGAATCTGCCTTCTTCGAGTTCCAGCAAATCGCGATAGTCCCGCTCCAGTGTGCTGACGTCGCCAAACTGGACAAATTCCATGCGCACATACGGATTACTGCCAATGACGGACTCGACAAACCTGGCACGTTTATCCAACAGTTCATCGCGCAATGTTTTGAATTGCCCGTTGAGCAGAGCGATCTGTTTCCGCGTTGTTTCCATGTCATTTCTAACGGAATCCATCTCTCGCAATTGCTGTTGCGCCTGATTGCGAAGGTTTACCCATTCGCCGTATGTGGCGATATTCAATTGGCTCTGTTTCTCAGCGTATTCTTCGACGAGAGCGTCGTAAGCCGCAACGCTCTGCCGATATGCCGCCGTAAACTCGCTCTCGCTGTTCGCGCTCTCCCATCGCTTGCTAATAGACGTCACGTCGAGGGATAGTTTTCGCAATTGTCCAGCAACGGTTTGCAGTTCATGAACGGCCCGTTCATGAATTAATTGAATTTCATCGCGCGCGTCGTCATCGGCGTCAAAGAGGTGCGCGGGAAAATCAGGGAGCGACAGGGCCGGGGTCATGTCGGAAATCTGACGCGAAATTGTGTCGAAATCTTCTTTGCGCGGCAACCCGTTCCATTGCTGCGTCCGCTTTTGATAATTCTTCAAAATTGCGCCATGTCCTTTTTCCTCGTATTGTTTTAAGTCTTTTTCGACATCGGCGAGCTTGACGCGGATCTGCTGTTCTTCGGCAAGGCGGCGCGACAAATCGCGTTCACGTTCTTTCAACTGGAAAAACTGGCTCGCGGCGTTATCCCAACGCGTTTGCCATTCAGCCCGGTTGATCTCTGGCGTACGATCAATGATGTCAAGTAATCCATGGGGATCAGAGGCGAGTTCTTCTATTTGTTTCTGGCTGAAAATACTGACTGGAAAGCGCTCGCGGACATTTCCCGCTTCTACCGGAACCCAAGTGCCATTTTGTCTCTCATCGAGCGCGGAACCGTTTCCGTCTTTACGCCAGCGCAACTGATAAGCAGCACCGCGTCGTCGGAGCTCCAGCAAAATTTCAGTGTCTTCCAGCATGACGCCTTTCTCGCCGGACAGCCGGGCAAAGCGTTCTACTTTCTCCGTGGTGCGCGACCCGTCATGCAGCGGCCGGTCGCATCGCGCCGCCAGGCGGATAGATTCAACCAGCGTAGATTTACCCGTGCCGCGTCCGCCAATCAGAGAATTGAAATGTGGGTTGAAATCGGTCACGAATGGCTGACCGTGAATGTGCCCGCACATGTTCATGTTTTCGATGACGAGTCGGGTCAAATAAATATCGGGATCGAGATTCGGGTCTTCGGTTTGGTTTTTCACGTAAAACGCATGTTCAGACAAAGCAAACTGCAAGCTCATAATAGAAGGCCCGCCCATTTTTATCCAACTCGTATATTTGCCGATGTCTCCTGGCAAGTGGGCGTCTGAACCGGCGACTTTTGCGAGACGCTCTATTTCCGCTTTCAAGTCGTTCGGCGCGGTATCGAATTTATCGGGGTCGCAGAATTCTGCCGCAAACACAGCCTCAAGGCTCTTTTTAAGTTCGAGGGTCAATGATTTTTTCCCATCGAGCAAACCCCTTGCGCCGTCGATGTGAGCGGGAATAGCGATGCCGCCGGATCCTTTGATTGCTTGAATGACATCAAGAAAACTTTTGCTCGTCGCCGTGTTATTTCCGTCACCAAAGCCGTTCTTAATGCCACATGCGCCAAGGACGGCGGTTATTGCTTGGCTATTGCGATCGGCATTGAAAATCGCAAGCAGATGTACGCGGCTCGAGCTGTCACCCACGGTGATTTCGACGCCGGGGAAAATATGCAATGCCCTATACCACTCAGGCTGTTGGCTTTGTTCACGGAGTTCAGCGTTTTTCGCTTTCAACCGGTCAATCCACTCGCCGGAGTTATGATCTGTCACGGCCACGCAATCGAGCCCGGCTGACATCGCCGCCTTCAGCCAATCATCTTCGTTCACGCCCATTTCCCTGTAATCGCTCGACGCAGGCGTGTGCGTGTGGAAGTCGAACTTCCACCACCTGCTTCCCGGAGCGCTGGATGTTTGCTGAGATGTTTTTCCTTTTAACGGCATTTTTATCGCAACTCCTCGAATACGATTCCCGCGCCTTCTGTCAAATCAGCGACGTCATAGCTCACGCTCGCCGCCGCGAAGCCTGTGTACTCACGGAACGGCTTGTTCAAGTATACGACGTTTGTGCTCGCGCCGTCCACCTAGAGAATGGCATCGATATATCATGCAAAGGGCATATATCCTACCCGAGCGAGGCGCTGCGGAACTCTTTTATCCTGAACGCGGCGTAAGTCGCCGCGGCGAGCAGAAGGCTGAAGGCGCACAGGACGGATCTCGTGCCTAGTGACAGCAGGAGCAGGCCGGACGCGGCGTTTCCGAGGGACGCGGCGGATCTGTTCACGATCATCGTAAACGAAAAGACCCTCCCCCTCTGACAGGAACTCACCATCCGCTGGCGGAGCGTGACGGAGGCTATGTCGAGCGGCCCCACGAGAAAACCTTGCAGATACGCGGACGCGATCAGCATCGGGACATAGCGGCTGAATAGCGCCATGAGGACGAGGCTCGCGCAAATGCCCGCGTTACACAGGAGGAGCGTGAGCCCCAGCCTCTTCTTGTGCTTGAAGAACTCGTACAGGAGCGCCCCGGAGAGCGAGCCGGCGTACATCGCGGAGAAAAACCACCCCAAAAGCATGGCGTCGGATTTGAGTTCGTTTTTGACGAGGTTTGGGATAATGAGGTTGAGCGGCTCCGTCGTGAAGTTGAGCGTGGACATCACAAGCAGCACGCCCCACATCAGCCTGGATCTGAAAATATATGAAAGACCGTCGCTGAGATTCCGCCACACGCCGGCCGCCTCTTTGCCCAAGACGCCCGGGAGATCTTTTTTGAAGGCCCTCAAGAAGAACACGAATGCCACGAGGAGCCCTCCGTTCGCCAAAAGCGCGAACGGAGCGCCGAAGCGGGAAATCACGAACCCGGACAGAAGCGGCGAGGCTATGGCCTGGGAGTAGTAAAAAACAGTGCGGAGGACGTTTGCCCTCTGGAGCTGGTCATCCCGGTCGAACAGCTTGCTCAGGACGAGGGCGATGGATATGTCGTAAACCGTCATCAAGAGCCCTCTCAGGAAGAAGGCAATGCCAAGGATCCAAAGCGGCAGAAGGCCCAGCGCGTACAAAACCACGACCATTAGCACGATGACCGCGCAGGAAACCGTCTGGACGATGAGCACTTTTTTCGTCGGGTACTTGTCCATGACCAGGCCCACAAAGGGCGTCGCCATGATGCCGCCGATAGACGACAAAAACAGTATGAACCCCGTGACGGACGTAGAGCCGGACGTAGAGAGCAGAAACCAGGGCAGAGCCACGTTCGTCATGATATTTCCCATAGAAGCGAGGAAGCTGCCCGACAAGATTATATAAAACCCGTCCTTTAAGAGAACGCGCTTATATTCTTCCAGGACATCCCTCATGAGCTAACCCTCCGCGTACCAGCCCTTCAATGCGACGTTATTTTTGTTTGGGCGCGAACGGCTGTATCATATCACGAAAATGATTCATTTTTTGGCGTACTTCATTTGTATAACTAGCTGTATAATGCGGTGAATTCGCAATCGCGGGAGGGGATCAGGTCATGAAAAGCGAAGCGCTCCGCGTCCCGAAGCACATATTCAGGGAGTACGACATCCGAGGCATCGCGGAGACGGAACTCACGAGCGAGGCCGTGACCGATATCGGGCAGGCCTTCGGCACCTACCTTTCAGACTTGGGGATATACGCCGTGACGGTCGGCGGGGACGCCAGGCTGTCCACGCCGCGCATAAAGGGCGGCGTGACAGCGGGCCTCACTAAGGCCGGCATCTCCGTAATAGACGTCGGCCTCGTGGCCACGCCCGTGTTTTACTGGAGCCTCTACCACTTTGGCGTGGAGGGCGGCGTGATGGTGACCGGCAGCCACAACCCGCCGGAGTTCAACGGGCTCAAACTGGCGCAAGGGAAAGCCACCATATGGGGCGAGGAAATCCAGGAAATCGCGAGGATAATAAACGATGGCCGTATGGAAACGGCAGGTACGCCGGGACACGTCCGGACGGAGGACATCAGCCAGCCCTACCTCGAAATGCTCGCCTCGAAGATACAGTTGGGGCCGAAGAAACTGAAGGTCGTGCTGGACTCCGGCAACGGGACGGGCGGGCTCTATGCGCCGGATTTCGTCCGCGCGCTCGGCTGCGATGTAGTGGAACTGTTCAGCGAACCGGACGGGCGCTTCCCCAACCACCACCCTGACCCCACTAAGAGGGAATACCTCGGCCCGCTCATTAAAACCGTCCTGGAGAGCGGCGCGGACGCAGGGATAGGATTTGACGGCGACTCCGACAGGATCGGCGTGGTGGACGACAAGGGGAATATGTTGTTCGGCGACCAACTGATGCTGCTCTACTGGAGGGAAATCCTCCCCGCCAACCCCGGCGCTAAGGTCATCGTGGAGGTAAAGAGCTCTATGGCCGTGCCAGAGGAGACCGCGAAGCTGGGAGGACGGCCGATGTGGTGGAAGTCAGGACACTCGCTGGTCAAGGCCAAGATGCGGGAAGAAGGGGCTGTCTTCTCCGGGGAGGTGTCCGGCCACATGTTCTTCGCAGACGAGTACTGGGGTTTCGACGACGCGTTCTACGCCGCCGGGCGCCTCCTGCGCATCCTGTCTAACACGGACAAGAAGCTGTCGGAGCTTACGGACGAGATGCCTTCGTACCCATCAACGGCGGAGACCCGCTTCCCCTGCGGCGACGACCTCAAATTCGGCGTGGTCGAGCGCGTCAGGGACGGGGCGAAGGACCTCGATATAATAGACGTGGACGGCGTGCGGATAATCCACAAAAACGGCTGGGGCCTGCTCCGGGCGTCGAACACACAGCCTGTGCTGGTCGCGCGTTGCGAGGGCAGGACGGAGGGTGACTTGAGGGAGATATCGGACGATATGAAGCGCAGGATAAGGGAGGCCGGCGGCCCTGATTTCGAGTGGGAATACTGACCGTTGTCTTTATGCCCTCAGCGCCTGACTCCCTTCATCTCAAGGGAGCAGAGCATGTCTTGGAGCGCCGTCTGCTGGAGCTTTGCCCTCTCGATCTCGCCCTTGAGCTTTGACTGTTCTGCCGCGAGCTTGTTCGCGTCATCAAGCAGCGCCCGCCACTCGAACGCCGGGTGCTGCTTGATGTTTTCCAGCCTTTTCGCGGCGGTCTTTATTTTCGCCCTTAGCACGTCCCTGTTCCGCCGCATCCTGCCAGTGTCGTTCGGCATATCGTAGCTCTCGGGGTAGTCGTCGGACATCATCATGAGCGCCTTCAGGTGGAATATGTCGCCCCACAGGTACGCCGTCCGGACGCTAGGCCAGAACGACTTGGCCTCGTCGCTCTGGTCGGGGTTGATTTCAGGGTTCAGCTTGCGGGAGAGGATGCGGTAGGCGCTCCGTATCTCCTGGACGTCCTCGGGCAGCGCCAGGGAGGAGAAGCGCGCTTTTGCCTCGTCGATCTGCGACACCTCGTGCCGCAGCCTGTCGTCCCACTCCCGGAACTCCCGCTCTACCTTGTAGTTCAGCGCCTCCTTGTGCACTATCTCGCCGCGCTCAAGGTTGGAACGAAGCAGAGCGATCTTATGGCGCGTCTTCATTGTCGCTATCTGCGCCTGCAGCAGCTCGACGCGGAGCGTCCCGACCTTGACCAGGAAATTTGTCTGCGCTGACGGTATCACGACCCTGTCGAGATACTCGATTTCTTCGTGAAGGGTGGCTAGCTCGGTCCGCAAGAGGGTGTTTTCACTGTAAAGGATCTCGAATTCCTTGAAGAGTTCGTTGTTTTCTTCGTATATATCGAAACCATCCATACGACTCACTCCGCATACGCCCGTTCTTGACTCATATTCTATAACAAATCGTTCAAAAAAACCATACCGCGAAAAAAGGGCGCCGCAAGGACTCACGTGCCGCTTAGAGGTCTTTGATATAGTACAGGTAAGCCACTTTCAATATAAGGAACGTAGATTGATTATATCCGCTGACCAATATAAACTCCTCCCAGAAGTAACGCGCATAAAAAGAACGTTTCTTAACGTCTCACCGTTGTTCGATTTGGAAGGAAAATATTGTAAGATATATTAGAAAAATTATAGATGTGTTTTTGCAAAGAAAAAAGATTGAAAATATTTTCATGCTTATCGGCCGGAGAGGGCCGCGATTTGACTGACGAAAGGCAGGGGCTGCACATGGCGGCAAAATCCGCTGTTTTAAAAATCCTGGCGCTCTTTTTGATTCTCTCCAGGGGTTTCGGCGCGTTTGCGGGACACTCCGCCGCGTTCGCGATGGACGTGGACGTAGGAAAGCTGCTGATGAAATATTACGAGGTCGAGGTGATGAAGACAGAGAGATCGCTCAATACCGACTATGGCTTCTATCAAAAAGACGCGGTCTATAAATCGTCGGAACAAATATACTACATATGGTCGACCTCGGCGAAGGACGACGGTGAATATTCCGATTCCCAGGTCATGGGCTACGCCTCCGCGTCGGTCTTTACGTTCTTTGACGACATTGCGGACGGCTTGGAGCCCGGGATGTCGGTCAGCGAGGTGAAAAGGGCTTTCGCGAAAAACGACGGCTGGTTCATTGCCGATGATGCCGCCACACTGCTTGACGACGTAAAGCCCATCCCAGGCGAAACAAAGATATTCTATAACGACGTAGCCGTGATGTCGTCGGTCGCGGTCTCATTCAAGAACGGCAAGATGTATTTCGTGGAATATTTCAACGACGGCGACAGGAGCGATGGCAAAGAGGTATTGGAGAGCGGGGGCAAATACGGCGCCGAAACGACCTGGGAAGAGGCGTTCACCAGGGCGATAGCGGACATGAAGCGCTACGAATGGGAAAAACCCTTCAACGAATGGGTCTGGAAAGCGAAATCAGGCGGCATGGAGAGGATCTACGGTGGCGGACTCACCTTGATGGGCGCGGAGTCAGGCGACCTGACAGGCGCATACGGCGCAGCCTATCGCGCCACCGACGGACAGGAGGCGGTCTTCGTAATGTTCGCAGACATACCGGGCGTCAAGGCCCTGCCCGTCATCAGCGGCGGCTGGAGGACGTTCGGGGGCGCACCGGACGCTCCGTACCCGGAATACGCCGTCAACATATCCAGACAAAACAGCCGGGACGCAGTCTCTTTCAAGAAAAGCCTCGCTTCGGGCGAGGCGTGGGTCATCGACTGCGGACGGCCGGTTCCCCACTATCGGGAGTACAGGGGCGGGACGGCCGCGGTGTTCCATGAGCGCACGAAAAACGGAACCAGCAGGTTCTGGCTTGTCGATATCCGGCAGTGATGAAACAAAGAGGGGGAAAGACGGGCCCTGTACATGGAAAAACCTCGAAGAAACACAAGCGGCAAGGGTTTACGTTCACGGGGTTCCTGGCCAGGACCGCCATCAGATAACTCTGATTCCGGATCAATTCGCCGAAAAGCCTTCGCGCCTTCTTGAAACAACTTGACAGTCAAATCATTTATTTACCCGGCCTGTCCCTGCGACGCGCTGCGGAGGAACCCGCCCAATGCGCTAAATCCGCCGGGGCCGATGAAGCCGTTCATCCTGCGGAACCAGCCAGGCGGGGTCTTCATGCCTGACGGAGGGCCTTCGGGCGAACACTCTATCACCGTCTCGTCCACGCTGCACAGGACTTTCTTTATCGAAAAATCGGGGCCGATGATTTTTATGCCGGCCACGTCGAATAAAAATTCGAGCACCTTCGGCATTGGGCCAAATCTGTCTATCGTCTCGGCGCGGAGCGAGGACAGGCCCTCTGTGTCGGCCGACCACAGCAGTTTTCTGTACAGCGCTACCCTGACGCTCTCGTGAGGCAGGTACTCCGCCGGGATCGCGGACGGCATGGCTACCTCGACAGCCGGCCTCTCGCGGTACTCTCCCTTCGCGCGCTTTATCGCCTCCTCCAGCAGGTCGCAGTACCGCTGGAAGCCCACGCGGCCGAGGTTGCCGTGCTGGGCCAGCCCTACCAGCTCACCGCCGCCCCGTATCTCGAGATCCTTCTTCGCCAGCTCGTACCCCGCGCCGAACTCCCCGAGCGCCGCTATGGCCTCCAGACGCTCGCTAGCTTCCTTCGTCAGTACGGCGTCGGCCGGGTGCAGGAAAAGGGCGAACGCCTGCTCGTCCCGCCGCCCCACGCGCCCGCGCAACTGGTGCATCTGGGCCAGGCCCAGCTCCTGCGCGTCGCTCACGATCAGCGTGTTGGCCCTCGGCATGTCGAGACCGCTCTCGACTATCGTCGTGCAGACCAAGATATCGAGCGCCCCCTCGGCAAACTTGTCCATAGCGCCCTTCAACTGCTGCTCCTTCATCTGCCCGTGGGCTATGCCCACCTTCAGCTTCGGGAAGAGGCGGCGCACCATCATGGCCTCGCGGTCTATCGTCTGGACTCTGTTGTGGACGTAGAAGACCTGGCCGCCCCTGGCCTTTTCCCTGACCACGGAGTTCTTGACCAGCGCCTCTGACCACGGGCCTACCGCCGTTATGACCGGCAGACGCTTCCGCGGCGGCGACTGGAGCAGGGAGAGGTCGCGGAGGCCTGAGAGGGACATGTGGAGGGAACGCGGTATGGGAGTGGCGGAGAGCAT
>JAISFV010000120.1 GCA_031263445.1 Synergistaceae bacterium | reverse complement strand
CTGCGCGACCTCGACTTCGGGATATACCCGTACACGACGTCGTCCTCGGCGCTCGCGGCATACGCGACCATCGGGGCGGGGATCCCGGCGCGGCGGCTCGACAATGTCATAGGCATCATGAAGGCGTATTCGAGCAGCGTGGGCGGCGGCCCGTTCGTGGCCGAGTTTTCCGGGGCCGAGGCGGACGCGCTCAGGGCCGCCGGCGAGGAGTACGGCGCGGCGACGGGCAGGCCGCGCAGGGTCGGCGCGTTCGACATACCCGCGTCCAGGTACGGCGCGCGGGTCCAGGGCGCGGACAGCATAGCCCTGACGAAGCTCGACGTCCTGTCCTACATGGACAGGATCCCCGTGTGCGTCGCGTATGACATAGACGGCAAAAAGACGGACGAGTTTCCGACGGACGACCGGCTGGAAAGGGCGAAGCCGGTGTACGAATACGTCGGCGGCTTCCGCGAGGACATATCGAAGTGCCGCAAGCCCGGCGATCTGCCGGAGGCGGCGCTGGCATACGTGAGGTACGTCGAGAGGGCCGTGGGCTGCCCGATCCGCTACGTGGCGGTCGGCGCCGAGCGGGATGCGTGCATAGAGATGTAAAATCATTCGGCCCCTTGCGGGGGCGCGCATAGAGATATATAGATGCAGTTATTCGGCCCCATGCGGGGGCCAGCCTGGGGCGAGGGGGACACACGGCATGTGCGGAATTATGGGATTCGCGGGCGGCGGCGAGGCCGCGCCGGTCATACTGGACGGCTTGAAGCGCCTTGAGTACAGGGGCTACGACTCGGCGGGCATCGCCGTGTACGACGGCGGGCGCTTTTGCGTCGTGAAGCGCAAGGGGCGGCTGTCCGTGCTGGAGGGGGAGCTACAAAAGGCGCCCGTGCCGGGGAGCATAGGCATCGGGCACACGCGCTGGGCGACGCACGGCGAGCCCTCCGACGCGAACTCGCACCCGCACCTCGGCAGCATGAGCAGGATCGCCATCGCGCACAACGGCATCGTGGAAAACTACAAGGCGCTGCGCGAGTACCTCGCCGGCAAGGGCGTGGCCTTTTCGTCCGACACGGACAGCGAGGTCGTGGCCCAGCTCGCCGAGCACTATTACAGCGGGAACCTGCTCGAAACGGTCGCGAAGGTCATAAACGCGATCGAGGGCTCGTTCGCGCTGGAGTTCATGTGCCTGGACGAGCCGGACAAGATCATCGCGGTCAAAAAATACAACCCGCTCATAGTGGGCATAGCGAGCGGCGCGACGTATGTGGCCTCCGACGTGCCGGCCATACTGCGGCACACGCGCCAGGTCGTCTACCTCGCCGACAGGGAGATCGCCGTGCTGACGCGCGACGGCGCGGCGTTCTACAACATGGATCTGGAGCCGATTCAGAAGCGGCCCGAAACGATAAGCTGGAGCATGGACAGCGCCGAAAAGGGCGGGTACGAGCACTTCATGTACAAGGAGATCATGGAGCAGCCGCGCGTCATAGAGGACACGCTGAAGTCGGCCATGCCGGGTGGTAGCAACGAGCCGGTGCTGGACGCGCTCGACGCGCTGCGCTTCGACAGGATCAAGATCGTCGCGTGCGGCTCCGCGTACAACGCGGGCTCGGTGGGGCGCTACGCGTTCGAGAGCCTGTGCCGGATCCCGACGGAGGCGGACCTCGCGAGCGAGTTCCGCTACCGCGACGCGCTCATCGACGAAAACACGCTCGTCATACTCGTCAGCCAGTCCGGCGAGACGGCCGACACCATCGCGGCGACGCTCGAGGCGAAGGCGAAGGGCGCGAAGACGCTCGCCATTGTCAACGTCGTCGGCAGCACGATAGCGAAGGAGGCCGACTACACCATCTACACGATGGCCGGCCCGGAGATCGCCGTCGCCACGACGAAGGCGTTCAGCGCGCAGCTGATCCTGCTGTACATGCTGGCGATCCGGCTCGCGCATCGGCTGGGCAGGATAGGGCGGGAGGAGGCGGGCGCCATGGTCGCGGAGATCGGGACGCTGCCCGGCCACGTCAGGGGCATCTTCGGCGAGGTGGAGAAGATCCAGCACTACGCGGCGACGTGCTTCAACAGCAAGAGCATCTTCTTCATCGGGCGCAACATCGACTACGCGATAGCGATGGAGGGCTCGCTGAAGCTCAAGGAGATATCGTACATACACTCGGAGGCATACGCGGGGGGCGAGCTGAAGCACGGCACGATATCGCTGATCGAGGACAACACGCTCGTCGTCGCGATTTCGTGCTGCGACAGGCTCGCGCCCAAGACGGAGAGCAACGTCGAGCAGGTGATCAGCCGGGGCGCCAAGGTGCTGTACATAACGAGCGGCGGCATCGCCTTTGGCTCGGACAAGGTGTTCACGCTGCGCGAGCCAAGGGTCGGCGAGCTGTTCGCGCCCTCGCTGTCCGTCGTGCTGCTGCAGCTGTTCAGCTACTACGTCGCCGCGAACAAGGGCTGCGACATAGACAAGCCGCGCAACCTCGCAAAGAGCGTAACAGTGGAGTGAGGCGGCCGGGGAGAGGGGCGCCTTGCATATGACCCAGAAAATGACCCAGAAAATGACCTAGAAAATGAGCTGGAAAAATTTATTTCTGCTATGATTACAATGCCGCTTGACATTAACGGAGGCGGAAACGTGAGCAATATATATGAACTGCGCCTATATGACGAAACGCTTGTGGCGTTCAGCTTTGCAAGCGAGGAAATCGGCGGTTTTACGGTCAATATTATCAATTCGGAAGGACGGCGCGATGTCTATCCCCTTGATTTGGAATTGACCGATGATGGGCTTCTTGGGTGGCTGGAGCGGCGCGTCATTCCCAAGAGCCGGGCATTCGTAGAGGAAATTCTGGGTACGCTGGGATTGTCCATTAATGATACCAAAGGGATTATCGACGTATGCAAGGGCTTGTCCTTGAACGACAGCTATTGGGTCGTCCCTCAGGGGTTCGACGGGCGGTTCGCGCAGTTCAACCTGTACGAGAACCCTTTTTCGGAAATTCTGTCGCTCGTCGCTTATACGGGCATACCGTATGGAGAAGCGCAGTTTTCCACCTCGTCGGAACTGACCACTGATGGAATGCTTCCGAAAGGCTGGCGTTTCATCCTGAAATCCGCATTAACATAACGAGGATTTTGGTGGATCAAAACCGAGCGCCTTGTATAAATCGCATTGCTTTTCCGTAATCTCGCCGAGTTGCGGAGCGCAACCTTCCCGCTCAAAG
>JAISFV010000043.1 GCA_031263445.1 Synergistaceae bacterium | reverse complement strand
CGTCCCGGAGGACGTGCGCGCATTGGTTAACGCACAGAAGGCCGACATCGTCTCCGGCGAGCAGAAAGTCTTCACAGGCCCCATAAAGGATCAGTCGGGCGCCGTCAAGGTAAAACAGGGCGAGACAATGTCCGATGACGACATCTGGAGCATGGGCTGGTTCGTCGAGGGCGTGATAGGCGAGATCCCCAAATAAACGGGAAATAAATAAATCAGCCTTCCTGGGCGTAAAGAGCGCGAACCCTGACAGCCAGGGTTCGCGCTCTCTCATTTGTATGTGGTGCGGAATTCGCTGATATCACTCAGACAGGCGTGTTTTTTTTTGCATATCCTAGTATAATATATAGCGTGAACTATTAAAGACAAGGAGCGTTGCGCGTTGCTCACGGTAGTTAAATTTGACAGGTCGGTTATGGAGTGGATACAGAGGCATTTGAAGACGAGGCGCATGGACAGGCTGATGCTCTGGGCAACACGCATGGGGGATGGCGGTGTGCTGTGGCTTTTGCTCTCCGCGCTTCTCGCGTGCCGTGAGAAGACCAGGCACGCGGGCCTGGCGCTGTTGATATGCGTGACGGTCTGTGCCGCGATCGGCAACCTAGCCATAAAGCCGTTCTTCAAGAGGACGCGGCCTTGCAACTTGAACTTCTCGCGCCCTCTCTTGCTAAAACGCCCCAGGGACTCGTCCTTCCCGTCGTGCCACACGCTCACGTCGTTTGCAGCCGCTGTGACGGTCTGCCAGACAGGCGGTCTGCTCGGGGCGGCGTCCTTCTTTTTCGCGTCAGTCATCTCGTTCTCGCGGATGTACCTTTATGTCCACTACCCTAGCGATGTCCTGATCGGTGCCGTCTTAGGCGTCGCCGCCGGAGGTTTTTTCCTCTCCTGATCGCAGCCCGCGTAATAAATTAGCCTGGCACCGAAAAGAGGCCCGGAGGGGCTGTGTCCGTACCTTCCCTCCAGGCCTCTGGTACGCCGCGCCTGACGCGAAGCGTCGGTTTTTTTCAGATCAGGCTTCTCTATAAATCCGCCCGCGAGATCTTCTGGTCAGCGGATTTGTCCTCTGCCCTCACCATGCACCGGATTGCGCCGTTTTTCTCCTGCGGCGCGGTCTTTATGGCCGCCCGCGCTGGACAGGCGGTAAATTTCTATTTTATCTTACCCATTTGGATTAAACATGACACCATGTGCCTTCTGTCGGTCACAAACAGCCTGTGATATGATAAAATCTGCGTCACAATCGTCTCTCGGGACACCGCTAATAAACAAGAGGTGAATACATGAACAAGAAATTAAAGGAAAAGATAGCCGAATCGCTCTCATCCGTGGCGCCGATAACGCTCATCGTCTTCGCCCTCAGCATTTCACTGGTACCCTTGCCCACCGGCACTACGGTGATGTTTCTCGCGGGCGCTTCCATGCTCGTCATCGGGATGGGCTTTTTCTCCCTCGGGACGGAAATGGCCATGATGCCGATGGGGGACGCGGTAGGGGGGGAGATCGGGAAGTCAAAGAAGATATGGCTGATGACAGCAGTGATCCTCTTCATCGGGTTCATCATCACGGCCGCCGAGCCTGATCTCCAGGTCTTGGCCGGACAGGTGCCGGCGGTCCCTGACACGGTGCTCATCTCGACCGTGGCACTTGGCGTGGGCCTGTTCCTGGTCGTGGCGGCGCTGCGCACGTTTCTGAAGGTAAGCCTCTCATATCTCCTGGTGATATTCTACATAATCACTTTCATCGTCGCTTTCTTCACCCCGCCGAACTTCACGCCGGTGGCCTTCGACTCCGGCGGGGTCACGACAGGACCTATCACGGTGCCGTTCATAATGGCCATAGGCATAGGGCTGTCGGCGGCCCGGGGCGGGGAGGACTCGCAGGATGACAGCTTCGGCCTTATCGCGCTGTGCAGCATAGGGCCAGTCCTCGCCGTGCTGCTCTTGGGCATAGGCTACAACCCGCAGGACGCGACCCACTCGCCGACGGTCCTGCCCGATGTCGTCACCACGAGAGACGTGGCGGTGCGGTTTGCCAAAGAGATGCCGCTCTTCCTGAGAGATGTCCTCAGGGCGCTGATACCGATATGCGCGTTTTTTGCCGTCTTTCAGTTCATGTCTAAAAAATTCAACGGCCGCCAGCTCTCTCGCATGGCAATAGGCTTCATCTACACCCTGATCGGGCTGGTCACGTTCCTGACCGGAGTCAACGTCGGGTTCATCCCCGTCGGACACCTGCTCGGCGTCCAGATCGGCGCATCCTCTTACAGTTGGGCGCTCATACCGTTAGGGATGACGATAGGCTACTACATCGTGGTCGCCGAGCCGGCCGTCCACATCTTAAACAAGCAGGTCGAGGAGATCTCGAACGGCGCCATATCCCAGAGGGCGATGCGCCTCTCGCTCTCCATCGGCGTCGCCGTCTCGCTCGCGTTGGCGATGCTCAGGATACTCACCGGCATCTCCATCTTCTGGCTCCTCATCCCTGGTTACGCCCTGGCGCTCGTCATGTCGTTCTTTGTGCCGAAAATCTTCGTGGGCATCGCGTTCGACTCCGGCGGGGTGGCAAGCGGCCCTATGACGTCCACGTTCCTGCTGCCGTTTGCGATGGGGGCGTGCGAGGGCGTCGGGGGCAACATCCTCACCGACGCGTTCGGCGTCGTGGCGATGGTCGCGATGACGCCGCTCGTCAGCATACAGATGATGGGGCTCATATACGCCCGCCAGATGAAGGCGGCTGAGATCATGGAGAGCGCGGGAGCGCCGGCTACAGACGATATTACGGAAATTGGGGAGGACTCCTCTGATGAGTGAAACGTCAAAACAAAATGACATCAAGATGTTGGTCATAATAGTTGACAGGCGTCAGGACGCGAAGGTCGCTGAAATCCTTGGCTCGGAGCGGATTCACTTCCACTTCATCACCTTGGCGGAAGGCACCGCCGGATCTGAGACAATGGAGCTTCTCGGGCTCGACTCAATAGACAAGTCCTACATCTGCTGCCTGGAACCGGCGCACAAGATACCAGGGCTGCTCCGGGCCGTCTCCGCGAAGCTGCAGCTCCGAAAGCCCGGAAGGGGCATAGCGTTCACCATGCCGGTCTCTTGTCTCAACAACTCAGTGCTCACGCTTCTCACGAAAGGGGCGGGCGGCGAAATAACCGAAAGCGAGGAAGATAAATTGGAAAACGAGCATAACGGCCAGAAGCATGACCTGATAATATCCATCGTGAACCACGGCTTCACGACCGAGGTGATGGAATCGGCCAAAACAGCCGGCGCGACAGGGGGGACCGTGCTGCACGGGCGCAAGCTCGGCATCGACGAGGACGCCAAGTTCATGGGCATAGCGCCGCAGCTCGAAAAGGACATAGTGGCGATCCTCTCTGTCCACGAAAAGAGGAACGACATCATGCGCGCGATAACGAAGAGCTGCGGCTTCAACACCGAAGCGCGCGGAGTGATCCTCTCCCTCCCTGTGGAGGAAATCGAAGGCCTCGGGTCAGCTCGCGCCGATTAACTAAAAATCGTTGATTAAGGAAACGAAGGGAGGGCGGACCTGCGTGTTCGCCCTTCCTTATGCATTCACCAAACAAGGCGTTTGGCGCGGATTCGCTGCCAATGCAAGGGATTGCCGAGTGAACAACCGGAAGCGTACTTGCGGTCCGCTGAGGATTGCGAACGCGCAACGCGCGCCGCAGTGGCGGTGAACCCGCGCCAAACGTGTAATCATGCTTTATGGCAGGTATACTTAGCCGTCTTCTCCAGCAGTACATTCATGTCGATTGGTTTGGCAATATGGTCATTCATCCCGGCGTTCATGCACCTCTCGACATCCTCGACGAAAGCGTTCGCGGTCATGGCGACTATCGGTATGTCATCCGCGCGCGCGAGGCCCGACCTTCGGATTTCCGAGGTAGCTTCGTAACCGTTCAGCTCCGGCATCCGCAGATCCATATATATCATGTCGTACCTGTCCGGGGATGACGCGAACATATCGACGGCTTCCCTGCCGTTTCTGGCGAAGTCGATCTCCACGCCAGTTCTGCCAAGGAGTTCCTTTACTATGTCCCTGTTTATCTCTATATCTTCCGCAATGAGCAAGCGCTTGCCGCTTAAGTCGTATTCGCGCGGGCCGGTTTCCTGGCCCGCTTCCTCGAGAGGGAGCGTACCAGGTTCGACCGGGATCCGAAAGAAAAAACGGCTGCCTTTGCCAATCTCGCTGGTCACCCCCAGGCGCCCGCCCATCTGCTCCACTATATTCTTGCAGATAGCCAGCCCGAGGCCCGTCCCTCCGTACTTGCCAGAGACGCTCGCGTCTGCCTGGACAAACGGCTTGAAAAGTTTCTTTATATTTTCGCTGCTGATGCCTATGCCGTCGTCCTCTACTGCCACATCAATAGTCGGCTTGTCCCCGCAATCAGTGGCCATTTTTACGGAGAGCCTCACCGAACCGCCCTTCGATGTAAATTTGACGGCGTTCGACAAAATATTGTTTATGACCCGCGACAACCTCATCTCATCGCCCTTCAAGGCATCCGGCGCGTCCGGATCCACGTCAAAGGCTAGCGATATGCCCTTGTCCTCGGCCTTCAGGATGTTGATGTTGTAAATGTCCCTCAGCATCTTTTTGAACGAATAATCTTTCCGCAGAAACTCTAATTTCCTAGCCCCGATCTTCGACATGTCGAGGATGTCGTTGACGAGGCGCAACAAATGGCGGGAAGCACCGTCTATTTTGTCAAGGCAGTCCGCCACCTTCCGCCGGTCTATGGAGGGGTCTTTTGCGATTGTGGCCATGCCTATTATGGCGTTGAGCGGCGTACGTATTTCGTGGCTCATGTTGGCCAGGAAAAAGCTCTTCGCCCTCTCTGACGAGGTGGCTTCCTCGCGCGCCCTGATGAGGTTCTTCGTCGTATCGTTTCTCTGGATCGCCGAGACGACCAAAAGTGCCGCCGAGTTCAGTATGGCCTTCTCTCTTTCGCTGAAAAGGCGCTCTGTGCGGCAGTTGTCGATGCACAAAAAACCCCAGTACTTATTGTCGATAAAGATCGGGATCATCAGGATGGACTTGACTCCGACATCCGTCAGGAAAGCCCTGTCCAGCGAACGCATGTCCCTTACGTTGAAGTTCTCCGTGATCCCGGCCGGGAGATTTTTGCGCCAGGCCTCCGGCGTTTTTTCGTAATCGATCTCGTCCAAGAAGACCCTCTCGCGCTCCTGTAAAGTGCCTTCGGCATACCAGCCATACAATAGGACCGAATATACCCTGCCGTCCCTTTCCTCATTCCTCCGAATGAATATCCTGTCCGACCCTACGCTCGTCGTAATGATTTTCAGGGACTCCCGCATGATCTCGTCAAAGTCCTCCGAGCTGGACGACATGAGGAGAGAGGCCGAGATATTCACTGCCTTCAGCAGCCTGTCTTGCTTCAAGACTTCCGCCATGGAGTGTCCGATACCTTGCCGAAGCATCCCGCGGTAAAGCTCGTTTTTGTTCAGCGCCTCCCGCAGACCCGCCTCAGCCGCCTTTCTGTCGGTCACGTCCTGCTTGATGCCGACAGCTCGGACGGGCCTGCCGCTCTCGTCAGTCAGATTCGCGGCACCCTTGTCCTGTACCCAGATCACCGCGCCGTCCTTGCGGCGCATCCTGTATACAGACTCGAAGGTTTCCGTCATGCCGTCCATGAAACGCTCAAATTGCTCGCAGACCTTCCCCATGTCCGCATCCAAAACCGCGCTCTGCCACGCCTCCGCACCTTCGGGCAGTTCCCCAGGCTCATACCCGAGCATCTTGTCACACCGCTCGTTGCGGATGAGCGCCCCGGTCCGCGTGTCGTAGCCCCACAGCCCAATCTCAGCTGAGTTTATGATGAAATCCGAAAAAGCCAGGAAAGGCTCATTTGTCACGCCCATGAGCGTCGCTTCTGTCTCAGTTCTGAATATTTCGCTGCCAGGCCCGTTTCCCGCTGGCATATCGCCCTTTGCGTAACCCTTCATCGCCCACCCCTCCTCTCAATAGATCGCGCCAATCGAGCGGCCCCTATGCCAACTTCGAAATAAGGGCTTGCTTTGTCATATAATGACGTATTACGGGGTGAAATGAAGGGCAAAAATGTTTATTTTTAAATAAGTATAACGCTGCAAGTTGAAAAAACCTGCCAGCATACATCGGCAAAATACGCAGAAAAGCGAGGCATGACGCAGTAGTCTTCCTGCTGCATACCGCTGTCCCCCGCAAATTTCGTTTGCTGAGAAAGAGCGGCAGTCATATAAAAATCTTTGCGCCGCAGGACACGCTTAGGACGCCGGGCCAGGCTGAGATCAGGCAGACATCAGGCGTCCCCTCCGGAGATCGATCTTACCGCGCGCTCCAGGTCGTCGCAGACGGATCGCATCACGCCCTCGTCCTTGGCCTCCACCAAGATGCGCAAAAGCGGCTCCGTCCCGGAGGAGCGCAGCAGTATCCTGCCCCCGCCGGAAAGTTTCTCTTCGGCGCAGGCCCGCGCCTCTTCGAGCTCCAGGGAAGCCAGGACGCTCTCACGGTCGGCGACTCTGATGTTCCTCAGCACCTGCGGGTACCTCGGAAACCTGTCGATCAGGGTGGAAATGTCCTCCCCGAGCTCACGGCAGGCCCGCAGGAAAAGGATCCCGGCGTTGAGGCCGTCCCCTGCA
Source organism: Synergistaceae bacterium (assembly GCA_031263445.1). Classification (GTDB taxonomy): domain Bacteria; phylum Synergistota; class Synergistia; order Synergistales; family Synergistaceae; genus JAIRNC01. The sequence continues at coordinate 18,671 of JAISFV010000043.1, read as the reverse complement.
GAGGCGTAGTCGAGCGCAATGATATGCCCGGACTGTTCGCCGCCGAGTCTCGCGCCTGTTTTGTGCATCATCTCGACGACGTACCTGTCGCCGACCTGGCTCCGGAAAATTTCGATCCCCTCCTCGGCCATTTTTTCGTCGAGGAGCATGTTGCTCATCACGGTGGACACGACCCCGCTGCCCAACTGCCCTCGCGACGCGAGGTAGCGGCTGATTATCCACAGCATTATGTCGCCGTCGATGACCCGCCCGAGGCTGTCGCAGAGGAGAACTCTGTCTGCGTCGCCGTCTAAGGCGAATCCCAGGAGCGCTGATTCGCGCTTCACCGTCTCGGCCAAGTGCCTGATGTGAATGACGCCGACACCCTCGTTTATGTTGAGGCCGTCCGGCGTCACCCCCGTATAGGCGACGCGCCCGCGCCAGTTGGAAAAGACCGTCAGCGCTATCGAGGAAGCCGCCCCGTTCGCAGCGTCAACCACTATCGGCCAGTCGCAGTCTCCGGCCTGCGCGAGCTGGCCTGAGAGCCATGCGGCATACTCGTCTGCGCGGCCGCATTCGTCGATGATGCCGCCTATGGATGCGCCGGTCGGCCGCCAGTCGTCCAGAAGGTTGTCCCCGAGGTATTCCTCTATCGTGGCCTCGTCGTCGTCGCTCAGTTTGGCGCCGCCGCCGTCGAGGAATTTGATCCCGTTGTACTCGACTGGGTTATGGGAAGCGCTGATTATGCCCCCGCCGTCAAAATCGGAGTTCCGGAGCACGTAGCTCACGCCAGGGGTGGGAAACACCCCGAGGGAGTGGATGTCCGCGCCGGCGGACATCATGCCGGACACGAGGGCCGACTCAAGCATGACCCCGGATCGCCGCGTATCCCTCCCCACGGCTATCCTGGGCCTCGGGATCCCTCTTTCGGTGAGGAAGAGCACGAAAGCGCGGCCCAGGCGCAAAGCCATTTCAGGCATCATGATGCCGCTGTTCGCCACGTCTCGCACCCCGTCTGTCCCAAACAGGCATCTGACCCTCTCTGGTGTCACCATAAACAACCACTCCTCAAAATTTCGCGTTTGGCGCGTCTTCGCCGACACTACTTTACGCTTGCCTCGCTCTCCGTCCTCAGCGTACTGAAAGTACGCTTCCGGGTGTTCACTCGGCAATCCCTTGTATTGCCGGCAAATCCGCGCTAAACGAGCGTCGGGTGAGTCTTCTGATTTAGCGTATCAGCGCGTTGACCGTCACGCGCTCCGGCTCTATGCGCAGAACCCGCATGTCTCCAGACAGGCCCCGTACCAGCACTGGAAGCATCAAGCGGCGCGCCACGACGTTTGTGACGTCCACGTAAGGCTCAAGAGGCGGGTTCGATATATCGAACGGCTCAGTCGAGGAGACTGTCCTCTCCAGCGTAACGCTGACTGAAGCCGGGTCGAGCGCCCATTCGAGGTAAACGCCCCTGCCGTCTACAGAGACAGGCACGGCCTGGAACGTCACTGTTTCCATCGCTGAGTCGAACTCCACCCTCACGTTCACCTTGTCCGCGCTCACGGCTGTTATGTCAGAAGCGGGCGAGTCGAGCGGGACGTCGATATTCATCACTTCGGAGTGTCCCGTGACGTCTATGGCGTTCAGGGCGATTTCATTTACGCTCGCGAGGGAACTCCGCCTGCCGCGTAATGTTACCATATCCGGGGACACTGATACAATTCCAATATCAAAACCTTCCGCCGGCGTCCCCTCGACGGTGACCCGCACGGGGACGCGCTTCTGGTCGACGGCCTCCTCCAGCTTGGCCACGACCCGTACTTTGGCCGGCTCTACGAGGATACCTTCCGCGTCGCCGCCGTCGCCGACTAGCACGACGCTGAGATCGTCGTTTATCCCTGCGGTCAGTTTTTCGACCGACTCGCGGACTTCAGCCCTGCGGATCGAAAATATCAGCGACTCCGGCCCGCGGGCCATCACTTCCGCCGGGGTGATCGACACGTTCCCGAGCGAGAGGTTCTCCGGCGTAGATCCGACCACGCTGAGCGACGGGCGCAGCGTCCGCTCGATGATCCTGAACAGCTCCACGTCCACTATATGCGGGGAATACCCCGACAGCCTGACGCCATCGGGAATTTCCAGTTGCACGGGCAGACGGTACTTCCCGGGCCTGAGATCCTGCACGGAGACCGAGGCCGTTATCTCGCTCTTGTCCATGAGCGCCAGCCGCTCGATCCTCCCCTCGATCGTGACGTCAACCACGGTGACCGCGTTCGCTATGGAGTAGCCGTCCTGGAGGTCAGGATACTTGAGCGGCACGCTGATAACGCTGATATTACTCGAGCTCGGCGCGGTTCTGTCCCACGTCACGAAGAGCCAGAGGCTTGCGGCAAACACGATGGAGAGGATCTGCAAAACTATGCGCGTCCTCCTTGACCCGTCGGAAATGTCGAAAATCTTTCGTAGCTTGCCCCTGACCGTCATCCGCGCTACCTCTCCGTACCGGGCCACTGCGACTCGATCTCCAGCTTTATGCGCTGGAGGAGCGTCATGTTTTTGCCGTAGGGGTTGAAGTACCTGTGGACGAAGCGGGTCAGTTGCTCGTCGGTCAGCGGGCGCGGGGAGATCCGGCCCCGTACCGTCAAAAGAACGTGGCCGTGCTCTTCCGAGACGACGAGCGCGTAAGCGTCGGACACCTCGGTCACGCCGACCGCCGCCCTGTGTCTTGTGCCGTGCCACCTCGAGATGTCCGTGTTGTCGGTGAGCGGGAGGTAACAGGCCGCCGCGATCACGACCTGCCTGTCCAGTATCGCCGCTCCGTCGTGAAGGGGGTTGCCGGGCCAGAATATGCTCATTATGAGTTCCTGGGTTATCTCAGAGCGGAGATGCACGGCAGACCTCCATATCTCCTTGAGGCCGGTGTGCCTCTGAAAGACGATGAGCGCCCCGATCCTGTGTTGCTGGAGGTAGAGGACTGCTTTCACCACGGCGTCCGCATATACCTCGCCGAGGTCGCCGCCGCGGTCGCCTCCTTGAAGGAAATGTCCCCTGCCAAGCTCTTCGAGGAGGCGCCTCAGCTCCGGCTGGAACACTATCGGTATCGCTATCAGAAACGCGCTCATGAGGTTGCCCAAGAGCCACGAGATAGTCCGCAGGTCGAGCGCGCGCGCCACCGCGCCAAAGGCCGCTATCAAGAGAAGCCCGCGGGCGAGCTGCATCGCCCTCGTATCCACGAAGAACAGCATCACGCGGTACGCGATAAACGCCACCACGAGTATGTCTATGAGATCCTGCAACCTGAATGACGGCAACTCAACCCTCCGCGCTGATTATGATTAATATGACCGGCCTTGAATTATGACGGCCAGATGCCTGTGCCTGCCGATTCACCACGAGCCCCTGAGCTTCCTGAGCAGGGCAAGGTTGCCTGCGTCGCCCGGGCCGTCTTTCGGTGTCTCCAGTATCACCGGCGTGTCTTGGAACCTGGGGTCGGCCACCAACATTCCGAACGGGACGATCCCTATGCCGCCCGAGCCCAGGTGCGTGTGCCTGTCGACCCTGTCGCCGCGCTCGCCCTTGTTGTCGCTGATATGCCAGCACATCACCCTGTCCAGGCCGACATGGCGCGACAGCGAGGAGACGAGCCTTTCATACCCGCCCTCGGTGCCTACGTCGACGCCCGCGCCGAAAAGGTGGCAGAGATCCGCGCATACCCCGAGCCTCTTGTCCCAGTCGAGCGCCTCCATCAACCACGCCAGCTCCTCGATGGTGGAACCCAGTACCCCGCCCTGTCCCGCCATGGTTTCCAGCAGGACTGGCACTCCCGTCTCGTCCGTGCCGTCTAAAATTTCCTTAAGCGACGCGGCGAGGGCCTCTCTGGCCGCATCGGGCGGCGCGTCCCTGGACGAACCGGGGTGTAGCACCACCGCGTCGACGCCGAGCTGGTAACAGCGCCCTATCTCCGCTTTCAGCGCGTCAATGCTCTTGCGCCGCACGTGAGAGTCGCCCGCGAGGTTGATCAGGTACGACGCGTGGGAGACTACGCTCTTCAAGCCGCTTGAGAGGAGCGCCCTCCTGAACGCGCCTGTCTCGCCCTCCGAAAGGCCCTTGCCTTGCCATTGGAGGGGGTTTCGCGTAAAAATTTGCATGGCCTCGCACCCTAGGGCACAGGCCCGCTCTATTGCCCGGTGAAGCCCCCCGGAGACCGAAATGTGGGCGCCCAGAAGAGACATAGGGGCGTCAGCGCATCCTCATGCGTCCTTCGTAGACGACGCCCTGGATCCCGTCCACCGTCACCAGCATCCCGTCGCGGAGTTTCTCCATGGCCCCCTCGACGCCCGTGATGCACGGTATGCCGAGCTGGAGCGCCGTCATGGCGGTGTAATTGGACATGCCCGCCTCCTCTGTGATGAAGGCCGCAGCCTTTTTCATCGCGGGCAGGTAACCCGAGTCCGTGGAGGCCGCCACAAGGACGTTGCCGTTCATCATCTTGTCGATGGCCTCGGCCGCGGAAGAGACCTTGCAGACGAAGCCAGCCGCCTCGCGTTTCACGAGCGAGGGCGCGTTGAAGAGGCGCCGGCCCACCGTCTGAACCAGCAGCATGTTCGTGGTGCCTGATACGTATACGGGGAATCCGGTGGTGATGACGACAGTGTCCCCCTCCGAGACGTAGCCATGCTTCAGCACGGCCGTGATCGCCGCGTCCACCGCTGTCTCGGTGCCGTCGTACTCTTCCATCAGGAGCGGCTTCACGCCCCACATCAGATTGAGCGCGCGCCAGGTCGAGCGGAGCGGCGTCGAACCCACGATAGTGGCCTTGGGCCTGTATTTGCTGACCATGCTGGCCGTGCTGCCGCTCCTGGTGAGCGAGATGACGGCCGAGGCCTTTAGCTCCTCAGCTACCTGCATGGCTGCGTGGCTTACGGAGTCTGCCGTATTCAGCGCGGTGTTTGCCTCGCGCTTCACGAGGTACCTGTCGAGCAGCTCCCTCTCGGTGCTCAGGACTATGTTCTCCATCGTCCGTACAGCCTCTACGGGGTATTTGCCGTTCGCCGTCTCGCCTGAGAGCATCACGGCATCCGCCCCGTCAAGAACGGCGTTGGCGACGTCGCTGGCCTCAGCCCTGGTCGGGCGCGGATTCCTTATCATCGAGTCGAGCATCTGCGTCGCCACTATCACCGGCTTACCCCTCTTGCGGCAGAGCTCGATTATCTTCTTCTGCACGATCGGGACGACCTCCGTCGGCATCTCGACCCCGAGGTCGCCGCGCGCGACCATCACGGCGTCCACGACCTGGACGATGTCCTCCAGGTTCTGGACGGACTGTAGCGTCTCGATCTTCGCCATGATATTTATTCTCTTATCCTTGCCGCCGTAGCCCTCGACCACGCTGCGGACCTGCATTATGTCCTGCCTGCTCCGCACGAAGGAGACGGCGATATAGTCCATGTCGTGATCCATGCCCCACTTAATGTCGTCTATGTCCTTTTCGGTGAGCGTCGGCACCGAGAGGGAAGCGCCGGGGAAGTTCACACCCTTGCGCTCTCCCAGGATCCCGCCGACCAGCACGCGGCAGGATATTTCGTCAGCCTCCATCTTCTCGATCCTGAGGTGCATGGCGCCGTCGTCTATATAGAGCTCCTGCCCGACCTCGACTTCTTTCGGCAGTGCGCTGTAGCTGATGCTGACCCCTTCCACGGTCCCCTCGCGGCCGTCGGTGTACAGGCTGAACATCCTGTCCGCCTTCAGCTCAACCACCGCGTGGCCCGCGAGAAGCCCCGTCCGGATCTCAGGGCCCTTGGTGTCGAGCAGAGTGGCTATCGGAAAATCGTTCTCATGCTCTATCTGCCTCACCATGTCCAGCATACGGCCATGCCCCGCGTGGTCGCCGTGGCTGAAGTTGAACCTCGCCACGTTCATGCCGGCCCTCACGATCTCCCTCAGGCTCTCTATCTCAGCGCAAGCAGGGCCAAGGGTGCAGACTATCTTCACTTTTCTTGTGCTCATTGCGAAAAACCCCGCCTTTCAAATTCTAATTTCAAATCAACGCGCCTAAACGGCACTCTGCCGACGCGCTGTCAGTGGGCTGGCAGAGCCTGGGCGCTTATGACGGAGGCGCGCCCCCCTGAGATGTCGTTTATCCTGGACGCGAGGCCAGGGGCCATCGTGACCTTCATGGATCTCATTTTAAGTAGCCCGTGCCGGTCTGGCGTCTGCAAATCCAGCAAAACAGGCATGTTCCCTGGAAATTTTTCCAGTTCAGCGTAGAGCGAGCTGTAAAAATCGTCAGGCAACCCCTCCGTCGCCACACGGATGCGCACCGCCTCTGCCCTTCTCCCGCGGACCTCCGACAGCGGCTCGATCTCGTCCAGCACGATTGAAATCTCCCCTTCATTCCGGACAGCTCCCTTGATCACGTATGGCGAACCGGGCAAGAGCAGGGGTTTCATGTGCGGCCACTGGCGCGGGAAGCAGACGGCCTCCACCTGGCACCGCGAATCCTCGACGGTCAGTATGCCCATAGGGTCGCCCTTCTTCGTGTACTTCTCGCGGAAGCTCACGAGCAGGCCCAGCGTCACGACAGGCGAGTCGCCCATCTTCCAGTGTTCCAGATCCCTCAGCGAACATGTGGCGTACCTATATTCGTCCGCTAAAAACTCGTCATACGGATGCCCGGATATATATATCCCGACGGACTCCTTCTCCAGGTTCAGCAACTCCCGCTGCTCGTAGTCGGGGACGTCAGGCATCGGCGGCTCGTCGTCCGCTTCGTCGTCGTCGAAGAGCGACTTCTGGTTGGCGCACTCGCCCTTCCTGGCGGCGCTGTCTATCATCGCCTGCAGCGCCTCGAACAGTTTCCTCCTGTTTCCCTCGATGGCTGAGAACGCGCCTGAGCGAACGAGATTCTCCAGAACCCCCTTGTTCACGACCCGCAGGTCGACCCTCGTCACGAAGTCCCACAGCGACTTGAACGGCCCGCCGGAATCCCTGGCGCGCAATATGCTCTCGACTGCGCCTGAACCGGCCTTCGCTACCGCCGACAGCCCGAACAGTATCTCCCCGTCCGAGACGGTGAAACTGGAGCGCGACTTATTTATGTCGGGCCTCGTCACATTTATGCCGAGACCGCGCACCTCGCTGATGTACCTCCCCAGGACGTCCATCTTAGAGCCGACGAGCGCCGAGAGGTACGACGCCATGAACTCCGGCGCGTAGTGGGCCTTGAGGTATGCCGTATGATAGCTGATGAGCGCGTAGGCCGCGCTGTGTGACTTGTTGAAGCCGTAGCCTGCGAATTTCTCGATGATGTCGAATATTTCGGCCGCCTTCGCGCCCGGGACTCCCTTGCTCTCAGCGCCCTCCACGAACTTCGCGCGCTGCGCCGCCATTACCTCGACCTTCTTCTTCCCCATGGCGCGCCTCAGCAGATCCGCCTCGCCGAGAGAGTAGCCCGCGAGCTGCGCCGCGCACTGCATGACCTGCTCTTGGTACAGGATGACCCCGTAAGTCTCCGAGAGCGCGTCCGTTAGCAGCGGGTGAGGGTACTCCACGCGCTCGTGGCCGTGCTTGCGCTTCACGTACTGGTCGGCCATGCCGCTTTCGAGCGGGCCGGGGCGATAGAGGGCCATCAGCGCGACCAGATCCTCGAAACGGTCAGGCTTGAGGCGTCTGATCAAATCCTTCATGCCGCCAGATTCGAGCTGGAACACGCCCAGCGTGTCCGCCGACTTGAGCATCTCGAACGTTTTGGAGTCGTCCATCGGGACGGATTCGAGATCGACGGGCTCGTAGCCGCTAGCCTTTATGTTTTCGAGCGCCTCCTCGATGATCGACAGGGTGCGCAGTCCGAGGAAATCCATCTTGACTAGGCCCAGCTTCTCGACCGGCTCCATGGAGAACTGAGTGACGATCTGGCTCTCCCCGATCCGCGTCACAGGCACCATCTCCATGGTCGGCTCAGGCGTTATCACTATCCCGGCCGCGTGCTGCGAGCAGTGCCTGGCCAGGCCCTCAATCCGGCTCGCTATGTCGAGGAGCCTCCGCACCTGCGCGTCCGAGTCGTAGACGGCATTCAGGTCGGGCGTTTTTTTGAGCGCGTCCGGGATGTTCTTTATGCCTGACCTGATCGGATCCGGTATCAGTTTGGCCACCCTGTCGACGTCTGCGTAGGGCATGCCCAGCGCGCGCCCTACGTCCTTCACGGCCTGCTTGCTCATCATGCGCCCGAACGTTATTATCTGCGCCACATGATCGGCGCCGTATTTCGAGACTATGTACGAGATCACCTCGTCCCGGCCCTTGTCCGATATGTCTGTGTCGATATCGGGCATGCTTATGCGCTCAGGGTTCAGGAACCTCTCGAAGAGCAGTTTATGCGATATCGGGTCGAGATCCGTTATGCGGAGCGCCCAGGCGACCAGAGAGCCGGCGGCCGATCCCCTGCCTGGCCCGACCGGTATGCCCATGCCCTTGGCGCGCGCTATGATGTCGGATACTATGCAGAAATAACCAGGGAAGCCCATCTGCTCGATGACGCCCAGCTCGTACTCCAGCCTCTCGGCATATTCAGGGCCGGCCTCCCTCCCATTCAGCCGCTCGCGCAGTCCGTCGACCGCCATGCGGCGGAGGTGCGTCGAAAGGGTCTCGCCCTCCGGCAGGTCGTAGTTAGGGAGGTGGTACTCGCCGAACTTCAGCCCGACGTTACAACGGTCAGCGATAAGGGCCGTGTTCCGGAGCGCGTCCGGCACCTCGGCCCCGAATATGTCCCACATCTCCTCGCGGGTCCTGAAGTAAAAGTCGTCCCCGGCGAAGCGGTATCGCTCTCTGTCGTTCACGTTGCTGTTCGTCTGGACGCACAGGAGGACGTCGTGCCATTCGGCGTCCTCCCTGCGCATGTAGTGCGCGTCGTTCGTGGCGACTATGCCGAAGCCGTGCTCTCTGCTCATCCGTATGAGCGTCTTGTTTACGAGCGCTTGCTCCGGTATCCTGTTGCTCTGGATCTCCAGGAAAAAATTCGAAGGCCCCATTATGTCGCGATACAGCATTGCCCGAGAGAGCGCCCCCTGCTCGTCGCCCGACATGATGAGCGCCGGCGTCTCCCCGCCGAGGCACGCCGAGAGCGCTATCAGCCCCTTCGAATAGCGGGAGAGCAGGTCGTGGTCTATCCTTGGTTTGTAATAGAAACCGTCCGTACAGGCGATCGAGACGAGCTTCGTGAGGTTGCGGTACCCCTCGCCGTCCTCGGCCAGGAGGACGAGGTGGAACTGCTCCTTGGCCTCCCTGCACTTGTGCCCGCTGGGCGCCACGTATACCTCGCAGCCGAGTATGGGCTTGACGCCGGCATTCTTGCACTCGTTATAAAACTCCACGCACCCATACATTACGCCGTGATCCGTCAGAGCGACAGCGCCCATCCCCATATCCCTGGCCGCAGCGGCCAGATCCTGACACTTGTTCGCCCCGTCCAGCAAGCTGTACTCGCTGTGTACGTGCAGGTGAACAAACGGGTTATCCATAATGATACCGACTCCTTAAACTCATCTGTCCAGTTTAGTCAAGTTGCCGTAAGAGGAAACTTGACTAAACGCTGATCAATTCGCCTAAACGGTGTATGCCGTCTTGGGAAAGCAGACGTAGCAATGGTTTAACTATTCACTCTTTAAGGCACATGACAATAAACCGACAGTCATATTTGATCAACCGGCGTCTATTATGCCCTCGTCATCGCCCGAATCCCCTAGATCAGTGCCGTCTGCGGGCTTCGCCATCAACAGGTCGGCGCCGAGAAAGGACGACAGCTCCTCCATGGACATCTCACCTGGCGACGTGCGGTTGTGCGGCTTCGCGCTCTGCGGAAGGGGCTTTCCCTCACCGGGCGGCCCTGGTGGAGCAGTGGCCTCGCGCTCCAGCCCGAACGCCGCGCAGAGCGCGTTCCTTGCCTTCGCGGATTCCAGGACGGCCTTGGAAACGGGGCCGGCCTCCGAACAGTCTATCACAAGTTCCCCTCCCGATACGGAGAGCGTCGCGTCGATCATGGCCGCGCAGAGCGACAGGTCGCCGTCCCAGAGCGAGGAAAACAGCGCCGCCCAGCCATCCCGCGCACCGCCGTCAGGCTGCGCCGCCTCGCGCAGGGGCGCGGCAGCGGGCTCAGGCATTACGGTCGGTGACTGGCTTTGAGCTTTTTTAACAAAAGCCGCCGCTTCTCTGGGTGCGAAACGCCCGGCTGGCACGGCAGGAGGTTGTGCGGCTGTGCTTGCCGGCTCGTCGCTCATGGCGCCGATCAGCCCGAACGTCAGAAGACCGGAAAACACGTCCGACCTCAGCCCCTGCCTTACCCTCGGGTAGAGTGAGGCGCATACGGACACGAGTCTGCCGAGCACGCCGGAAGTCCACCCCGGAACCTCTGAGACAAGGAATTCTTTCTCCTCCTCGGAAAGCGTCAGGCCAGAAAAAGCGGCATCGCCCCACAGGCTGTAGACCCACATGTCGCGGAAGAGCGGGAAAAGGGCGTCCAGAAAGCGCTCAGGAGAAACGCCGCGCTCAAGCAATTCCTTCAGTGCAGCAGCGGCCTCCGCAGGGGAGCTGCGCAGCAGCGACGCGAAGCGCTCCAGCTCCGCCCTGCCGCTGCCGCCCAGAAGGGCGCTCACAGCGTCGGCGGTGAGCTTCCCGCTGCCTAGGGCAAGGGCCTGTTCCGTCAGTGAGAGCGCGTCGCGGAGCGCGCCGTCGGCGTTCCTGGCGATCTCCCACAGGGCAGGGCCCTCAGCCTCGAAACCTTCCATTGCCGCCACGGCCCTCAGTCGTTCGGCTATGCCCGAAGCGGTGATCCTGTGAAACGGCACATGCTGGCACCTGGACCTTATCGTCACGGGCACCTTGTTCGGCTCAGTGGTCGCGAATATGAAGAGAGCGAACGGCGGGGGTTCCTCCAGCGTCTTCAAGAGGGCGTTGAACGCCTCGGTCGTCAGCATGTGGACTTCGTCGAGTATATAGACCTTGCTGCCGCCCATAAAGGGCGCAAGCCCCACGTGGGACTTCAGCTCGCGGATCTGGTCGATACCCCTGTTCGACGCACCGTCTATCTCCATCACGTCAAGATGCTCCCCTGACGCGACGTCCGCGCACGACTTGCAGGAGCAGCACGGCTCGCCGTCCTTTGGCGATTCGCAGTTGACAGCCTTGGCGAGTATCCGGGCCGCCGTCGTTTTGCCGCACCCCCTAGGGCCGGAGAAGAGATACGCCTGACCCAGCCTTCCCTCCGTAAATGACAAGCGCAGCAAGCTCGTCGCGGCCTTTTGTTCTACTATGTCGGAAAAAACGCGGGGCCGATACTTACGATAAAGGGAGACACGCACCGAAACTCCTCCTCGCCGCTTTGGGCAGGTTGAAGTCATTCTATCATAAAACGGCCGGCAGGGGAAAATGCGCGACAGACGACCTTCTCCCGCAGATCGCCGTCCCGTAAGATGAGATAACAAAAGGCTGATTCATCGTCAGTGGCCTAAAGGGTGAAGATTCAAACCCCCTCGGCACCCGCGTCGCTAAACGGAAAAATTTTGCCAGCAACCAGGGCTGGTATCGTAATCGCGGATAAAGCCTATGACATTAAAGAACTTGTTATTGCTCCTCTGGAGCAAGCTGGGAAAAGAGCTGCCATCCCCTCCAAAAGCAACGCCAAAATACCTCGCGTTTTCGGTGGCCGCGTAAAGATCTGTACGGTGCCAGCATCTGGTTGAGAATTTTTTTGCACGATTGGAACAATATCGTGCTATATCAACGCGTTACGATAAAAGAACCATGTATTTTCTGGGTACCGTTTATCTTGCTGGCATTATCGTTTGGCTCAATTGATGTCACGCCCTGATGTATAACGCGCAAATGACGATTATCAGAGTCTCTAAAAATGATTTATCTTTACATCAGCCAGCACTCTCCAAAATATAATAACTTCATCACATGCATCCAATATGTATACATAAAATCTGAGATTGACCTATCTAAAAGTCGGTTTTTAGAAGTTCCCCGCAAACATATCTTTGGTGATAGGCTCTCTAGCCTCCACTACGATAAAGCGACTGTCCCATGGCCCATTCAACAGAGTCTCCAAATAGGCGATGCTACCAGATATGATTTCAAATCGCTGTCCAAACACCCGCGCAACTTCTTCGGCATGACCCGCAAACGGAGTTATGTCGTAAGATCCAGTATCGACAAGTACAAGACGAGAGTAGTTCTTTACTAAATCGCGAGCGAACCATTCTGCTGTCTCTGGATCTAAATCCTCTGTCCACTCGTGTTGGCGGTTCATCACGGCCAATGAATCCGCTTTGCATTCAATCCAGCCCTTAGTAAGGTAATACGTGCCAGGTTCCTTTCTCTGTTCTTCCCTAAAACATTCTGATGACCCGAGAAACAACGCTATACAGTCGTCAACTTTTGGCATTACTATCCTGCTTCTTTGAGAGACTAGCCCATCCACTCCGTTGGAACACAAACCATATCCGAGCAGTATTTGCTCCCAATCGCATTTCTCTTCATCAAGTTTCTGTACAGTATCTTTGAGCAGGGAATTCAGTTTATTTGGGTATAAATGGTAACGATATTCCAATACCTCGACGCGCGTTACATATTCCGGTAGTCGCTCGCTAATTTCTGGGTACACTGTCTCGCAAACTATCAAAGCGGATTGTGTTTTCATTATTATAATGTGCGCCTGGAAGCGGGAAGGAGTACCCTTCCAAGCGCACTCCCCTTTCACCCTATTTATTTAATCCCCGTAATACTCTCTCACGGCATCAAATACCGCTACTATGTTCTCTGGCGGGGTTTCCGGTTCAATGTTGTGGGAACAGGCAAGAATATAACGGCTGCCTTCCATCAACGAGAGCTGCGTCTTTACATAATGTTTGATCTCGCTCACCGTACCAAAAGGCACAAGCCTCTGTATGTCAATCCCTCCGTGCAATGTCACTCTGTTGCCAAACTCTTTCTTCAACCGCCAGGCTTCCATATTTGTGGCCAAGGGTTGGATGGGGTTGATGATGTCGAACCCGCAGTCAATCATGTCAGGGATTAACGCGAAGATGGAACCACAAGTATGATATTGCACCTTTACGTTAGGTAGTATGTTTTTTATTTCAGTCACCCAGCGCTTAGACCAAGGCTTAACCATGGCACGGTAGTCTTCAACTGACATCAGCGCCTGCGTCTGCATGCCCATGTCATCGCCATAAAGGATCATATCCGCTTTCGCTCCCACTTTAGGCAATACTTGCCTACATATTTCCAGCGCAATGTCCGTGATCTTGTCAGCCAAATAGCAATAAAGCTTTTTATTAACGTACATATCGGTCAGAAATTTGTCAAAACCGCGCAGCCACGCGTACATATGGAATATCAGTGCCGGATAACCAGGGAAAAGGCTAACCGCCTTGTCGGTGTTCTCATGGTAGTTGGTCACCGACTCTATTACGTTGCTTAAAAATATCGGGTCGGTGGGATCTGGCCACTTGTTGTAGTTCTTGACTTCATCTATGGAATCGGCATCGTGCAATGGGGTGAGGCTGTCTGGGAAACTGTAATAAAAACCGTCCGCCTGTAACACCAAACCGTACATGTCGTACAGGTATTTGCCGTCGTTGCTGACCGTAAAAGGGTGACCACCGAAGAAAGTGTGCCATACATCCGATCCCAAGCGTTCATACAAGCGTTCATCGAGATTAGTAACACAGCTTAAAGATGGGGCGATGGCTGGTTCAGCATAATCCTTAATGCCGCAGTACTCATACAACGCGCGAACACCGTATGGAGGCCCTTCCGCTATGCTGTTTTTAGTCCCTTCCACAATCCCTGAAATGAACCCTCCAAACTCTACTGGAACCCTGTCGACACTCTGACCGTTGATTTGGCGTAATACTCTTTCCCTTGACGTCATTTTCATTATTATTTCGCCCCCTTTAGCTCTTTGCCAACTGTGATAGCGGCACTAACCGTCTTGCCGTAATAATCAGCGCCAATGGATTTCGCGTACTTCGCATCAACTGGCGCTCCACCCACTATCACCTTCACTTGATCGCGTAACCCTTCCTTTTCCAGTTCCTTGATCGTTTTTTCCATGTTGATCATTGTGGAGGTGATCAGTGCGGAAAGGCCCAGCAAATTTGGCTTATGTTTCTTAACAGCGGCGATATAATCTGACGATTTTACACTTACGCCCAGGTCAATCACTTTGAAACCGACCGCTTCCATGGTGAGCGCAACCAAATTCTTGCCAATGTCATGGATGTCCCCTTCGACTGTACCGATCACCATGGTTTTTGTGTCCCCGGTAGTCTTGATAAATGGATTTAGCACCTTCATGGCTGCTTTTACGCAATTAGTGGCCAATAGCAGGTGAGGCAGGAAAAACTCTTGCATTTCGAATTTTTCGCCTACTGTTTCCATACCCTTAGTCAGCCCTCGCTCAATGATTTCCAGCGGATTTGCGCCAGCATCCAAGGCTTTCTGAGCAGACGCGACCGTTCCTCCAGCATCTCTATTTATGACGCCTTCGTACACTTCTTTAATAAATTGCTCCGACATGCCTAACCCTCCTCGTTTTTCATTGCTTCAGTTTTTGTTTGACCAAAACAACTTGCCCGCTGTCAACTAATTAATAATGGCACCATGTCCTTCACCACCTTTCCAACTGAGAGGGAATACATACCCTTCAAACGATGCAAGGTCTGTCATTATCCTTGCCTGCAGCCGGGACTTGCTTTGTCGGGTATGTACTCCTCATAACTTCAGTTTATTTTTCAGAACAATAAATTAATGTGCATGTCGTATTTATCATGTCCCCATGTGTTATTGAAAGATCTCAAGGTGCTTTTCATTTAATTTTTCGTAAGCATCAAAAATGACCTAATTTGGCGCTTAACCTGCCTACTCACTCAAAAAGCGTCATCCAATGAGGGCACGCCCTCATGCCAACGATCTGTTTTCCAGCACAGCATTCGCCTCATCTTTTAAATAAGCGCCAAGTATGTTCGTAAAATCAGGGTTTTCGTGACTTATTTTGGCATAAAATACGCCAATGCAACAGACTTATTCGTTGGGGGATTTGATGCCGTGATAAATAGAAAAATCGGGTATGCCCGCGTGTCTATGTATAATCAAGATTTGGCCTTACAACTGGATGCACTGAAGGTTGCGGGAGTCGATGAGGCTAATATCTACGTTGAGAAAATATCCGGAAGATTGAGCAAGGCAAAGAGGCCGCAGCTCAATGCTTGTCTCAAAATGTTAAAAGAGGGGGATAACCTGATCGTCTGGAAACTGGATAGATTGGGGCGCTCACTCAAGGATCTGATAAATATTGTCCAGGAACTTGAGGAGCGAAAAATCAGCTTCAGTTCCCTGACTGAGACGATAGACACTTCTTCTCCGACTGGACGCTTGATTTTCCACATAATTGCAGCCTTCGGCGAGTTTGAACGCAACCTAATAAAAGAACGGTCGGTAGCTGGCCTTGCCGCCGCCAAAAAGCGCGGCGTAGTTTGCGGGCGGCGACATAAATTATCTATGAAACAGCAGGAACAGCTTATAAAATTTTACCAGTCTGGAGCATCCATCAAAGAGATTGAAGAGCTATTCCTCATATCGAAAACGTGCCTTTATAATTGCTTGAATTCACATAATATAACCTTAAAAACAGATACTAAAAACACTCTGGCCGCTTGTTCCGCTCAAACTTACATTATGTGATTAACACGAGGCTTTTTTTGTGATAATATTACAAAATAAGTCACGAAAACCCTGATTTTGCGGACATCTATTTTTTTGCAGATCCGAATAATAAGAAAGGCTTTGTGTTGCGCGGTAGTAATTTGTTGCCCAGTAACCTAAACCTTCTGAGACAGCATCACGACCGCCGAGCACCCAGGCTGTAGTTTGTTTTGTGTGATGGCTAACAGCTTTGCATGTAGGCATAATATTCCCCTAATGTACGCTTAGAAGTATTACGCCATATGTTTATAATTTAGAGTATGTCTTCAATTGTAGTAGTGGGTATAAAATAGTAGGCTGAAACCAATTCACAGTCATCAACCATCGCTTCAAGCAGTGACTTGGAGATGGCACCCCTATAAGGGACTCAAAACATCTGGGCAACGCTACTGCTCTGCCAATTCCCTTGCATAGCACAGGGCTTAATGTAATAGCGAGTTGTGTATTTTTTGAGCCACGCTGGTTATGTTGCTGGCATTGTCGTTTAGCTCAATTGATAACATGCCTTAATTAATCAGCGCTCCCCGTAAATTCACGATGCCGTCTGGGGGAGCGCTGAATAAAATCAATGTAACGCAGATTTTAGCGGTTTGGAATCGCTGATTAAATGTTCTCCAGGGCGAAATGGAGGTTATTTAATCAGCGGTTACGTTACTTCACTGACAGCGGGGTGAAGGCCCTCGGTTCGATCACGCGGAAGGCGAACGACTCCGTGAGGAAGAAACGGAGGTTCTTGCCGTCCGTCCCGCTGTAGCCGACGACGAAATCGCCGCCAAGCGTAAGCTCGAAGTCTCCGCCCCGCTTCGAGGCCAGGAGCGCCCCGTCGGACGACGGCGTGAATATGAATTCGTCCACGTCGCTGTTCTTTTTTATTAAGTCGAAGAGCGAGCGCCCGTCGGCTATGCGGCCCAGCGCGGCACGGAGCGTCTTACCGCCGACCAGGGCATAAGGCCCGCCTATGGACGCGGCCGTTTCGAGCCTGGATATCTCGCCTTTGAGCGCGTCCAGGAAACCCTGCGGGTCACCGGGGAGCGGGACTGGCGCGTTCTCTGCGACATCCGCAAGCCCCTTCAAGCGCGCCTCGCCGAAGCCTGAGTAGACGGCGTTGTCCTCGAACGCGGCGGCGGTGATGGCGGCCTTTTCCACAGGGACGAGATCCGGGTCTGCCGAGCCCCTGTCGATCAGGTGCAGGTCAAGGGCGTCTAACTCAAATTCCACCCTCGTCTCGACAACAGGCGCGAAGCTCCGGACACCGTATCCGACGGCGCCGGACTTGTCCAGCTTCTCGAACCTCCCGAGAGACACGCCGGAAAAGTCCCAGCCCGCAGGGCCCTTCACATCGACGAACCTCCTGGCTGACAGGTTCCTGCGCAACGTCTCGGCAGCCTGCGCGTCGATTGCCTTGAACGCGGCTGCGCTTATCAGGGCATGTTCGCGTGAAAACATCTTCAAACCCTCCCAGTCATAATTATTATTAAGGAAACACTGATTGATTCGCATGAACGATATCTTCGCCAAAGAAAGCAGGCGTTACAAGGGCTTAAATCTTCACACCGTAGGCCTCTGACTATAAATCAGCCTTTTCTTAAATATTAAACGTTTCTATCGTTAGCGGTCTAAAGTTTAAAAATTCAAACCCTCCGTAATCCACGCATTGCATGTTTTATTTTTTAAGTGATCCTATGCCCAGCGACCCTGAGCCGGCTGAGACTGACGAGCCGGACGCGCCCGTCGCGTTTTCCTCGACCTCGGTGACCGGCAGCGACGTGAAGAGGTACGTCTTCATCTGCTCGTCGAACTCCGGCGTGACGCGCCTCAGCCACTCGAACAGCATCACGGCGTGCTCGATCTCCTCGTTGCGGTTGTGCAGCGTAAGCGCCCGCACGGATTCGTCCTTGGTGACGTCCGCCCTCTGGTTGTAGAGGTTGATGGCGTCCAACTCCTCTACGAGGCTCTGGATTATCCTGTCGAACTCCCTGGCGGCGTTCGACAACTCCGAATACGGCTCGTAATAACTCATGCTGTGTCCCTCCCAGTCTTCCTTGATTTGTGCCAACTCGTCTCGGCATTATGCACAGTCGCGGACGGACAGCCACGCGCTTGCGCACTAGGCAAACTATACACTATTCTTGAAAAAAAATACATAAAGCGGATGTAACTTCGAACCACAGTCAAAGAAAATAAGAAACCCCGCTGACCTGTTGCGAGAACAGGTGAATCGCCCTGGGTTTAATTGAGAGTTATGATTCCAGTAAATCAAAGGAGGAGACTCAAAAATGTCATCCACAGGAAGCGCCCGCGAGAAACATCATCGTGGTGCCAGTGGGCCAGCGAAATGCCGAGGACGAAGACTATGAGCGTTATCGGCGCCACGGATGAGAGCGATTCGGCTATCTTTTCCTTATAATTTCATGAATTCACCTCTTGTTTATTGGCAGCGCTACGAGAGACAATTGTGACACAGATTTTATCATATCACAGATGATTTATGACTGATAAAAGGCATATTATATTAAATTTAACTCAAAAAGGCCAAATAAATTATAAATTTACCGCTCGGCCAGGGAATCCGACCGTGACAGAAGCACTATTTATTTGTCGCGTGTCTGGCAGGTATTGCCAAAACGGTTCTTCTGATATAAAATACCCACAATATGCTAGTGTTTATTAGCATAAAGGATAGGATTTAAAATATGATACTACAGATGCAGATTAAACGCCGCAACGGTTTATACCTTTCAGAAGGATTTTAATTTCCGTAGCTGCCAACGACTTGAAGTAAATAACTGACAAACGTAGGCTGATTTATAGTCATACGCCTAAAGGGTGCAAGTTTAAACACTTGCAGTGTCTATGTCCTGATGTCTCAGGATAGTTATTGAAAGGAGTGCTGCATAAATCCATGCGAAGCGGATCAACTGACAAATTCGGGAGCG
>JAISFV010000172.1 GCA_031263445.1 Synergistaceae bacterium | reverse complement strand
GCCTAAAGGGTGCAAGTTTAAACACTTGCAGTGTCTATGTCCTGATGTCTCAGGATAGTTATTGAAAGGAGTGCTGCATAAATCCATGCGAAGCGGATCAACTGACAAATTCGGGAGCGCCGGGCCGTTTAGGCTGGACGCAATCAAGGGCGTGTTCATCTGTGGGTTCGCGGCTGCGGCCCTGCTCGCCGCCATACTCTTTGCCAGACCGGGGGACGATCTTGCCGCCTGGGCGGCGGCGCCGCTCAGAGACGTGTTCCCTCCCTACAAGGAGGATCTAGTGCTGGAGGACAACAACCAGATCCTCGTGGCCAGGAAGGCAAATGTCCTCTTCGTGCTGGACACGGGTTCGCCCATGACGTTCACAGCGACGGGCACGATGCCTGATATGGGTACGAATAGAACCCTTACCCAGAAAGAGGCCGGGCAGATGCTCAGGGAGGCCACATACGGACACGGAGGGTTGCCGTTTAAGGGCGCTGACTCTGTTAAATACGATTACGGCGGACGCGGCGGACGGGAGCGTTATGGCAGGGAGGGGCCGGATCCCGAGGACGAGAAGAACAACATGACTACCGGCAACGTGAATCTCGACCTGCATATGGACAACTACTACTCCCCGTTCAACTACGCGAACAATGAGTTAGCGAAGTTGTACAGCGACATCCCGAATGGAGATCCGCTGCCCTACGCGCTCGTCTTTAAGGACACAAAGAGGTCATGGTGGAAGAACGGGCCGCCCGCCGGGGCTACGATCAATAAAGGCGACCTCGTGCCGAACGACAGCCGCATGTATAAGATGAAACTCGTCATGTGGCGTGTGCTGTCGGATGTCGTGCTGGTCGAAAACCTGCGCATGGGGCTCGCGACTACCTATCAGGAGATGATGAGCCCTAAAGCCGGTTTTTACGCGGATTTCTACAAAAAAGACCCGTATGGCAAAACCAAAACAACCGCTGCTGCTTTCCCGTATGGGACCGGGCCCGGGTGGGCAACGGGACTTGCTGACGGTTTTGGTGACGGCGGCGCATACAAGGACAGCACAGCCATTTTCTGGGGCATTAACCGTGAATATTATGACGCTCGGTATATAGGCCAGACAAAGTGGAAATTATTGAACCGAGCGTATCTGAGGGTTCCGATGAACGACTACGAGACCGCCCATATCAACAAATTCCGCCTATGGATCGACGGGCTGGAGAACGTGGCGGACGGCGGCGCTTCGGATCCATACTACTTTAAAAACCCGGAACTCTTCGGGGACGGCAAGACGTTCCTGAGCACCGCCATTTACCCGGGACACAGAAATCTCACGCGCGCAGGGCTGCTGAGCACGATTGACGCGGCCGGTCAGAGGGCGGTAACGTTTTCCAGCACGAAAAGCTCGGTCAAGGCCGCCATGGACTCATCTTATAGAGAGAGGCTCTTCAATCAGTTCAAACAGGGTTCCGGCGAGGCCCTGGGCACGGTCATGGACTTCTTCTCCCCTCCGGTGGCAGGCATCGGCGGAGTCACCACTAGCGCCTCGAACGTCCAGTACGCGCCTG
Source organism: Synergistaceae bacterium (assembly GCA_031263445.1). Classification (GTDB taxonomy): domain Bacteria; phylum Synergistota; class Synergistia; order Synergistales; family Synergistaceae; genus JAIRNC01. The sequence continues at coordinate 5,252 of JAISFV010000172.1, read as the reverse complement.
AAAACTCGTTCCCGCTGAGCGACCCGTGCGACAAGAACTGGGTTGTCATCTTCACAGCAGGCGACGACAGCTCCGAGTACTCCTCGGCACAGGCGGTCAAGGATCTTTACGACAACACCAAGGGCAAGGATCTGACCTCTCTGATCCGCAACAAGGACGGCACGCCTGTAAAAAAGGCCAACGGGGAAAATCAGTTTACGAAGATCAGTCTCGAAGAGGGCGTGCGGACGCTCGTGGTCGGCTTCGTCGACCCGGACTCCGAAGCGGACAGCGTGGTGAGGCTGAGGGAAAAGCTTAACGCTATGGCGATCGCCGGCGACCCCGGCAACCCGGACGCGAAGGCATATTTCGCGAATGACGTGAGCGGGCTGGTTCAGGCCCTGCGCGCCGTGCTGGCCAGGATAAACAACGAGATTCAGCCCGCTCCGGGGCCGTTCACGGAAAGCCCGGCGATGAAAGACGAGGAAAACACTGACCCCGATCAGTTCAACATCTTCTCCGCAGGGTACCGCATTAACAAATACGACCAGTGGGCCGGATCGTTTGCACGCTATCAGTCTATAAAGAAGAGCGGATCAATAACCGCGACGGAGCTGTGGGAGCTGGGCCGCGACCTGCGCAGATCACTTACGCCGGGCAGCCGCAACCTCGTCTTCTGGAGCAACAAGGGCGCCCCGCAGGGCAGATTTGAAAAGATGGAATTTACCTCGAACCAGAACGACGCGACAGAGCACCCCCTCGCCGCCAAAATCGGCATCACAGACGCCTTCGTCAGCGACATGAACGCGACGAACATACCGCAGAATACCTTCACAGGCAAGCTGCACCCGTCCCGCGCGCTGGTGAACTGGCTTTTCGGGTATGAATATTCGTATATCGGCAGGGAGCAGCTTTTGCGGAGGTCGTTGATCGCCGACTTCGGCCAGTCGACGAGCGTCCTCGTCGGGCCGCCACGGCCGGACGACACCCTTCCTGGCTACAGGGAATGGGCGGAGAGCCAGGAGCAGAAAAAACTCGAGACAAGGGTATTCGCTCAGACCAACGACGGCATCCTGCACGTCATAAACCCAAAACTCGGCATACCGGCCAGCCAGCGCGAGCAGATGGCCATAGTGCCGCCGCCGTCGCTCCTCCCGCTCCGGCTGGCCGCGCTAAAGATGACGAAAGTCGGGGACGACAGCAATCACAGGATGCGGTGGCTGGACGTAAATGACTACATGACCGAAACCAGCGACGACATCCCAATAAGCTCCAAGCCGGCGTATGTCCTGGACGGCCCGGTGCGTCTGCGACGCTTCGATATGGGGCCCTCAAAGGGAGGGTGGAAGTCGTTCCTCGTAGCGATACTCGGGAGGGCCGGCAACGGAATGTACATGATGGACGTGTCAGCGCCGGACGACCCCAAGTTTTCCTGGTACCGCGAGACGGTTGAGAACGACGACGGATCGCTCTCCTTGATCCGCATGAGAGCCGCGGACGCCGATGTCCATACAGAAACCGTGTCTCCTGACTGGGGCGACGGCTCAGGGTCGATATATGACGCCCCTGGCTCGTATCCGTTCTATCAGCTCGGCTTCAACAGCCGGAATGCCGCCGCCGGGGTGATGCGCAGGGCGGACGGAGTGGATGGCCTGCAGAACATAATCGTGCTGCCCGGAGGGATGCAGAGGGGTTTTGACCTTGCCGACAACGGCAAGATGGGGGCCGCGCTTTATATAATCGACCCGGACGAGTCTAAGCACGCTGATTTCAACAACGATTCCGGCTGGGCGAAGGTTTATAACAGCGGTTCCGTGGATCCGCAGTGGCGCGTGGGCAGCGCGAACTCAGGGCCTGCGCCCTACATGGGAATGATGGTCTCCCCCCCGACCCTGCGCGCGTCGCAATACGGCGAATACAGCAAATCCGTCACGGGGCAGGTGTTCGCGTCGGACAACCGGGGAAATATTTTCGCCCTGTTGCTCGAGCCGGAGACAGCAGGCGGCAGGGGCGGCGGAAGGCTGCTTACCGCAGGCTCCCTGCGCATGAGTTCCGATGAGCCTGCAGCCAGCTACGCAAGCCCGTATGGCGTCTTGATCAGCAAGGTGCTGGGCAATTCAGGCGCATGGTGGGCGAGCGGGGGAACCGCGAACATCACCGGCGAAACGACTTTGCAGAACAAATCGCAATTGATCTACTCTTTCAAGCTGCCCAATTTTTCGACCGGCAGACCATCGATGAGGGATGAATGGGTCGAGCTGGTCAAATCAGGCGACAGATACTCGCAGTTAACCGTTCCTGACGCGAAGGGCTGGTATATCACCCTGGAGCCTGATGGCCAGAATTACAAGGAGGAGTACGTTTCGGCCCAGCCTGTCTTGTTCGGGAATCATATATACTTCGCGACGTTCCTTCCCAAGAAAATGGATTTAGACACCGTCAAAAGACCGTGCAACGTCATGACGATCGACGGCAAGTCCAGGATATACGCCCTTGGCGTCGATGCGGGCGCTGGCGGGTGGCGTGGCGGAAATGCCGTGAAAGAGCTTGACGGAGCGAAGATCGTGAGCATGACGCCTTCATCCCAGGGAGGAAAGAGAACCCTGGAAGCCACAGTCGATATCTTAGACCAGGCTGTCTTTATTGCAAGTGCCGAGGCCCATTCCGGTGATGTGAGCATAGATCCGCAAGATGGCGGTTCTTGGGCTTTTATGACGCTAAATGGGGGAAAGGGCTCTGTCCACAACAGCTTACCGCCAGGAACGACCCTCATCAACTACTGGATAATGAAGTAGGAGGAATCAAGCGATGGAGAAAATTTTAAGCGTAAGGTTCGTTAAGCATTGCCTCGCTCTTGCGGCGGCGGCCACGCTCATGTGGGTCCTGCTATGCGCCTGTCCGGCCCGGGCTGCCATAAAAACCGCGCCGCAGGAGAGGAACGGCACGGCCCACCAGTGCGCGATGGAGTACAAATCCGCTGACCAGAAGATCACGCGGGCGGATTTATAGAGAAGCCTGATCTGAAAAAACCAGACGCTTCGCGTCATGCGCGGCGTTATCAGAGGCCCGGAGGGAAGGCACGGACACAGCCCCTCCAGGCCTCTTTGTTGCCGAGCTAGTGTCTAGTTGTAAAATAAACAAAAGCCGTTGGGCGTGGCGACCTACCGCTTGGGTACGGATATTCCCGAACCGCGCACAAGGCATTGATTCCGCTAATCGACGGCGTACAACATATCGTCGCGGAAAACACGGAACCAGAGGAGGAAGATGTATGACAGATATACTCACTTACGATACCTTCTCAAAAATCGAACCCGTCGCCAAAGGTTGGTCGGATGATAAGAAGCATTACATCGAATATGCGGACGGAATACCGTATAGACTCAAGTCACCATTTGATTTTTCGTTTCTCAGTAAATACGGCAAAATTTTCAAGGTGTTTGATGGTCAGTACTCTGGGAATATCTGTTTCGGCGTTGCGGACGGCGATAATCGGTATTTCGTCAAGTTCGCGGGTGCGCCGACCGCGAGATATAACGGCGACACGGCGGATGTCGTTGCCCGTTTGAAAGCAGCCCTGCCAGTTTACCAGGACTTAGCACACCCTAATCTGATTAAGTTTATCAGGGCAGAAAAAATCGGCGGCGGCTTTGCTATGGTGTTTGAATGGGTTGACGCAATCTGCGCCCAAAGAATGTACCCTGCGGATTACAAGGCTTTTAGAGAACTGTCGCTTGAAACAAAGCAGCAGATTTTTGCTGACATTATGGATTTCCACTCACATATTGCCGCAAAAGGCTATGTCGCAATAGATTTTTACGACGAGAGCATTATGTGGGATGTGAAAAATCAGCGGACGATAATCTGCGACATTGACTTTTATCAAAAGTCTCCGTATGTCGGCTCGATGGGTTTGTGGGGGTCATCACGCTTTGTTTCACCCGAAGAACGCACAGAAGGCGCGGTTATCGACGAGGTTACAAATGTTTATACAATGGGCGCAACGGCGTTTTGTCTATTTGCTAATTCCGACCGCTCCCCCGAAGCGTGGCCGCTTTCCCCGGAGCTGTACACAGTAGTCAAAAAAGCCGTCAGCGACGGGCGCGGTGAGCGGCAACAGTCTATACTGCAGTTGATTGAGGAATGGAGGATAGCAAAGTGAAATACACTGCCCATGACGCTATCCCTGTCTGCCTGTTTTATCTCCGGCGCAATGCGGAGGCCTCGCGTTCAGCCGCGCCCGTTATGGCATCCAGTTCCTTTTCCTGCGCTTCTGACATGACCGGTTTCCGTTCAGCCGCGAGGATCTTGCCCGCCGCGTCTGCGGCGCGCTCCCTGAGAGACTTGCGATCTTCTTGATACCAGCTCATAGCTCCGTTGGCAAACCCCAGACGTGGCTCGAATACTTCCCCCTTTCGGAGCCGTTCCACCGTGTGGAGCTTGTCCATGAAATTGCCGTTTTCCCCCAGTGCCTCATCTATTGCCTCCATGCCCAGGGCATCGTCGTCTATCTCGCGCTCCATGACAGCTTTCTTTATCATCAGCGCAATCTCGCCGTCGATGAGGATCTGCTCAAGGGATCCGCACATGGCGCTTCCCAGGCTGCCAGAGCCAGTTATCATGGACGCGCCGGACAGGGCGGGCAAAAGGCCGTTCATCATCTTCTCGTATCCAGTCTGTTCGTCGAAACCGCAGCCGGTGCCGGCTATTCCGTACACGTCGGACGGCATGTCGCAGCGCGCCGCCATCTGGGCGGACATGCCGCTCGCGACGCCGGTCTCGGGCAACCCGAGCAGAACCTGGCCGACTCTCATCCCGGCGAAGAACGGGCGGGCGCCGTAGATAAGAGGGACCTTGGGGTTGACGAGCTTGCAATACGCCGCGAAGGCCAGTATCTCTGCGTGGCACAGCGCGACGCACCCGACGACGGAGAACGGGGCCGTCATGCCGGCCATCGGGGCGGCGAGGATGGATATGGGAACGGCAATTTCCGACAGTATCCTGGCTGAATCGGTTATCTCCTTTGGCCAGAAGAGCGGGGAAGTCGGCGACACTCCGGCCACTCCGATGTTTTTTTCTCCGCTTCCGAGCGTTTTGAATATTTCCGCTATGTACTTCGCGTTGAGCGGCGTCGACACGCCAGGGCAGTACACGGGTTTTTCGCTGTGGCGGAACAGAATGGCGCTCTGGAGAAATTGGGAGATCTCATCAGGGACGTCCGACGGATACATGAGAGCGCACGGGATGTCCAAGCCATCGACGGCATTCATCAG
>JAISFV010000158.1 GCA_031263445.1 Synergistaceae bacterium | reverse complement strand
CGGTTCTATCGCCGGCGTCAGCCGATTCGGTCGGGCGCGATATCCCCGACGTATTTCAGCGCCTCGTGGATTATTTCCCGATATTTGCCGTGAGCGCCGGTGACGTGATGGATATACGGCCCCGTGACGAACTTCCGTTCCCACTTCGGCCAATCGTCCGTCTCTATCCACACGTACGTTCCGTTGGTCTTGGGGCCGTCAACGCCTCGGACTTCGTCGGCGAACATGGTGTATTTGCCCTTGAGGCTTCCCATGCGAATCAGCGTTATGTCGCCGCCCTCGATCTCGAACTGCCCCTTGCAGCCCACCACTCCGGGCCGCGCCTCGCGGGCGAGCGACGGCGGAAACGGGCCGCAGTGCCACAGTAATTCCGCGTTGTCGTTCGTGGGGTGCCGCACCGTGATATCGGCGAAAAACGGAACGGTGTCGCCTCTCACAGCGCCAGCCATCATTCCGCATCCGAGGGCGCCAAGTATGTCGGTCTCGCACGTGACGGGAAGCCCCTCGTCGAAAAGCGCGCCCCATACGAAACACGCGTTGATCCCGAAAGCCGTCTGAAGCATCGTCCAGCATTCGCCGGCCGCTACGCGGCAACCGTGACGCTCCGCCAGGCGTTTGACGGCGAGCACGGCCGACGCGAGCTTGCGCTGTTCTTCGCCGCTCTGAGCCGACAGATCGAGTTTCTGGTTCCATTCGGCGATTTTCTGACCCACGGGGCCGGATTCGTTCTTGAGTATGCCTTCGATTTCCTTTATGAGGTCAGTGGTCTCTATCGGCACTATCTCGACTCCGAATTTTTCGAGCAGTTCGGCCTCGTTGCATTTTACGGTCAAAAACTGCCACGGGCGGACGCTGAGCTGCGCCGCGCGCGCGCCCTTCAGCGCCTTCGCGGCGCAGACGACGCGTATGAAACTGTCGAAACCCTTGTCGAGCGCCGGCGAATCTATCCAGCAGTTCTCGATATAGGTGAACGGCACGTCGTACGTGAGAAGCGCCTTTCCGGTGGCGAAGAGCCCGCACTGCACGTCGTAAGCGCGGTCTTCGAGCTGATCGACAACTCCCTTGGGCGCGGGGTCGCGCGGCCCCCAGAGCAGAACGGGTTTCCCAAGCTCGCGGCAGAGTTTCGCCACGGCTTCCTCCTGGCCGAAATTAGCGTGTGGGACGAAAACCGCGTCCACTCCCCCGGCGCGGAAATGCTCAGCTATTTTGGGTATCTCGTCGTTCGTCACGAGCAAACCCTCACGAGTCACGTCCTCTATCGTGACCAGGCTCACGCCGTATTTGCCGGCAAGCTCGCGGACGCGTTTCATTATCTCCCCGCCCCTGTTGCCGGGAAATACGTCCCTTCTGGTAGGCGCTACGCCCAAAACGCATTTTTTGAAATCGTACATCCAATTACCTCCAAAGACGCGGCCCGAAATCCGAAACCGCGTGATCTGACACAAACGTTTTTAAATCAGAATTGTTGGAAATTTACCATAACTATTTTACATTGTCAATCTGGCGGGCGCCGCCTGTCGCCGGACTGTGATAGTGTCTGCTCACAACTCATCAGAGAAAATGTCAGAATGGTATAATCAATCTCGTCATGCTGGGTTGTCCGCAATACAGCTACAAGTAGCTCATTGATGTGGAGCGTCTCATGGTTGGCGTAACGTTTCCTTCGGAATGGCGTTCTGGATTATGGTATCGGCGGATACGGCCGAGCTGGCTGTGTGTTCGGGAATGAAAGAAAGACTGGAAAAACTCGGAGGTCGACTGGCGTTTGACTCTTGTATCGACGAGCCATGTTGGAAGTCGTTCGAGGGGGGATTTGGCGTAACGGACTCTCCAAAATGTGCTTATTACAGAGAACGCAGAGGGCAACCCTTCGTCAATGAGGACATTGTCGAAGTGGGCGCCGAGGAAATACGTGTGACAGAGCGGCTTTAATTTATAATACACCTAAATAATTTTGTGGTAATCAAGCTATAGAAATAGAGAGGGAGTGAAAGTTGTGAGTATTCTTGACAAATACAGCCTTACAGGTAAGGTGGCTGTAGTGACGGGCGCGTCCCGGGGACTTGGAAAAGGTTACGCCATAGGGCTTGCCGACGCCGGTGCGACGGTTGTGTGCTGCAGCAACGAGGACGCCAAAGCGACGGCGGATGCTATCAATGCCGCGGGAGGAACATCTGAGCCCATTCTGATGGATGTTACCCGAATCGAAGAGACGAGGAAAATTTTCGAATCGATCAGGGACAAATACGGCAGACTCGACATCCTCATCAATAACGCGGGCGTAGAGGACATCAACAAATTCATGAATGTGACGCCGGATCAATACGACAAAATCATGGGCGTCAATCTCAGAGGAACGTTTTTCACAGCTCAAGCGGCGGCAAGGATAATGATCGAGCAGAAGAAAGGAAAGATTCTCAACATCGGTTCTCTCGGCAGCGCTATCGGACTGGCCGAGTCATCCGTTTATTGCGGGACAAAAAGCGGGGTGATCGGGATAACCAGAACGATGGCGATTGAGCTGGCAAAGCATAACGTGCAGGTCAACGCATTGGGACCCGGCTATTTCCGCACGCCTATGACGGAGCCCTTCTTTCAAGACCCCGCGCACAGGAAATGGATAGAGGAACGAATCCCAATGGGGCGCGTGGGGACGGAGGATGACGCGCTAGGGGCTGTTATTTTCCTGTGCAGCAACGCGTCGGACTACATCACGGGGCAGATCATCTATGTAGACGGCGGTTGGCTTGCAAGCTAAAGGAGGGCGCAAACCGATGAAAATTTTTAAAGAAGCTTTGCGGAAAAAGAGTACGGTAGTGGAGGCGGAAAAAGCCTCCGTGGAACGTACCGTGAGAGAGATTCTCGAAAATGTCCGGGTCGGCGGCGACAATGCCGTTCTCGACTATACCGAAAAATTTGACGGATACAGGCCGTCCGCTCTGAGAGTGGACCCGGACGCGGTGAAAAAAGCCTACTCATCCGTTAAACCCGAGACGGTTGAAAATCTCAGATTCGCCGCCGACAGGATAAGGAATTTTGCCCAGCGCCAACACGACACTTTTAAAGAACTGCGCTGCGAGATTACCCCAGGGATAACGCTGGGACACAGGCTTATCCCCATCAAGTCGTGCGGTTGTTATGTTCCTGCCGGGCGGTACCCTCTGCCGTCGTCAGCGCTGATGTCGATCATTCCCGCCCGCATCGCGGGCGTCGAAAGGGTTGCCGCGGCTTCCCCCGCAAGCAAAGAAACCGGCGGCATCCATCCTACTGTCCTAGTGAGCATGGATATTGCCGGAGCCGATGAGATTTATTGTATGGGAGGAGCCCAGGCAATAGCGGCATTCGCGTACGGGACGCCGTCCGTGCCTCCGGTGGATATAGTCGTTGGCCCGGGGAACCGATATGTGACCGAGGCGAAACGCCAAGTCGCGGGAGCGGTGGGTATCGATATGCTAGCCGGGCCTAGCGAGGTCGTGATCATTGCGGACGAATCGGTGAGTCCAGTATGGATAGCGGCCGATGCGCTTTCTCGCTGTGAACATGACCCCAATTCCTGGGCGGTGCTTCTTTTAACGGACGAAAGGTTGGCCGGGAAAGTCACGGAGGCTATTGACGCGGAACTAAAGCGTCTCGAAACCGCCGGACTTGCCGGACAGACATGGGCTGAAAACGGCAGAATTCTCGTAGTGGATTCCATCGACGAGGCTGTGACGCTAAGTGATGAAATAGCCCCGGAACACCTTCAGGTCATGACGGAGGACAGCGCCGCGGTCGCGGCGAAACTACGCAACTTTGGGTCGCTTTTCATCGGCCAATACGCGCCGGTCCCGTTCGGCGATTACGTGTCGGGCCCCAACCATATCCTTCCCACGTCCGCTTGCGCCCGCTTTTCCAGTGGGGTCAACGTCCACACTTTCCTGAAGATCAGCTCTTTCCAGGAAATTACAGCCGAGGGAGGAAAGTTTCTGTCCCCGCATTGCGCCCATCTGGCGGGTATAGAGGGATTGCACGGACATCGGAGAAGCGCTGAACTCAGGGGTTGAATTCCATGTCCTCCGAGCGGCTCGCCGGATTCCCGGCGCTGAAACTCAAAAATATAACGAAAGTCTACCCCGGCGTCATCGCCCTTGAGGAGGTCAACGTCGAGGTACTGAGCGGCGAGGTGCATGGGCTCATTGGAAAGAATGGGGCCGGAAAAAGTACCCTCGTCGGAATCATCGCGGGGTTGATTCAACCGACATCAGGCTTGATCGAGATCAACGGCAGGCGATTTTCATCCCTGACCCGCGCGCAAGGGATGCAGGAAGGCATAGCTATAGTAACGCAGGAACCGGAGGTCATCCTCGACATTTCCGTCGCCGAAAACCTGTTTCTCGGAGAACAGCCGGCGTCATTTGGACTCGTGGATCAACGGGAGATGTACAGAAAAACGGAAAAAATTCTGACGGACTACGGCCTCAATATTTCTCCCGGCTACAGGGCCGGAGATTTATCCCTGAGCGAGCGCCAATTGCTGCTGATCCTCAAGGCTTGTGTGGCTGATGACGCCGGCATAGTGATACTCGACGAGGCCTCCGCCCCTTTGACGCAAAAGGACGCGCGGCTTCTGCAGAGCATGGTGAAAAGCCTGCGTGACGCGGGAAAAGCGATTGTTTATATCTCTCACCACATCGACGAACTGCTCGGCATCTGCGACAGACTGACCGTGCTGCGCGACGGCAGGAGCGTGATTACCTGCGACATATCCAGCCTGAACCACCAGAGCCTCTCGGAGCTGATTGTCGGGGAACCTCTGTCCGGACAGAACCCGAAGCCCGATATCGCGGGAGAGGTTGCGGGCGAGGCTCTGCTGAGCCTGTCCGAGTTCACAAAATGGGGCGCTTTTGAATCCGTGAACCTAACCGTCAGTAGGGGCGAGGTCGTCGGATTGGCGGGCCTCCGAGGAAGCGGCAGAACCGAGCTGATGAAAGCTATAGCCGGAATAGACCCGCCGGATGCCGGGAGAATGACCTTTAAAGGGCGCAAATGCTCTTTCGGCACGCCGGACGTGGCGCTGAGAGAGGGAATCGCTTATCTTCCCGAGGAACGCGAGATGGAGGGGCTGATAAAGGGTTTCAGCATCAAAGATAACCTGATCCTCAATTGCCTGCACATCCTCTCGTCTTATGGAGTGATCCGGAAAAATGATTGCGACCTCCTGTCCGAGAAGGTTTTCAGGGATGTCGAATGTAAGGCGTTCTCTACAGAGCAGGACGTTGACGAACTCTCGGGAGGCAACAAGCAAAAGGTGCTGATCGGCAGAATCATGGCGCTGAAACCCGACCTCTATCTGATGGACGAGCCTACCAGGGGCGTGGATATCGGAGCTAAAAAAAGCATACAGTCCCTGATTATGAAGAATATCAGAGGCAGCGCCGGCGTGCTGGTTTCGTCTCCCGGTCTCGACGACTTGATCGAAATTTGCGACAGGATACTCGTTATGTACAAAGGCAGGATCGTCGCGTGTTACAAAGGGCCCTGTTTTGAAGAACACGCCCTTTTCATGGAAATTCAGGGCATAACGGACACGGAGGCCGCAGAGGCGGACGCGGCGGCGAGATAATTATCATGCCATGTCGGTTTCTCGGTCTTAATTTTTTAAATTTGGGAGGATGTACATGTCTTTCAGTTTAAAATTTAAGTTAGCGCTGCTGGACAACGTAATCTGGCTGATGCTCTTCTGTTTCTTTATCCTGTGTCTCATTGGAGTGCCTGAGTTCGCGTCGGCTACGAATATAGTGAACATCTTTTATCATTCGTCAATTATGAGTATGTTGGTGCTTGCGGAGGGTTTTGTGCTGCTCAGCGGCAAACTTGACCTCTCGATAGATGGCATTCTGGCGTTCGCGCCGGGCGCGGTTATATTACTCGCCACGAAATGGGCCCCGGATGTCTTTGGAAATCCTTGGTTATGCCTGGTATTGACAATCATTTTGGGAGGGCTCGTCGGTTTTTTCAACGGATTCTGCGTGGCAAAGCTGGATATGAATCCCTTCATGCAAACCCTGTCGATGTCCATAATTCTTCGCGGCCTTGTGCTGTTCCTCATCCCTCTTTCGATATTTCCGCTGAACCCCGCATATTCCTATATCGGGAAAGCCAGAGTGTCACTTTTGGGGCACAACATCCCCGTGACAATCATCGCGGTACTGTTGATCTATTCGGCCTTCGGCTTCATCCTGAGACGGACGGTATTCGGGCGCAATTATATGGCGACCGGCGGAAACGAGCGCGCCAGCTATGTGGCGGGGATCAACACCACGCGGATGATTCTTTACGGGTACATCATAGCCGGAATGCTGGCCGCATTCGCGGGAATACTGACGGCGGGACGCCAGGACTCGGTCTCAAACACAATGGGAAACGGTACCGTCATGCTGGCGTTTGCCGGGGCGCTGCTCGGAGGTACGTCGATGAGCGGAGGCAAGGGTTCGGCTTTTGGAATGCTCGGCGGCTCACTTCTGCTGGGTATGTTCTCGAACTCCCTGAACTTACTCGGCGTGACCGTGACGCTCGTGCACGCCGCCCAAGGCACGCTGATCTTTGTGGCTATATTGGTAGACCGCCTCAGAATACGCGCTCGCGTACGTCTGCTGCGGAACGAGCAATTAAAAAAACTAAAAGAATCGGAGGCGATGCTTGGGTAAGATTAACATGAGTTGGATGTCCGTATAAACCGCGTATTTTATATTTTATCGTCCGACGGTGAAAGGGGTATCAATTATGAAAAAGATGGAAAAATTTTTGACTCTATGTATGTGCGTAATGTTGGCGTTTGGCGTCCTGTTAGTTTGCGGCACCGCGGCTCAAGCGGCGGAAGGGCGGACACTGAAGATCGGCATGATAATTAAAGAGCCGTCCGCGCCGTTCATCCAGGCCTTTGTGAAGGGAGCCCAGGAGCGCGCGGATGAATTAGGAGACGTGGAGATACTGATCCGGGACGGCGAAGCGAACTCTATAAAGATCATGGAGATCATCGACACATTCATCTCACAAAAAATCGACGCCTTCATTCTGGCGGGCGCGGTTGACCTGCGGGCGTTGATTCCGGGGATTGTGAGGCTGAATGAGGAAAATATCCCCGTGGGGGCTCTCGATACGTCTCCCGAGGGCGGAAAAGTGGACTTTTTCCTCTCCTTCGACCTCGCAAAATCCAGCGCCAAAGCCGCGGAACTTTTTATCGAAGGCATCAAACAGCGTAACGGCGGAGAGGTCCCGGAAGGTGTTGTCGTCGAGATTATCGGCGACGCCGCCGATATGTTCGCCGTCGCCTGTACGGAAGGCTTCAGCAGCGTCCTGGGAAACTACCCGCAGTTACAGGTGGTGCAGGGGGAAGGCAAATGGAACAATACCGACTCGCACACCAAAGCGTCCGACCTGATCACGCGTTATGGCGATAGGATCAAGGGAATATACGTACAGACGCCGGATATCATGGCGGCCGGCGTGGTGTCCGCCATCGAGGCGGCGGGATTGAACGCCGAGGATTTCGGTATATGCGGAATTTGCATCGGACCTGAAGGAATCGAACTCATCAAGCAGAAAAAAGTTTTGGGCATCGTGGAGCAGCCGGCGTACGACTCCGCCTACATGGTTGTGGGCTACTTAGTAGATATATTGAAGGGCAATCCGGTTCCCAAGATCGGCGAAACGATCGCGCAGGAAGGCGCTCTCTGGTCGCCGGCTGCCGTCATAGAGAATCCCTGGGCCGACGAAGGCGCGTTTATCGTGTTGAATAGCCCGCTCGTTCCTCAGGAAGCAGGTCCCGATGACGAAAGACTCTGGGAAAATAAAGTAAAATAGCCATGCACAGGATGTTCATATCCCCCGGCAGATATGTCCAGGGAGCGGGAGCCATCTCCGAAGCCGGCAAGTATATAGCGCTGCTCGGAGGGAAAACCGCCTTCTCGGTTGCGGATCCGATAGGCTCGAAAATAGCGAAAGACGCTCTGTCCAAGAGCTTATGTGAAGCTGGTATTCAGTATATCGAAGAAATCTTTCGCGGCGAGTGCTGCTCCGATGAGATTGACAGGATGGCCGTCATCGCCGGGAAGTCGTCGTGCGATACGGTGGTTGGCGTCGGCGGAGGAAAGGCGATAGACGTTGCCAAGGCGGTTTCGTATCATACTCGCCTTCCTTTGGTCGTCATACCTACAATCGCCGCCACGGACGCCCCTTGCAGCGCTCTTTCGGTGATTTACACTCCGGAGGGCGCGTTCGAATCGTTCCTGCTTTTACCCAGAAACCCGGACGTGGTATTGGTAGATACGGAGATCATCGCAAAGGCCCCGGTGCGTCTCTTCGTATCCGGGATGGGAGACGCCCTCTCCACGTGGCTGGAAGCGGACACCAGCTACAGAACCGGAACAGGTTCTATGCAAGGAGCCGCGTCCACTCTGGCGGCTCAGGCGCTCGCCCGTCTATGTTACGACACGATCATAGCGGACGGCTACGCCGCTAAACTTGCCGTCGAGAAAAAAGTCGTCACCGAAGCCGTGGAACGCGTGGTCGAGGCGAACACTCTCCTGTCCGGCATAGGATTCGAGAGCGGCGGCCTGGCTGCCGCCCATTCCTTTCAGGACGGTATAACAGTCCTGGAGGAAACGCACTCTTATTATCACGGTGAGAAAGTATCATTCGGAATTGTTTTCCAACTGGTACTTGAAAATAGGCCGAAAGATCTGGTCTGTGAGATATTGAAATTTTGCGTAGAGGTGGGGCTCCCAGTCACTCTGGAGGAGATAGGCGTCGCTGATGTCTCGGAAGAAAAGCTCTGGAAGGTGGCCGAAGCCACGTCGATGAAAAATGAAACTATCCACAGCGAACCCTTCGCGGTTACCCCGCAAAAGGTATACGCGGCGCTCGTTGCCGCCGACGCGATGGGCCGCGAGGCTCTGACAAAGTACAAACGCCCTGTGCCGTGAGGTAAAACTTACTGGCGGCGGCGTTGCCCAGCGTGCGCGTATCGCCGCCAGCGTAAAAAAATCCGGGGACGAGCGCCCCGGATTTTTTTGAAGATGCGCGCCCAGCTTTCTTTATTCTTTTCTCTGACCATAATGGGGCGGAAAATCGAATCTTGACAAAAATATTCTTAATGTTATTATTTTCTCGATTCATTGATATATATTCTTAACTGTGAATAGATATTCGAAAGAGAGTGGCGTATCTGAAGACTCAGGAAATTTCGTTTGGACAACTGCGTCTGATATCCCGCGTTGCCGGTCTTTATTACCGGGAGAGGCTGAGTCAGCCTGTCATTGCGCGTCAATTGTCGCTCTCGCAGGCCAGCGTCTCGCGTCTTTTAAAAATGGGGGAGGAACTGGGCATCATCCGAATATCGGTGGAGATGCCGGAGGGCGTGTTTTCCGAGCTTGAAAGCGCCATAGAGAAAAAGTACGGCGTCAGGGAGGTAGT
>JAISFV010000142.1 GCA_031263445.1 Synergistaceae bacterium | reverse complement strand
CTTGCTCTCGGAAGCCTGGAGCCTCGGGGCGGTGATGTGGATCATCCCGTTTTCGAACGTGGCCTCCGCCGTCTCCGTGTCTATCTCGAACGGCAGCGCGACCTCGTAATTGAAGCTGTGCGCGGATTTCCTGCTGTACCAGGTCTTGCCGTCCTCCTGGGTTCCGTCCTTCTCCTCCGTTTTCTGCGCGCTCTTGATCGATACCCGGTCACGGGACGTCCTGATCTCGAGTTCGTCCGGGTTTATCCCGGGGGCCTCTATTGACAGGCACAGCTTCCCGTCCTTCTCGTAAAGGTCAAAATCCCGGAAACCGCGCGCGCCGTCCGCGTTCCCCGACCAGAAGAGCCTGTCGATCAGATCGTCGAACTCCCTCGTGATCCTGAGCGGCGTTGCCTGTGAAAGTCTCCTGTGCGTAAATGGCGTTAATTCAAACATCTCTGTTACCTCCCTAATTTTTAATGTCATATTAACCTGTCTCAGCATTGCCAGTTAATACTGACCTTCATTGACTAAGCAGATAATATATCAGTTGTTAACCTTTGTCAATAGGCAAGTTGATTTTTTTTGACCTTAACATTCCATCGCTTATCTGCCTATAGCCGCTTTCTGTCACCGACAAGGCGCGCCGCCCTCATCTGTGATACAATGTATTTAATTTACTATATACATATATATTGGGGGAGTTGAGATGCTGAGATTTGCGGGAATTCTGACGTTCGGGCTGTTGGCGGCGCTCTTGACGGGTCTGCCGGCTTTTAGCGCCGCTCGGCTGCAAGAGGGCAGGATAGATCTTTCGAAGGGGCTATCATTCGAGAAGTACATCGCGACAGGCAACGGCTCGCAACTGGGGAGCGCCTTGGAGAGGATCTCGTCGACCGAGCTCTCCGAATCTTTCGCGGCATTCGTGAAGGAAATCGGCGCGCCGCTCGTCTTGGCCGCCTACACAGACATTTCATGCCCGGACTGCGCGAGGACGATACCGTTCGTCTACGCGGCGAGCCAGGCCAATCCGCTCGTGCGGGCCGTCTACTTCCCGCGCGATGACGCGGCGAGGCTGTTCATGAGGGCACAGACAGGGAAGGCGTCTGTCCCGACGATATTCGTGACGGACGAGGGCGGCGCCTTAGTAGGCGAGGCTTACGTCGAGTACCCTGAAAAAGTACAGGCGCTGATCGACTCATCGGCCTCCAAGGAGGATGCCGACCGCCACAGGGGCGATCTCAGGAGCGGCCTGTATGACGATGAGATCCAAAACAGCCTCCGGAAACTCATCGAAAGCGCGATAGCCGGAACCGGGGCGCGGTAAGCCAGCGCCCCGCCCATAAATTTCGTTAAGCCAGTCACTCGTAAGCCTTGACGAACACGCTCATCACGGCTTGCTTGGACGGCACCCCTTCGTGTATTTTTTCGTCCCCTGCGTAGAAGGTCGGGACGTAATAATAGTCGAACTTGGCCGCGTATTCCGGCTCAAGCCGCTCGTCGATCTGTTTGAACGGAATCTCCTTGTACTCAGGGTGGGTGGTTAATATTTCGTCCACCATCTCAAGGGCCTTCTTGCAGTGCGGGCATGTAGACATCATAAAGAGCTTTATTTCCTTCATCGTCGGAATCCTCTCCTTTTCAGCGTCCAGATTTCCCAGTGCTTCTATTGTACCTCCTGCCATTAGTAGATTATAATAAATCCCTGTTGTAAAGCGACGAACTACGGAGGCGATAGGGAGCATGGCATATGACTTCAGGGCCATTGAACCGAAATGGCAGAAAAAATGGGAGGAAAAGGGCGCGTTCCACGTGGAGGCCGGGGCCGAGGGACCTAAGTTCTATTGCCTGGAGATGTTCCCATACCCGAGCGGCGCACTCCACATGGGACACCTCAGGAACTATTCCATCGGAGACCTCACTGCTCGCTTCCTCCGCATGAACGGCTACAACGTGATGTACCCGATAGGGTTCGACTCGTTCGGGATGCCCGCCGAAAACGCAGCGATCAAGATGAAGACGCACCCCGCCGTGTGGACGAAAAAGAACATCGACCACATGATAGGGCAATTGAAATCGATGGGTTGCAGCTATGACTGGCGCAGGCTGGTCAAGACCTTCGAGCCTGATTATTACAGGTGGAGCCAGTGGTTCTTCCTTCAAATGTACAAAAAAGGCCTGGCCTACCGCAAGCACGCCCCTGTCAACTGGTGCGAGACGTGCGGGACGGTCCTGGCAAACGAGCAGGTCATCGGCGACGGCGTCTGCTGGAGGTGCGAGACACCCGTAGTGAAGCGCGGGCTGGATCAGTGGTTCCTGCGGATCACCGACTACGCAGATGAGCTGCTAGAATACCTGGACAAGCTACCAGGCTGGCCCGAGCGGGTGCTGACGATGCAGAGGAACTGGATCGGGCGCTCCGAGGGCGTCAGGTTCGACATAGAAATAGCCGGAACGGGCCTCACCATAGAAGCGTTCACCACGCGGATAGACACTATCTTCGGCATAACGTTCGTGGCCCTCGCGGCCGAGCATCCCGTCGTTGAGGAACTCGCATCGCGTTCAGACGGAGCCAGGCGCGCCGAGATTCTGGGTTTCGCCGCCAGGATGTCACAGCGCAGCGCCATTGAGCGGACGGCCGCGGGCGGCGACAAGATGGGCATGGATACGGGCTTCAAGGCCATAAATCCCGCCAACGGCGAGCTCGTCCCGATCTGGATCGCTGACTACATCCTCACAGACTATGGGACGGGGGCGATAATGGGCGTCCCTGCGCACGACCAGCGCGACTTCGACTTTGTGAGGAAGTTCGGCCTCGGGGTCATCCCCGTCGTTAGGCGCGAGGGCGAGCCTGTCCCTGATCCGGCCGAGATGACGGAGGCCGCAGTGGCCGACGGGGTATCGTGCAACTCCGGCCAGTTCGACGGCCTGCCGACGCCTGTCGCAATAGAGCGCATATCCGCCTGGTTCGAGGAGAAGGGCTGGGGGAAACGCGAGACGCAGTACCGCCTCCGTGACTGGCTTATATCGCGTCAGCGCTATTGGGGGACGCCCATACCGGTAGTTTACTGCGACAGGTGCGGGATAGTCCCGGTGCCGGAGGAATCACTCCCCGTCGAGCTGCCGCTCGACGCGGTGGTGCCTGAGAACGGGGTCAACGCGCTCCTTGGACGCCCGGACTGGATAAACACTACCTGCCCCGAGTGCGGCGGCCAGGCGAGGCGGGAGACCGACACAATGGACACCTTCATCTGCTCGTCCTGGTATTTCTTCCGCTACCTCTCGCCCGGTTACGACAAAGCGCCGTTCAGGAGCGAGGACGCAAAATACTGGATGCCGGTAGACCTATACATAGGAGGGATAGAACACGCGTGCCTCCACCTCATATACGCGCGCTTCTTCACCAAGATGATATCCGACCTCGGCCTCGTCCCCCCGGACATGCGCGAGCCATTCACCGGGCTTCTGACGCAGGGGATGGTGATCAAAGACGGGGCTAAGATGTCGAAGTCGCTCGGCAACGTGGTGGACCTGGACGAGATCATCAATAAGTATGGCGCGGACACGGCGCGGCTTTTCATCCTCTTCGCATCGCCGCCTGACAGGAGCCTCGACTGGTCCGACAAGGGGGTCGAAGGCGCGAACAGGTTCCTGAACAGGGTGTTCCGCCTAGTCGAGGGGAAGGCGGACAGCCTGAGGAGGGCGTCCAGACAACACGTCCCGATGGGTGCCATAGAGTCCGCCGGGGCGCGTGACCTGAAGCGCCTCATCCACTCGACGATCGACCGCGTTACGCGCGACATAAGGGACGAACGCCAGTTCAACACGGCGGTAGCGCGAATGATGGAGCTGACTAACGGCCTTGCGGCGTACAAGCCAGCCGACGCGACGGATCAGGCGGTCTTCCGTGAGGGCGTAGAGTCACTGCTCCTCTGCCTCAGCCCGTTCTGCCCGCACATCGCCGAAGAGCTGTGGGAGATGATCGGCCAGAGCGGCACGCTTTCGCTGTCACTATGGCCCAAAGCGGAGGAGGACGCGCTTGACGTCGACAAGGTAACCGTGGTGCTGCAGATAAACGGCAAGCTCCGCGAACAGTTTGAGATGCCCCCCGGCTTAGACAGGGACGAACTCGCGAAGCGAGTCATGGAGCTAGACCAGACGAAAAAGCGGATAGAGGGCAAGGATGTCGTAAAGGTGATCGCGGTGCAGGACAAGCTGGTCAACATTGTGGTAAAGGGGTAACAGGCGACGATATGCCGCACCTCCGCCTCATAACCGGACCAGGCACGGCGCAGAGGAGGCTCGTGGCCAGGGAGCTTGCCGCGCTGGCCGCTAAGGGTTACGAGCTGGGCGCGAGGACGGAGGGCGGCGACTGGCGTTCGTTGCTCACCGAAAACAGAGGCCGGGGGCTGTTTGGCGAGCGCAGCGTCATCGTGGTCGACGATGCCGAGAAACTCGGCCTCATGCCCGAGAACCTGGCCCCGCTCATGGAAGGCCCGGACGCGCCGGTGGTGATCCTCCTGGTGGCGAAATCGGAGATCCCGGCCATCGTCCCGAAGGCGCTTTCGGGGAGATGCTCCCACTCGAAGGCAGAGGAGCCATCGCCCTGGTCGAAGGACAGGGACGGCATCGTGGCGGACGCAGCCAAACGGCACGGCGTCACCATAGGGCGCGGGAGCGCCGCTCTCATCAAGGAGCTGTTCGAGGATTCAGGCGAGATGGCAAGCGAATCCGACAAAGTGGCATCGTTCTGCGCCGCCTCCGGCCGCAGGGAGGTGACCCGCGAGGATGTCGAGGCGCTCTGCCTGTCAAGCGGCGGCAAGAGTCTGTTGAAGCTGCTGGACGGTATTTGCGCCGGGCAAGTCGCCCAGAGCCTGGCAAGCATCGACGCGCTGTCGGCTGGAGGCGAGCTCCTGCCGACACTGAGCGCGCTCCATAACCGTATGCGCATCGCGCTTTACGCGGCGGCGTTCCCCAAAGACCGAGGGCTGTTCGCGAAAGCCCTGGGCGCGAAGGATTACGCCTCACGCCAGGCTGACCGCGCCGTCGCCCTCTACGGTCACGCCAAACTGCTTGAGTTCGTCACCGGGCTGATCCTGATCAACTCGAACGAGAAGAGCGGGGCGGGCGCTTCGTGGCGGGATCTGAGCGTGCTCGTGATAAACCTCCTGTCCGGCTTGAGGGCATGAGGATGAAGCTGTGCATACTGTCTGCGTTCCTCGTTTTACTGTCCGCGCTGCCGGCGGCAGGGGACTCTGAAAACGGCGGCGCGGCGCTGCCGGACGGCTTCGTCTACG
This sequence comes from Synergistaceae bacterium, assembly GCA_031263445.1. Taxonomy (GTDB): domain Bacteria; phylum Synergistota; class Synergistia; order Synergistales; family Synergistaceae; genus JAIRNC01. The sequence goes on along the minus strand of JAISFV010000142.1, from coordinate 1,247 downwards.
TGACGGACGTGATACCGGACGCCGTCCTGGACATCCGCTATTACGGTACGGATAACTTCGTCGGCCGGCGGATCGACTCCTACAACGCCCCGCAGGCGATACTGACCGCCGAAGCGGCCCATGCCCTTAGCAAGGCGGCTGAGACGCTGAGGCGCGACGGCTACGCCATAAAGATATTCGACGCGTACCGCCCAAAGGGCGCGGTCGCGCACTTCGTGAGGTGGGCGCGGGATCTGGGCGACACAAGACAGAAGGCGGCCTTTTACCCCGGCGTGGACAAGGCGGATCTGTTCAGGCTGGGATACATCGCTGAGAGGTCAGGCCACTCGCGCGGAAGCACGGTGGACCTCACTATAGTGGACGCCGCTACTATGACAGAGGCAGACATGGGCTCGGGGTTCGATTTCTTCGGGCCCGTTTCGGCGGCTGATTCCGGCGCGATTTCGCCGCTTCAGCGCAAAAACAGGGATATGCTGAGACGCGCGATGTCGTTAGGCGGATTCAGGCCAATCAGGACTGAGTGGTGGCATTTCACGCTCAAAGACGAACCCTACCCGGATACCTATTTTGATTTCCCGATAGAGTAGAGAGGGGTGATGGAAATGACTGCGGTCAAGATCTTTTTCTGCGTCGCGTCGCTCACGCTTTTTTACGCCGCTTTCCCGGCGGCGGCTTCGGACGCCGCCGGCATTACGCCAGAGACGATAGGCAGGCTCGGCATCTCGAAGGGCGCGGACAAACTGGTAATCGCCGTTGCCGACGGAGGGCCGCCCGTCGTGGTGTACGCTTTCGAGCGTACTGGCGGCAGTTGGAGCGAGCGCGTCAGGGCAAACGGTTTTGTCGGCAGGAACGGGGTGAGCCGCGTGAAAAAAGAGGGGGACGGGAAGACGCCCGCCGGCTTTTTCTCGTTCGGGGCCGCTTTCGGCGTGGCAGACGACCCTGGCTCCGCAACCCCCTACGCGAAGCTCGATGACGGGGATCTGTGGGTGGACGACCCGAAATCGGAGCACTACAACAGGTGGGTGAAGAGGGGCTCGACAGAACAGGACTGGTCATCCGCCGAGGATCTCTCCAAGGAGACCGTGGCATACAAGTACGCGATAGCGATAAACTACAACACCGATCCGGTTGTCAAGGGCAACGGATCCGCCATATTCCTGCACTGCTCGACGAACAGCCCCACAGCGGGGTGTGTTTCCGTTTCGGAGGAGGATATGGCGCGGCTGCTGAAATTTATCGACTCAGGC
>JAISFV010000087.1 GCA_031263445.1 Synergistaceae bacterium | reverse complement strand
CGGTGCGCCAGGTACATGGGGTTCAGGATAGAGAACGTTTCGACAAAGGCGGCCTCGTTCAAGATCCAGAGCCGCATCTGGCGCGTCGGCCAGCGCCCGATAAACGCGCTGGTGGACATCACGAACTACGTGATGCTGGCCGTTGGCCAGCCGACCCATGCCTTCGACCGCGGCAACATAAAGGGCGGCATAACGGTGCGAATGGCCCGCGACGGGGAGAAGCTGCTCCTGCTAAACGGGCGCGAACTCTCCCTCTCGCGCGAGGACTTAGTAATAGCGGACGACGACGAGGCAGTGGCGCTGGCCGGCATAATGGGCGGCAGCAAGGATTCCATCCTCGATGACACCAAAGACGTGATACTCGAAATCGCCAACTTCTCACCGCTCGGCGTGCGCAAGACGGCGACGCGGTTCGAAACGCGCACCGAGGCGTCCGTCCGCTTCGAGAAGGGCGTCGACCCGCAGCGCGCCGATCTGGCCGCGTCGCTCTCCGTATCGCTCTTCGCGGGCGAGTTCCCCGAGATGCGGATAACAGCGTTCCTGGACAACTACCCGAGGCCGCTGAAACCGGCGCGGGTCGAGGTCTCGCTCGACTGGCTCGCTGCGAGGATGGGCAAGCGAATCCCGCCGGACGCCATACGCTCGACGCTGGAGCGCCTGGGCTTCACGGTAGATATCGACGACGGCGGCCTGATGACGGTATCGGTGCCGTCGTGGCGCTCCACTGGGGACATTTCCCTGCCCGATGACATCATGGAGGAGATAGCGCGTCTGCACGGATACGAGAACTTCGCGCCCGAGCCGATCACGTCTACGTTCGAACGCCCCATAAACCAGAGAGGGCACGAGATGGAGCGACGCCTGCGCGAGTACCTGTCGTTCCGATGCGGGATGCAGGAAATATTCACGTACCCCTGGGTGAAGGACGAGTCCATCGAGGCGCTCTCCCTGCCCGAAGGCGAGATGCTACGGCTCTCCAACCCCCCGGCGCCTGACGAAGGACACATCCGCTCGTCGCTTTTGCCCAACCTGATAGAAGCCGTCTCGAAGAACATACGGTTCGCGGAATTCGCCGAAGGGTTCGCGGTCTACGAGCTCGCGCAGGTCTACTTCGACCGTGGCTACGAGGCGAGACAGGACGAGCGCGAGAAGCTGCCCGCTCAGAGGCGGCGGCTCGCGGGAGCGGTGACGGGCGGCGCGGGGGATGTGCGCGAGCTGTTCAGGAAGGTCAAGGGCATAGCGGAGAACATGCCGAAGCTCGTCAACATGGAACCCTTCTCGCTCTCGCAATCCGGCCCCAGGCCTGCGTGGGCGGACGACACCGTATGGCTTTGCGTAACGCACTCAGGCGAAACAATAGGCCACTTGGCGCTCCTGTCTAAGAGGGCGGCGCTCGCCTACGGGATAAAACAGGCGGCCGTCATGGTCTTCGATATCGACGTTGACGCGCTGGAACCCCTCCCCTCCCGCACGAACAGGTTCGCGCACCTGCCGGAGTACCCGCTGGCAGAGTACGATATCTCGGCGGTCTTCGACGAATCCGTGAAGTGGGGCGACATAGAGAGCGCCGCCGTCGGCAAAAAAGGCCCTGCTGACATCGTAAGGGAGGCGCGCTTCATCGACGAGTACCGTGGCAGCCAGATACCGGACGGGAAAAAGTCCGTCACCGTGCGGCTCGTCCTCGGATCCGACTCGAAGACCCTCACGTCGGAGGACATAGAGAAAGCTGTCGGCGTGATAACGAAACGCCTGTCGAAACAGTTAGGCGGCGAACTCCGCGCCGGATAAAACCGTGACGCCGCCCAAGCCCGGCGGGGGGACCAGCCCCCTGCCGGGCTTTTTGGCGGGGCCGGTGTCCCAAGGCTTTACGGTCAATTGCTCATGCGCCAGGCGATTATGTAAAAGAGGCAGATGTGCGCTGGGTAAAAGGCGTAGAAGAAGTATTTCGCGAGCGCGCCGCCCGGCCCCCTCTTGCCGTTGTAGGCCAAAATCGGGAGCGCGGCGGCGGCCATGAGCCACTGAGCGCCGTCTATAAAGAAGAAGCTGAAAATGCCGTAGGCGACAGGGATGGCAGCCAGGACGCGCCGCCTGTCGCGGAAGAGATGAAAGAGCACGCCCATCAGCACGAACAAGAAGCCGCCCTCGACCGTCACTGGGTTGGGGATGTATTTCAGCATTGCGATCTGCAGCCAGAAGGGCATGGATTCGTCCATGAGGAGCGGGGCTATGCCCAGCGCCGGCGGCAGCAGCATGCTGAGCAGGGCAAGGGCGAAGCGCCCCGGGTTTTTCTCCCTCACCGCCCCCATGAACAGGTCGGCCAGCGCCATATAAAGGACGGAGACGAAGAGCGTGCCGAAGATATTGTTTATGAGCGACAGATCGTCAGACCTCATGGAAAGGGTCATGACATCTGAGACGGCGCTCATGAGCTCAAACCCTGCCAACAGAAGCAGCATATACCTGGCCTTGCTCCTAGTATGGCGATAGCCCTCCGCGCTGAGGAACAGGAAGATCGGGGCCACAGGCCGCCCGAGCCACGTAAACCAGACTGGCGCGCCAAAAACGTAGAACATCTGGTGCAGATGATCGAATACCATCAAAACGATGCCTATGACCTTGAGCTGGAAACCTGAAAACATCTCCCAGCCGTATTTTTTCGATTCGTTGGCGTTTAACTCAAACACAGAAACTTTCTTCCTCCTTACAGGAAAATATGCGCTGATTATAGCACTAAATGACGATAAATTATTTTTTTTAGAAATTAAATCATAACGCATCTCTCCCTGTTCATAAAATGGAGTTTGACAATATTTGGTAAGCGCCAAATAGTCAGTCACCTATACGATTAGGTCACAAAGCTATAGACTGCCTTCAACGGGAACAGAAGAAGCTGTAAGAGCGGGTTTTTCATTCCTATCGCCTGTATGCCG
>JAISFV010000009.1 GCA_031263445.1 Synergistaceae bacterium | reverse complement strand
CCCTCTTTCATCTTTTCAGACCTGATCTCGCTTTTCAGCTTGTCGTTCATCAGATCCTCCGGCTCGGCGGCGCGGGCCTTTTTGATCTGGTCCCCCAGCGCCTCCTGGCCCCTGAACTCCAGCACGATCTGGTCGTTCGTCTCCTTCGCGTCGATCTCGCCTAAGAGAACAGGCAGGCTGCTTATGCTGCGCCACCCCGCCTCCATGTATTCCGCGCTCTCCTCGGCGATGCCGCCGCCGCGCACCAAGAGCTCGCAGATGCCGGAGACGTTCTTAGGGATCACGAGGGAGTAGCTGCGGACGAACGGGGCCTTGCGCCAGGGGCGGAGCGTGATGTCGAACGACACCCGCTCGCCAGGGCGGAACGGCCCGCTGGGCACCGAGACGTCCTCGACGAATATCACCCTAGGATCCTCCGTTATCTCTACGTCAACGTCTATGCCGAAGGGCCGCAGCTCCTGAAACTGGTTCACCGCGAAAATCTGCGTGAGGAGGTTGAACTCCTGCAGCATGTCCTTTGCCACGTCCTTATCGGAGAAAAACACGTTCGTCCTCTTCCAGCCGTTCGGTAGCGCGCCCCCCGAGAACGTCGCTGTCACCTTCGCGGAACCAGCGCCGTTGCGGCCCCACAGGTTCTCGACCAGGCCGACGATAGCGTATGACGTTATCTCAGAGAACTGGAATTTATCCTGCACCATCTGGAAACTCCTCTTGAACGATCTCCCGGCGTCCACGTCCCGCAGGTTCAGCGTGCAGCTCGCGGCAGGGGCGAAGATGCCGGCACGCCCCCCTATCCCCTGCGGCCTGTCCTGCGTGATCGTCCCTATGATGTCGCCAGTGTAGCCGAACTTGAACGGCGTCTCCATCCCCGGGATCACCCTGGATATGGTCGCCTCCGTCACCACCGCCGACGTGGGGCCGAGGCTCACGAACGGGTGTGCGAACGCCACGAACCTGCCGTCCTCCGCGACGGCGGACAGCGTTCCTATCGCGCTCACCTCGACGTCGCCCCACGCGAGCGACGCCCCTATCGCCATGCCAGGTGCTAGCTTCGCGCCGAACTTCGCCTTTTTCTGCCCGTTCGCGTCCGAACCGCCGCCGAAGGGGAGGGCTTTCTTGCCGATGAGTTCGCCGACGCGCTCCGACATGCGCTCCGAGAGCCCGCCGACGAAGACATAGCCGTTCAGGTCATTTGGCTGGCTTGTCTGGTCCGGCCCGCCGCCTGAACCCGCGAACGGCTCGCCTGCCGTGAGGGCGGCCAATTCCTCGTCGCCGCTCGCCACGTCGGGCGAAACCAGGCGCCGCCAGCGCTCCGATATATCGCCGGACGCCGCGTCGCCGGCCTGCCCCGATGGCTTCTCGGGGACGACCGGGGCCGGGTCAAACGACGGGATCCGCTCCGGGTAGTTCCAGACATCCATCATGTCCTCTATCGGCGTCACGAGACCCATGTCGTGCATGCTGAAGCGCCACGCGTATCCGATGGCGCCGGCCAGCTTGCCGCCGATGTAGAGCGGCGAGCCGCTCATCCCCGCCGCTATGCCGCCCGCGTCTTCAATGACCTTGCCGCTCGCCCTGATCAGGATGAAGTTCTTCGGCGTGCCGGAGCGGGGGATCACGTCCAGCACCTCTACGGGGAAGGAGACGATCTCGCTGCCCCGCACCACGGTGCGGCAGAATCCCTTCATCCCCGGCTTCACCTGGGAGATCGGCATTATCGGGTCGATCGGGACAAAGGGCTTGAATTTCCCCCTCTCCTCCCTTTGGGCTGCGCAAGCGGCGTCGCGCGGGAAGAACGGCAAAACGCACATAAAAAAGGCCAACGCCGCCCCGGCCAGCGCGACGCCACGCCAATACACTGTTTTCCTCAAAGTCAGTCCCCCTCGCCGCCCGCTTTTGTTCCGCAGGTCTGCCCGGTCTTCGCGAACCGGAGGTAAGCCATTATGAGCCCGTCGAGATCTCCGTCCAGCACGGCGTCCACGTTGCCCACCTCGCAGCCCGACCTGTGATCCTTTATGAGCTGGAACGGCTGGAGCGTGTACGAGCGAATCTGGCTGCCCCACGCGATAGCCCGTTTCTCCCCCTGAATGGACTCGAGCTGTTCGCGGCGCTCCCTCAGGGTGCGCTCGAAGAGCCTGGAGCGCAGCACCTGCATGGCGGTCGCCCTGTTCATGTGCTGCGAGCGCTCGACCTGACAGCTCACGATTATCCCGCTGGGGATGTGCGTTATCCTCACCGCCGAGTCCGTCATGTTGACGTGCTGGCCGCCCGCCCCGCTGGAGCGGAACGTGTCCATCTTCAGGTCCTCGGGGCGTATCTCGACCTGGACGCTGTCCGGCAGCACCGGGATCACCTCGACCGATGCAAAGCTCGTGTGACGGCGTTTCGCCGAGTCGAAGGGGGAGATGCGGACGAGCCTGTGCACTCCTGCTTCGCCCTTCAGATATCCATACGAGAACTCGCCGTTTACCTGAAACGTCACGCTCTTTATGCCGGCCTCCTGGTCGGACAGCCCGTCCAGAACCTTCACGCCGTACCCTCTGGCCTCGGCCCAGCGCAGGTACATCCTGTACAACATCTCGCACCAGTCCTGCGAGTCAAGCCCGCCCGCGCCGGCGTGGACGGTGACTATCGCCTGCGACGGGTCGTATTCCTCGTCCAGCAGTACTAGTATCTTGTCCTCCTCTATCTTTTTGGCGAGCGCGTCCGCCCTCTCATAGAACTCCCCCGCCAATTCCTGGTCGTCAGCCTCCGCGAGCATCTCCGCGAACGCCTCCAGCTCGGCTAGCTCCGAGGCGACCTCGTCCCACTTGTCGAGCCGCGAGCGGGCGAGCGCCAGATCCCTCGTCACTTCTTTGGCGTCCTCGCTCTCCCAGAAGCCCGGTGACAGGGAGCGCTCCGTCAGTTTTTCCGCAGCGGACAAAAGGCCCGGCAGGTCAAAGACCGTCACGCAACTCGCCTGACGACGAGCGCAGGTTGGACATGACGGTGCTGACAGGCAAATTTACCATCTCAAACAACCCCTCCTTGTAATTACCCCACGGTATTATAACCGCCCAAGGGCGAATAAAAAAGCCGCTTGGGCGGATGCGTAACAGAATGACATATATTGCGCTGCGGGTTTGCCAGTGCCAAAGGCCGCTGATTACAAATCGGTATGACGCCTCAGCCGCCGATTATGCGGAGCATCCAGTTGGCCATCACGCGGCCCTCGTATCTGAGCCCCCTCAGGTCGAGCGCCGCGAGCGGCCGTCCGTCGTCGGCGTCCACCAGAAAAGCCTTCCCGACAGCCCCGCCGTTTTTGGTGAGCAGCGTCCCCTCGAACTCGTTTTCCCTGGCCGTCTTTTTGAGCAGCAGCTTGATCTCACCCCTGTCACACCCGGGGAGGCTGCACGTGGCGACCCCGACGTAGTCGGCCTCGGGGTACAGGCCGTATGTGTTCGTGACGACGGCCATCCTGAACGACTTGGCTGACTCGGGATCCGGCTGCCAGTCGATATAGATGCCCCAGAACCCCTCCACTGGATCCCTGTCGGGCCGGAGTGAACGGTCATACGCGTCGTCCGCGTCCACAGTGCCAAGCTCGTCGCAGTCATCGCAAGCGCTCGCTGCCTTGGTCACGGCCATGAAAAAGAACCCCGTCAGCAACACTAGCAACAGGGTAAAGAAAAACTTCCTGCGGTAAAATGGCGTCCGCGTCCCGCCCATCTGTGTCACCCCCTATTCCCTCATGCTCTGAATGACCGCAGTCTCTATGGATTTCTCAGCGCCGGTATCGGCGTCGACGAATACCGCGCGTATGAGGTAAGCCGCGATATCTAGTTTGTACTCATCAGGTTCCTCATCTTCATCAGAATTAGTTCCTAATGGGGTTGCAGTCAATACACCACCACTCCCGCCTCCGCCTCCATTGGGGGGGAGTGGTGACATCATCGGAGGCAGCAACGCCCTCTCGGCGGGCGATAATGTCGGCGCCACGTCACTGCTGGTGTAGCCCATGGCGTAAATATACAAATCCAGCGTCCCGTTGAGGCCTCTTTCGTTCACCGTCCTGTGAATGTAATGCCCTGTCTGTGAATGACCTCCAGCTGGGGAGCGAATCAACAGGTCATCAATGGCGCCAACCTTAGCTGAGTCATTTTCTTTCCATGTCAGCGGTTCATCGCCACCGTTATTTCCATGCTTGATCATCTCTTCCCTTACATACGTCTTGCCCTGCTCCACAGCCTCCTGGAGGATATTGTACTCCCACGAGTCGGACGTGACCTGCCTGGAAGCGCCGGCGAACGAGTTGAACGTGTACAGGATGCCGCCCACGAGCGCCATCCCTGCGAGCGCTATCACCAATACGGCTATCAGCGAGAACGCCCGGCGTTTGCCGGATTTGATTGCACAAAACCGTTTCATGACCGCATCACTCCTAAAGGACACGCGCTACCGCTGGAGGTTGCGCGGCCTGAATACCCTGGAGAACTCCTCGTAAAACACGCCCGGCCTGAGCGTGACGCCGCGCGGACCCCACTTGCCCTCCAACGCCGCCCTGGACGCGTCTCTGCCCTCGTCCATAGTATCCCCCTCGGCCAGGACCTCCACGCGGACGAACCTCCACATGTCGGCTCCCGTCTCCGTGTCAAACCATATCCCCGCGATGCCCTCGATCATGAAACCTGAAAAAGCAGGGTCCGTTGCGGACGGGGGCACCGTAACGCCATCGAATGTATCGTTGTCGTAAATATTGAGGAAGCAGAACGTGCTCTCGCGCCCGATGACGTCGACGTATGCCCAGCCGCCGCGCATGAGGAAGATATCGTGGTTTGTCCTTATCGTGTTCGCGTTTCTGGAACGAAAGCCTGGTCGGTCTTCATCCGTCTCATTATTCAATAGGGGCGGCTCATAATACAATCGCCGGGTCTCGAATTCCACCTCGCGTACAGCGTCACCGGACTGCGAGGCCGGATACCCATCGGTCACCATGACAGACATCATGTCAGTGCCAGGGAAAGCAAGGAGTGCGGACGTCGCGCCATTAGAGCCGCCAACCCAAGTTATGTCATACGGGTCAATTTTCGATGCGCCGGTCGTGGACGAAAACTGCTTGTTCCCTATCTGCCTTGTGAAGCTCACTCGCTGGGGAGGGTCTTCATTGTCAGGCGCTATATCGGTTTGCGTTCCCCCTTTAATCTCCTTTCCGACGTACTTGAGGCCGGCGGGGACTCCGTAGATGACGCGCAACTGATTGCCCTCCGTGGCACCCGGGACGTCGCGGGAGATGCTGAGAGGGGTACGCCAGCCCCTCATGCCAAAGCTGACCGCACCGAACGTGAAGGCAGATCCGATGTCGTTCGACGGTATGCCTATCCCGGCGCCCTGTATCGGCACCGACAGGATGTTGAATACTGCCTGGGCGCGCATCCGCGCCGAACTCTGATCCTCGGACGCCTGGAACATGCTGTAAAAGCCGCCCAAGAGCGAACCGGTAACGCCGAGCACGATGCCCATTATCAGCACCACGATCAGCACCTCTATAAGAGAAAAACCGCCTGCCCGGCGGACGCTAATCTGGAATTTCGCCGACGCTCTGCCAGCCACTGGCGCTCACCTCCCTGTTCATCTGTATGCTGCGCCCCCCGAGCACGCCCTTGTTCCACTCAACAGTCACTCTTATATCGACGGAGTCCGCCGAAGCGACTATGGCCTTGTTGAACACGGGCTCGGCGATGGTTATCGTGTACATGCCCTCATTAATCGTCCTCTCGTCCGCTGAAAGGACACGGAACGGAAGAGCTTCCTGCCTCTCCAGCGTGCGCAACGCTATCTCTGTCGCGCGCTCGCGCTCCTTGTAGAGCATAGTCCCCTGGGTGATCACGATGCCTGCCATCATGCCAAGGAGCACTATCCCAAGCACGTACAGTGCCACGACCATTTCGGCCAGCGACGCACCTCTTCTCCTTTTCCAGGGCATTGAAACCGTCATCTCAAAGCACAACCTCGCGTAAATGTCATAATAAAGTCAAAAACAAAATACCCCTGAAGCCTATCGGACTAATTTTATAGCATCATATACCTTTTTGCAATGAGACAAAAGTCCCGAGAAGGCGAATTTACGCTACGCCAGGCACCCTATAAAAGGCAAGGCCGCCCCCGGGAGGAGAGCGGCCTGGACACGTCAAAATCTACGGGCGCGGCTGTGCCGACAGGTCACCATACCCTCAGCATAAGGTTGTTATTCTTCACGCTGTCTATGATGCTGGCGTCTACGCTTGTGAGGCGATAACCGGCGCCAAACTCGCCGTTAAGTATGGCAATCGTGTCACCAGGGGTTTTGCCGCCGAAGTCGCCGGTACCGTCAAACCCTAGGAATATGTGCGAGTAATACGCATTCACCGGGACGGTCTCTATCATTAGACTGCCGTAGCGTTTCACGTCATCCGCCAAGCCGGCACGGTCGGCGTAAAGATCCAGGCTCTTAAGGACTGCGCCCATATCCGACGCGCCAGGCACGCCCAGGAAAACGTGTCTGTCAGCCATATACGCGATCCACGCGCCCCGGACGCTGTACACGGAACGGACATACCGCCTGGCCTCCGCCTGCGCGTCGATCCTTTCGGACGTAGACATATTGAGGAGGATCAAAGCGCCCACAATGCCCATGATCACCACCACGAGCATGAGTTCTACGAGAGAGAACGCCGCCCTTTTCATACCGCGCATCGCGCCAACACCCTTCCTCCGGAGTTTTGCAGTCCATGAAGCTCAACCGCCATAGCGTTTCATATTTTACGATATCATCGTCCCAGATCAAAGAGCCTAAAGACCTATCTTTAGCTAGGCCTGAGCTGCCGCGCGGAGCGGCTAAAAGGCAGGTTTATTGCAAAGCCTTTGACGATAAGCCAGTCCTTCTTTAATTCGTAAGTTTTTCGATAAGCGCGTCTTTCAACGTCGCCGAGAAGTTTATTTTTTTGCGCTCCGCCGCGACGTTGAGCCATGAAGGGATCGTAAGCGTTTTTTTGACGGGCTTCTCTTCATGCGCCGGGGGCATGGCGCCAAGATCGACATAAACCAGTGACGCAAATCCGGATAAGTCATCAGGCGTCAGATCATCGCGGCGCAAGCTCCACAGTGCGCATCACGTTTTCCGAGTCCGTCATGATCCCATACCTCGGCGACGTTGTGACGAGGATTTCCGACGTGACGGAGTTGTAGACCGAGACACGCTGCCCCTCCGTCATGTCCTCGATCCTCACGATCTCCTCGCCGCCGCCCACCCCGACCCACACGACGGCGTCACTCGCCCTGACGAAGCCCTTTGGCGTGGCGATGCTGACACCCTCGGCGTTTCTGAGCCCGATTCCGCCGGTATGTACCAGCGCGCCGCCCATCGCCAGGGAGACGGAGAACCGGGACGCTTTCGGCGTGTGCGTGACATCCAGTATAGAAAGCTCGCTGTACGGCGAAAGGTCGACAGTGGTGCCGTCGATGAACTTCAGCGTGACGGCGCCGCCGTCTCCGGTCAGGACAGAGTCAAACGCCCGGATCCCGGATCCGGCGCTGAGCTCAAACCGCTTGCCGCCTCTCATTACCCAGGCCGACGGCTTTATCTTTTCGACGGTCGCCATAACGGAAGGGACGTACCCGCCGTCAAACGGCGCGCACTCCGCGGCGCCAGGACGCGGAAACATACTTGGCCCGGCAAATCCGCCGAGCAGATAAAGTGACAGGAAAATAGCCGTAAACAACTTCATGCGCTTTCTTGTGAACATCTCAGCCTCATCCCTCCCGGAACGGCACGTTACGGGCATTATAGCAAATAAAGGAATCGCAGATCAAATGAAAACGGCCGTTTGGCACACATACGCCATTAAAAAAGCCAGGCGCCCTGCGTCAGGGACACCTGGCTTTCTCTTATTTTATCTCACTTTGTCAGCCAGTAATTGACGATAGTCCCACTCGGAGAGACTGACGGGTTTAACGGTGTAGGGGTTATACCTCCATCTGGCTCTCCGTCTCCGTCTCGATCGAATGGCTTTATACCTCCATTTTGTTTCATTATTTCCGCAAGGTTATGTTTCTTTTTATCGAGAATTTCGAAAGTAAAGATGGGTTTACCCTTGCCGCCTCTCGCGGACACCGTAAGGCTTACTATACGGATATGCTCGAACCGCAGGTATTTTGTGGCATTTCCGTTCTCGTCTTTCCATAGCGTCGGCCTTCCGGTGCGGATGTCGACGGCATAGAGCCGGCTCTCCCCGTCAAGCTGCCTGGTAATATCGACTACGCAGAGCGAGGAATCTTCAGTTTTTATCGCCTTCTGTAAAAATGTCACGACGTAGAGCGTCCCGTTTATTAAAATCGGCTTCACCGACACGTACTCCCTGAAACTACCCTGCGGTTCATCAAGCGTGAAATACCAGCCAGATTTCCCGCCGTCCGGCGAGAATATGTTGTCTGGATCGTCCTGGTCGAGCAACTGGAAATCATCCCTCGTGTGCAGTCTCGTCTGAGAGGGGCCAGTCATGAAGGAGAATATCATCTGTTTGTCGTTCTCGAGCACGCCTTCCAAGTCGTCTGACCCGGCGTTTTTCCTGACCTTGACATCGGCGGTGCCGCCGGCGATCCACATGTTGTCCGTGCCATTCTCCATCCCGACGACGACGCCATGGGGTATGGCGTAGCTCTTGCCGCCGGTTCCCTTTTCAGAGTCCGTCTGCAACGTAGCGATGGTAGCTATGCGCCATTCGTCCGGATCAAGCGGCGAATTAGACTCCCTGTCCTCCAGGTCGGCGCGGAATATACTCCCCCTGTTGTCGGCGGCGATGACTCCGCCTGTCATATATGGGCTTTCCTTTGAGCGGTAGAGAGCCGGTTCCGAGACCATCATGCCCATAGCCGGGGCGAGGCCCTGATTGGATAGCGACACTCTCCAGTTCAAGTTCAAGTCCAGGGAGGTTCCGTCGAACGCCCCGAGGAGCGAACCGTCCTGAGGGTCTATCATCAGGAGCGTCGCGCCTTCATCGCCGTTTTTCGTCAGGTCGGGCGGCACGTCTGACATAGCGCCGCCGGCGAGCGCTATGAAGTTCCTCATGCCTTTTTTATCAGTATTTTCACTATCGCTGTCTTTCATACGGGCGACTCCCATTCCAGGGCGGGGGCTGTTGAATCCGAGTTTGAGATAGGCCGTTTCCGCCGTTAAATTGGCGTGACTCAGATCGCTTTCACCGTATACGTAGGATGTGCCGCCATCCGAACGGACGAGCGTATCTCTGCTGACCGCCTCTCTGTACCACATCAGCTTTGGCAGGTCATGATCGCTCACGTCGAGCATATACAGCCCCTTCCCCCCGCGCCCGAGAGCGCCGAGCAAATATTTGCCCCACTGATATTTTCCGATGTCCTCATGTTCGAGGTAGAAATTCCGCGTCTGGAGCGAGCCGTCCAGCGTAAACGCCGGGTACGACCTGTAGCCGCCCATGCTCTCGGGGCCAGGTACGTCAAGCCACCGCCGTACGTCCGCTTCCGCTTTCGTCTTCAGCGCGGCCAGGCGCGACGGGATCATTGACGGCGGAGGGAGTATGGCCATTATCTCCCTGCCGTTGTCGCGTGACGTAGGCCCGATGAGGCGGAGCAGGCCGTCGTTCGTCTGCACGTAGAACATCGGATCCTGTTCCCCTTTTCCGCCGCTGTCCGGAAGATTTTTCGCCCAGTCGTTGTAGCCCGGAAGCGGGCCTTCTCCAGAAGTGGCCCGCGCGTCGTTCACCATCACGGCGCCGTCCTGCCCGATATCCGTCAACATGTGAGAACGGGCATACGACATGCCCGACATGCCCTTGGAGTACGCGTAGTCAATTCCCCACAGCCAGTCCGCGAAAGCGCGCTCCGGCGGCCATTCAGCCGTAAAACCACTGCCGGACGGCGGGTAGATGTCTCCGATTTTGATATGAGTCTGATTGCCAAAGAGCGTTACGTTGTCTTCCAGCTTCACCAGGCTGCTGCCATTCCAAAACCGGACATTCCTCTTACCGGACGACGGCACTATTTTGTGCCCCGGGTCGCCCTCTTCGCCTATCGTCCATTTGTGGTCGAGCCTAACGTCGCCCTGCGCATCCGTGGAGACTACGTCGCGCATCAGTTGGGCCTCCCACTGGTTGCTGTTCATGATCCTGTACTGGTAGCTGTACATGTCGGAAGCACCGTCGCCCAGGTCGTCGAGCGCCTCTGACTGCGGCAGCGTTCCAGATCCGGGCTGCTTGACCGTGCTGTCGTTTATCTTTGTGAACGCCATCTTGATCGCCGCCATGAGCCCGGCCGGATCGCTCGCTGTAAAGGCTGGATACTGAGCGTTCTCTGCGTCGGCGTACGTCTTTATGTCATCCGGGTTCCCGCCCTGGCCGGCGGCCGCCATCTTGGCGAGATTGATATGCATTTCCTCGACATCCCTGCGCTCTACCGCGCTCAGCGAGGTATCATTTACCTCAGGGACAATGCCTATTACAAGAGTACGGATCGGCTCGTCGAGATCCACCGTCTCCGGGACGGACTTTGTCAGATCGCCGCTCCTGTTTCGCTCCCACATTGAGACTCCCCTGTAATAAGTGTAAATTTTATTCCCCCTGAGCGGGTTGTCATTATTGCTTACAAAGGAAGCATTGCTTTTATTTGCCTTGTTAGTGGCGTCGTAAAGGTTCTTGATAGCCTGAGCCGTCGTGTATATATAGGAACCGGAGGCATTTAGCGTGACCTTGCCGTCTTCGTCATCCTCAACGACGTTCTTGCTCAGCGGCTTTAATTCCTGCCCGGTGGTGACCACGATAAGCCAGTTTGGCTCACAGGTGGATCTTATAGGGTAAGAATATGGAGAGAGGCTTGAGTATTTATTTACAGGCGGGGAGAAGAAGTCGATCACGGATCCCGCAGCCTCTCCAGAACCGCCGTTGAAGCGGCTCTTCGTCTCCTGCTCGTCGTTCTCCAGTTCTGTGCTGCTGGCAAACCGGTCATACCTGTAGTCCGTGTTGTTAGTCCTGTGCGAGTACCATACCGCTGTCTCGACACCGTCAGCGGTACTGCTCTGACCGTTAGTGTAAATATTATCCAAATATTTTGAGCGATCCATCCCGTATAAGGGTCTCGGGTCCGGATAAATGGCGTGCGGCAGAATGAATACCCCGGCCACCCCTATCTCAGGGTCTCTGTAATAGTGCCACTGCGCTTTCCTGCCCGCGTTATCTATAGGTGCTGGTGAAGTCGTGGTCGAGGCACCGTGGCTGAGGTCGGCGAAGCCGTTTATCCACTGTCTTACTCTATCGACGTGCTTAATCGATGTTCTTCCGCTGAACGTCCAGGACTCATCGTAGCCTCGGATCGGAACGAGCAGTGACCCTCTGTGAAGCATCTTATATACGTTCTGCATGATCCTTTTTTCAGAAGTGCCGCCGGTAATAGAGGTATACAGCGGATCCACCGTCTGGTGAGACCACATCGGATAGTACTGGGCGTCCAGCGCGTTATAGCCGCGGACGTTGCCAGTAATGGCCTGAGTCAATGCCCCGTTTACAAATCGTTTCCTATAGTCTAGGTTGCTATCGGACGGCCAGCCGCTGGTAGGCCACGCAACACTGCCGTAATATGTGAATCTCTTTGACGTCCAGATGTTCGACCCCCACGGCCACACCTTGTACATCCCGTTGAAATCGAAGCGGTCATTTAACCCCGTATGATCATCAGTATCCGTGAATCTGGAGTCGTTGGTAGTAGGCAGATACGTCGTGGCAAGCCCGAACCTCATCTTGGCCCACAAATCACGGTCCTCCAGCAGCCCCCACAGGACGAGCTTTGTTATGTACATTTTGCTGTCGTTGGGAACCAGATCTCCAAGATCCTTCGCCGTCCCGTCCGAGTTAAGCCTACTAGCGGGCAGCCCGGTCACCCAATAGCTCGGATCCTTGAATATCAACGCGTACGGATACGCGTTGCTCGTGCCTGTCAGGCTTGCATTGCCTCTATATGTAAAAGCCGTGGTAGATGTCCCGCGTTCGCTAGCGGTCAAATTGTAATGTGTGGTGCCGACATGAGACGCGGTCGAGCCGTTACGCCATACCTCGAGCGGTGTAACCTGCCATCTATACCCATCCCTCACCGTTCCGCTTGCCGCGCTCGTCCGGAATGGCGCGTAGTAGTGCTGCGCGTTCGCGGCCAGATCTTCCGCGATATTGCTAGAATGCTTCACGTAATTGTTGCTGGTGTCGAGATCCTGCCCGTAGATATTCCGCTCGGCGCGGAGATTTTGGTTCTTCCAGGAGACCGGCATGGCGCCTATGCCAAACGTAGCGTTTCTCATCATAGCTATTACATTATCTACGGTGTAGCCATAATTTTCGTATGTCGCGGGCCAGTTTGCCCCTGGACGTCCGCTGTTCCGCCACGTCGGGCTGTTGGCCAGCACCACCGAAGGCATGACGCCCTTGGGTTGAAACTGCATCGCGGCACTGGCGTCGATCATGAACAGCACGTTTGCGTCGACCATGGTTTCCGCGCCTACGCCTAACAAGTCCTCTGCGCCGAGCGCCACCTCGCTCTTGAGCGTCGCTGGGAGGGAGAGCCCGGAGTCCGAGACAGCAACGGGCTCCGCCCATGCGATGCCAGCGCCGTATGGCAGCGACGACTGAGTCATAAACAGCGCGAGGATCAGCGCTGCTATAAACCTTCTCCAAAAATCACGTTTCTTTGCCGAGTCCGAGATCATAATTAACACTCCTTTAATTATTCTCAAAGCTTTATTCTAAATTTCATCCGCCGCCCTGATCCCTTCGCGCTTCTAGGCCTTTAGTCCCGCTCTTTGGTGAAAATAGTGCCTTAAGACTCATATGAAAATACTTTTATCCCTCTTTCTAAAGATTATAGAATCCTAATATATTTAGTCCTAATTGTCAATTGGTAAAAATATGAGAGCGCATATTGGCGTTAAAAAAACAAGCTCCGGTCTGAAAGGCATATTGTCGTGCCACAGGTCAAATCGCCGGCTGAGGATGCGGGAGGCGCGATGCTGCTACGCTACCGGTTTCGTAACATGTTTTTTACAACAGCGAAATAATCGCTACATTTTTTTCGGGTAGTCTGGTTCCCGTAAACAATTCTCATATGGGGGTATCGAAAATGTCATGCTGGAAGGTAAAGACACTCGCCGCGCTTGGGATGCTGATGCTGTTCGCCGGTTCCGCGACAGCGGCCGAACTCGTCGTGCTGCCCATCGACAGGGCAAAGTTCCTCGCCGGGCAGAAGTTCGACATGGAGGCCGAGCTGCGGGGGGCGCGGTTCGATGAGATCTCGGTGAAACTCGACGGCAGGGACGCCGCAGAGCTGTTCGGGAAAGCGCCCGTCATCAAGCGCGGTGACTCGCTCGCCAGTTGCCGCTTCGACGACGTGACGCTGACGAAGGTAGGGACTATCGTAGTGGACGTAGAGGCAAAAGCGGGCGGGCAAACCTACAAAAAGCGCGTGGAGTACACCGTGGCCCCGCCCAAAAACAGACGGGCCAAGAACGTGATCCTGTTCATAGGCGACGGCACGGGGTTGCAGAGCCGCCAGATAGGGCGCATACTTTCGAAGGGCATCACGCAGGGCAAGTACAACGGCCTTCTGGAGATGGAGCTGATGAACGGCGGCACGGCGCTCATCACGACGTCGGGGTACGATTCGCTCGTGACGGACTCCGCGAACAGCGCCTCGGCTTACGCAACGGGACACAAGTCCGTCGTGAACGCGATGGGCGTGTACGAGAACTCGGACCCGGATCCGATGGCGCACCCGAAGGTGGAGAATATCGCGGAGCTAGTGAAGCGCGTCCGGGGGATGTCCGTCGGCGTGGTCACGACCTCGAACATAACGGACGCGACGCCCGCCGCGATGGTGGCCCACACGAGACGGCGCGCCGAGCAGAACTTCATAGCGGGCGAACTGGCGAAGGCTGACGTCGTAATGGGCGGCGGGTCGCAGCAGTTCCTGCCGCAAAGCACCCCCGGTTCCAAGCGCAAGGATGACCGCAACCTGATCGATGAGTTCAAGGCGAAGGGCTACGCGTTCGCCGGGAACAGGTCGGAGCTAGCGTCCGCGAACGGCGACAAGATCCTGGGGCTCTTTAACCTCGACAATATGAACGTGTACCTCGACCGTGAGATACTGAGGGCGCAAGACGTGCTCAACGGCTTCGAGGACGAGCCAAACCTCGTGGAGATGACAAAAAAGGCCATCGAAGTCCTCAGCAGGAACGAAAACGGGTTCTTCCTCATGGTGGAGGGGGCGTGCATCGACAAGCAGATCCACGCGATGGACTGGCAGCGCTCCGCGTATGACACGATAGAGTTTGACCAGGCCATAGGCGCGGCACGGGAGTTCGCGGCGAGGGACGGCTCGACGCTCATAATCGCCACGGCTGACCACGCGCACGGCATAAGCATCGTAGGCACTTACCACGAGCGCGACGGAAAAAAGGGGCGCGAGGCGGTCAGGACATACGCGAACTCGATATTCCCGACGTACCTCGATCTTGACAGGGACGGCTTCCCTGACGACCCTGCCCCGGACGTGACGCTCGCCATCGGGTACGCGAACCACCCTGACTACTACGAGGACTTCAAATTTCACTCGAAACCGGTATCCCCCGCTATCATGTCCGGTGACGCGGCGACAGCGAACGCAAACCGCGCTCCGGGCGGGGCCTTGTACGTAGGCAACATCCCCGTGAACGAGTCGCAGGAGGTCCACACTGCCGATGACGTGCCGCTCTCGGCGGCCGGGCCGGGTGCTGACTACTTCAAGGGTGTGATGGACAACACGGAGGTATTCTACGGGATAGTCGGCGCACTTGGGCTGGATCCTACAAAATAACCCGATTAATTATTAAGGATCGCCGATTAAATGGCCGATACTAATAATACTAAATTAGCGTTTTCCTAAGATGCACATACATCTCACATCTCCCCTAACGAGAGGGGCGGCCCCATCGCCCCTCCCCTCCCTAAACAGGACGAAGCGCCGGATCAGCGCGCCTGGCGCGCTGATCTACCCCTTCTTGGCCTTGGCCGCCCTCGCTGTTTTTGCCGCCGTCTTGTCAGCAGGATCGGACGCGGCGCAAGCCGGGCAAGCCCAAAAACCAGAGAAAAATTTCCTGCGCTTCGAAGAGATGTACGCGTCGGCTTCGTCCCTCGGGCTGACCCTTTCCGAGAAACTCTTGTCGCTCGACGGCGAAAGCGTCGTCATGGAGGGTTTTATGGCACCGCCGCTCAAACCTACGCTCAAATTTTTCGTGCTGACGAGCGTACCTATGTCCATCTGCCCGTTCTGTTCCACTGACGCGAACTGGCCTAGCAATATCGTCCTCGTTTTTCTAAAGGAAGAAGCCACGGCGCTGCCCTTCGACCGCCCCATACGGGTCGCGGGGGTTTTGGAGCTCGGCACCGAGACGGACGAGGAGACAGGCTTCGTGAGCCTCGTCCGCATATACGCGACCGGCGTGGAGGCGGTAAAGTGACGGAAATCAAAGGCGACGCCGAAAAAATACCAAGCATATGGCAAATAAGCGGCGAATCCCCGCCAAGGCCGCTTCTGGAGATATCCTCCATCCGCAAGGACTATCGGCAGCCCGACGGCAGCAATATGACCGCGCTCCGGCTGGGCCCGCTCACCGCGTATCCCGGCGAGGCGATCTCAGTGACAGGCCCCAGCGGGAGCGGCAAGACGACACTGCTGCGTATGCTCGCGGCGATAACGAAGCCCACGTTCGGAGAGATCCGATTCGCCGGCCAGGACATCGCGCGCCTCGGAAACGCCGAAGCCGCGTGGAGGGCCGTCTCCGTCGGGTATATATTTCAGGACATCAACCTGCTGCCAGATTTCAGCGTCCTCGAAAACCTGATGCTCGCCTCGGAGATATCACACGTCCCCGTCAAAGCGGCGGAATCCAGGGCGTCCAGCCTCTTAACGCGCCTAGGGCTGGACGGCCGCAAGGATTCGCGCCCGGCGAAACTGAGCATCGGAGAGAGGCAGAGGGCCGCCGTCGCCCGCGCAGTCATCCACAGGCCGCCCATGATACTGGCCGACGAGCCGACCGCGAGCCTCGACGCGGAGAACGCCCGCGTCGTGATCCGGATGCTGACGGAGCTGTGCGCCGAGCGGAGGGCGCTTCTGATCGTGGCGACCCATGACGACGCCGTGAGGCGCGCGCTCCCACGCACGGTGAAAATAGGAAGCGAGGCGGCCTTATGAGAGTTACGACGGTACTGCGCGTGGCACTGCGCCGCATTTCCTCGCGGCCGTTTCAAACGTTTTCGGTAGTATCTGTGATCGCCTTCTCGTCGGGGCTGGCGGTCGCGCTCTTCCTGGCAGCGTCAGGACTCAGGCTGGGCCTGGTAAACGCCGTGGCGCCATTCGACATAGCCGCCGGGGTGAGGGGAAGCCCGTACCAGCTCGTGCTGAACACCGTGTTCCTACAGGACGTCCCCGCAGGCAACATACCTGCCGACGCTGCGCAACGGCTGTCGGACGACAGCCGCGTCGATCTCGCGATCCCTGTGGCGCTGGGCGACACGTATGCGGGGCTTCCGGTCGTGGGGACGACAAGCGCGATAACGGACGTAAAGGTGAAGGGCGTACCATGGCTCCGGATCAAAGAGGGCCGTTTTTGGGACGGCGCTTTCGAGGCGGTCGTCGGCGCAAAGGCCGCCGCCTTGACGGGCCTGCGGCCCGGCGACATCTTCCGCACGACCCACGGCTCAATCGGCGGGGAGGAACACGGGACGCCCTTCAAGGTCGTAGGCGTCTGCCATAGCGTACACGGCCCCTATGACAGGGCGATACTGGTAGACATAGCGAGTGTCTGGGCTGAGCATGATCACGGCGGAGACGGGCATGAAAGCGAAAGCGGCGGCGAGGTGACGGCGATGCTGATAAGGCCCAGGTCCTACGCCGACGCTTACGGCCTCTTGGCCTCATATCAGCGCGACCAGTCCTGCCAGGTCGTGTTCCCGGCGCAGACGGCTGTCCGGCTTTTCTCAATCATCGGGCAGGGCGAGGAGTTTTTACGCGCCGTAGTGCGTTCAGTCGCGGTGTGCACGCTCCTCACGACCATCCTGATACTCTACTGGTCGGGCGCATCCCGCAGGGACGAGCGGGAACTCCTCCACATCCTGGGCGTCCCGCATGGAGCGCTGGCCGCGATCTCCTGGCTGGAGGGGACGATGCTCCTGTCATCTGGCGTCGCACTGGGGTGGATCATCGGCCGTGCCGGCGTAGCCGCCGCGTTCGGCCTCCTGGGCAACGCCACGGCCATAGAGCCGACGATACCACTTAGCGCTGGTGAAATATCGATCCCCGCCGCCCTGTTAGCCGCCGGATCCATTGGTGCCTTCTTCACCGCGCTAGAGCATACGTCCGACAGACAACCGTAGGCATAGAAGAAGGCCATGCCAGAAGCGCGTTTGCTTGACAGAACCTGTTGAAAAATGAGAGCCGGCTGTTCCTTACGCCTTATCCGCCTTCACGGCGGTGCCGCTGACGGTGACCATCAGCATGTTCCCCTGGCCTAGGACCTCGTAGTCGAGGTCTACGCCGACGACGGCGTTCGCGCCCAGTCTGGCCGCCCTGTCGCTCATCTCGGCGATCGCTTTTTCGCGGGCCGCTATCAGCTCGTTCTCGTAACTGCCTGACCTCCCGCCGAAGAAATTGGTGAGGCTCGCCGCGATGTCCTTGACGAAATTGACGCCGCTCACCACCTCGCCGACGACGATGCCCCTGTAATCCGTGATTTTGTAGCCCTCTATCGTGTGCGTTGTCGTTATGATCACTGCTTTTTCCCCTTCTCAAACGCGCTCGGCGGTATGGCCGGCATGTTTGGCATGTCAGTCATTTTCTCGCGGCTCGCCCGCACGGCGTCGGCGGCTTTTTTGCCCCATTCGTCCAGCTTTTGGGCCAGGCTGCCGTCCGAGAGCGCGATTATGCGCAGCGCCAGTATCGCGGCGTTGCGGGCCCCGTCTATGCCCATGCTGGCAACCGGGATCCCCGGCGGCATCTGCGCAACGGACAGGAGCGCGTCAGCCCCGGACAGCGGGCCGGACGCGATAGGCACGCCAATGACCGGCAGCGTCGTGTGAGACGCTATGACCCCAGGCAGCGCGGCCGAGAGGCCGGCCATCGCTATGATTACTTTGACGCCGCGGCATTTGGCCCCGGCCGCGTAGTTCACCACGTCCTCCGGCGTGCGGTGAGCGGAGGCGATGCCAGCCTCGAACGGCACGCCAAACTCAGCCAGGACATCAGCCGCTTTGGACGCCGCGCCCAGATCCGACGCGGATCCGGTCAGAATCCCGACTATCGGTTCTTTTCCCATAATTTTGTCAATCCTCGCTCCATCCGATGTCTTTCCTGTAGTGCGCGCCCTCGAAACTTATGGCGCCAGTCATCGCGTATGCCCTCTCCTTAGCCTCGGCGAACGTGTCGCCGGTCCCGACGACGGAGAGGACTCGCCCGCCGGCGGTCAATATTTCTCTCTTGCCTTTCTCGCCTGCCGCATTTCTTTTATGCCCATAGCCTGTGCCTCCGTGGTAGACGTGTACGCCAGGCAGCCCCTTGTCCAGCCCCGATATCGGGAACCCCCTTCTGAAGGCCCCCGGGTAGCCGCCTGACGCCATCACGACGCAGAGAGAGCAGCCAGAGCTATGTGCGGCCTCGCACTCGCCCAGCCTGCCATCGGCGGCCGCCAGCATGGCCTCGCCCAAGTCTCCGCCGTAGAGCGGCACGACGGCCTGCGTCTCCGGATCGCCGAACCTGACATTGTACTCGACCACCGATACCGAGGGCGACCCTCCTGCCTCGTCCAGCATCAGGCCCATATAGAGGACGCCCCTGAAATCTATGCCCTCCATCTTGAGTCCGCCCAGCGTCGGGACGAGCACCCTGTCCCTTGCCATGTCCATCACGCCGGGCGGCAGCGTCACAGGGGCGTAAGCGCCCATGCCTCCTGTGTTCGACCCCCGGTCGCCGTCGAACGCCCGCTTGTGGTCACGGCTCGGCTCAAGCAACCTGTACGCGCTGCCGTCGGTAATCGCCAGGACTGTCAGCTCCTTGCCCGGCGAGAAGTCCTCTATGACGATCTTCTTTCCGGCAACGCCGAGTTTTTCGCCTCTCATGAGTTCATCGCAGATGGACAGCGCCTCTTCGATATCGTCCGGGAGGAACACGCCCTTCCCCGACGCAAGGCCGTCCGCCTTGATGACGTATGGAGGCGTCCTGGTCATCAGGGCGGCGCGGCACTCCTCGACGCTCGCGCAGATGTCGAAGGGGGACGTCGGGATATCGTGCCGGCGCATGAAGAGCTTGGCGAACGCCTTGCTGCTTTCGAGCCGCGCCCCCTCAGCGCCGGGGCCGAATACCCTGATCCCGTTCGCGCGGAGTTCGTCGGCAACTCCGTCCGCCAGCGGTGCCTCCGGGCCGACGACGACAAACTCTATCTCAAGGGCGGCGCAGAGGTTTTTGACAGACCGCCTGTAACGTATGTCTATGTCGTGGACACTCGCGATGCCCGCGATGCCAGGGTTGCCGGGGGCGCAGTGCAGACCGGCCGTAACCCGCGATTTCGACAGGGCCTCCACGAGGCAGTGTTCCCTGCCCCCGCTGCCCAGCACGAGGACGTTTACCTTTTCCGGGTCGCCGAAGAGGGTCTTTATTTTCTTCTTCAATGCCGGAACGTCCGAGACCCGCCAACGAACATGCTCAGGCCCAATTCCACGGCCCGCCTGGCGACGTCCGCGTCCTTGAGCGAGCCGCCCGGCTGGATGATGGCGGCCACGCCCGCCTGGTCCGCAAGCTCCACGGAGTCGGGGAACGGGAAGAATGCGTCGGAAGCGAGGACAGCACCCCGCGCCCTATCCCCCGCCTGTTCGATCGCGTACCGGACGGCATCCACCCTGTTGGTGAAACCGCCCCCGATGCCCACGGTTGCAAAGTCCTTGGCCAGCACGACGGCGTTGCTCTTCGCGAGGCTGGCCGCCCTCCACGCGAAGAGCAGGTCACCCCATAGATCCGGCCTGGGCTCGCCCTCCCAATGCCCTTCTGACTGCACGGGCGGGGGCGGCAATGTCTCGCCCTGGATTAAAAAACCCGCCCTGTTCGCCGTCACCTGCTCCCTTGGCGTGTAGTACCCGGTGACGGTGAGCAAGCGGAGGTTCGGCTTCTTCGCCTGCAAAAACTCGACGGCCTCCAGGTCGAACTCCGGCGCGGCCACTATCTCGTAGAAATGCTCCGCGAGCTTTTGCGCCAGCGCCTTGTCTACCCTCCCGGTGAATCCGACGATGCCGCCAAACGCGGAAACCGGGTCGCTCTCAAGCGCTCGCGCGTAGGCGGACAGCGTGTCCGGCGCCTCCGCTATCCCGCACGGGGTTGTGTGCTTTACGATGACACAGACGTTGCTTCCCTTGAAAATGGCCTGACCCTTGAGGAGCGTGTCAAGATCCAGCAGGTTGTTGTATGACAGCGCTTTGCCGGAGTGCTGCTCAAACACCGGGTCGGACAGCGTCGGCATATAGAGGGCGGCCCTCTGGTACGGGTTCTCCCCGTAGCGCAGCGCCTGTACCATTCGGAGCGGGATCACCTTTTCCGTCTCGTCGCGCTCCGGCGCCCCAAGCGCGTCCGCCAGCGCCTCGCATATGGTGGCGTCGTAGGAGGCCGTCAGGCGAAACGCCTTTATCGCGAGATCCTTGCGCAGGGACTCCGTTACGCCGTCCCCGCCGAGCGCGTCCATCACGGTCTTGTAGTCCGCGTGGTCGGCTATGACCGCCACGTCCGCGTAATTCTTGGCGGCCGCCCGGATCAGCGAGACGCCGCCGATGTCGATCTTCTCTATCAGCTCTTCTTTGGTCGGGTTGCCGCGCGCGGTCTCCTCAAACGGGTAGAGGCCGCAGACCACGATATCTATTAGCGGTATGTCGTATTCGACGCGGGCCGCCTCGTCGTCCTGATTCCCGCGCCTCGCCAGGATGCCGCCCATTATCTTCGGGTGGAGCGTCTTGACCCGGCCGCCCAGAATCGCCGGGAAACCAGTCAGGTCAAGTACCTCCGTCACATCGAAGCCGACGTCCCTGAGATACTTCGCCGTATTCGAGCTGGACACTATCTCGTAGCCCGCCTTCACGAGAGCGCCAGCCAGCTCGGCGATCCCTTCCTTGTTCCATACCGATATGAGAGCCTTCGGCGCGTCTTGCCTGTCCATTGTGGCTGTCCTCCTAAAGTGTCGGCCCGCCCAGCGCGAACGGCTGCGGCCATTTCTTTGAATTTCGCTCATTATACAACATACGCCGTCGGACACTCATGTCGTAACAACGAGTCATTGATTTTAAACAAATTATACAATAAAATTGGAACAACTGAACAGTTGCGGCCGCGTCTGACGAAGAACCGGCAAGGAGGGAAATCGAGAGTTGATTGACAAATCTGGCGGGTACGGCAGCATCACTGCGCCGAGCTTCAAGGAGTGGCATTGCGCTTTTGCGGGGCAGGCCGAGGGGCCATACGGCGAGGATCAACTGCGAAAGATGGCTCAGAGCGGCAAACTCACCGACCAGACCCTCGTCTGGAACCCTGAGCCAGGAAACGCCGAAAGGGGCTGGGTCATGGCGCGGGACACGGAGCTGGCGGCGCTCTTCATACAAAACATCCCGCTGTCGCCCGCTTTCCCGTCGATCCCGGAGCTGTCCCCGCAAGTCTCGGCAACCGGGGCGTATGCGGCGGAAGCCTGGCGCGCGCCGTCCCCTGGCTTCGAAAGGCAGACACACGCACGCCAGCACAAAAGCGGCGAGAGCGTGGCCACGCTCAAACCGCGCTTCTTCGCGCTGCTAATTGACTCGCTGATCTCATCGATCATGGCCCTGGCCGTCATGATAGTCTGCGTCGGACTTTTCAGTCTGCTGCCTTATTTATTTTCCATGCTCGGCTTGTATTACGAGGCGAGCTTTTACACCATCGTGATGTATCACGCCGTGCCAGTAGCCGGGATTTTCGTCGCATCGCTCATAAATATCGCCTTCATCTATAGGCGCGGCCAGACCTGGGGGAAAAAAATCATCGGCCTGCGGATAACGAGCGCGAGCGGGCGGAAACGTTCGTTTCTCCGCAATACCGTACTCAGGTCGCTGATCAAGATATTGCTGTCAGTGCCGCCGCTCGTCGCCATAGACCTCTGCTTTCTGCTGCTCAGGAAGGACGGGCGGACGCTCCACGACCTGATCGGCGGCACTGTCGTCATAAACGAGCGATAGGGACGCCAGTCGGAGGGGTTTCTGTGTCGTTAGGCCCTGAGCTGATAGAGGCCGTCTCTCGCGAGATCGTCGCGTCCTTTTGCCGGAACAGGCTCCGACGGGCCGAATCCGGGGACAAGTGGCTCGCCCTGTCGTTTCCAGGCGAGAGGGTGATTTTTTTCTCGTGGGACGCGGAGAATTATGGCCTTTGCCTGGCCCACGCGGACGAGATCCGTGCGATGTCCGAGCTGGCGTCGTCGCGGCCGCCCCTGCAAAGCGCCGTAAAATCTCACGCCGTCGGAGCGGAACTGACGGGGGCTGCCGCCCTGGGCAGGGACAGGGTGCTCGAAATCACCTTCAGGCGCGAGGTGGGCGCCGGCTTCTGCCAGACAAAGAAGCTCGTTTTCGAGGCATCCGGCAGGTACAGCAACCTAGCGCTCCTGGACGAGAGCGGGACCGTGATCGAATCGGCCAAGCATATCCACCCGGAAACGAACAGATACCGGTCCGTCATCCCAGGCCAGCCATACGCGCCGCCGCCGCCCATCGCAGGAGTGCCGCCCGAGGATTTCGCCTGTGGCCCGGAAAGGCTGGACGGCGTGTCTGGCATCGGGAAGCCGCTCATAGCTGCGATCAAGGAGATCTGCCAGGCTAGCGGCGAACACGACGCAGGGAAAGTCTTGCGGCGTATGTCAGGCGAGCCTCCCTTATACCAAATGCTGGGCCAGTACGTGACGCTGTTCCCTGAGCCGCTTGCCGGGGCAACGCGGCTCGACGCGGGATCGGCGCTCGCGGCCGCGAGGGAATGCGTCATCCTGCCCCTCATGGCGCGCCACACGGCCAAGGCGCGCAAGGCGGCCGCTTCGAGGATCGGGCGGCTCGCTTCCTCCAACGCCAAAAAGATAGCCGAAGCGGAGGCCGCGCAGAGTGACGCTTCCGCCGCGGACGCGTTCAAGCGCGACGGGCAGGCGATTTTAGCAAACATCGGGAGGATACCGCCGCGCGCCTCGTCGGCCGACCTTCCGGAGTGGGGCACAGATGGCGAAACCATACGACGGGTCGAACTCGATCCAGACAGGGACGCGCAGGGAAACGCGGAGCGCTGCTTCGCCAAGTACAGGAAAAAACGCGCTTCGGCCGAGCGGTCGAGGGCCATCCTGCCCCGGCTATACTCCGAAAGGGACGTCATAAGGGAGCAGGAAGCGCTCCTGGCGTGCCACTCAGACGCGCTCACCATCAAATCGATGATGGGCGAGCTCTCGCCGGATGAGGCGCAGCCAAAGGGGAAAAAGCAAAAAGAGCGCTTGAAGCCCCCTCACAGGCGTCTGGAGTTCGCGGAGGAAAGCGCCGTGATGCTGATAGGGCTCAGCGCGGCGGGCAACCATTACGTCACGTTCCGCCTCGCTGACAGCGACGACACATGGTTCCACGCCCAGGGGACGCCCGGCGCTCACGTCATACTGCGCTTCGCGTCGAAGCCGGATCCAAAGACATATGACAGGATGATAGAAATCGCGGCGTCCGCCGCCGCCTTTTACAGCAAGGCTAAAGAGAGCGGGCGCGTCCGAGTCGACTATGCCCTGCGCAAATACGTGCGGGCCATACCAGGCGCGGGACCCGCGCAGGTTACATACAAGGACTTCTCGTCCATCGTCGCGGACACGTCCTCGTGGCAGCGCTGTTCCAGCTCCGATGCCGGCCTGAAATCAGTGTAGCCAAAGAAGGTTTATTTGGATACGGCAATAGACGAGTTGATTTAGAATAAATCAGCCTTCTTATGATTCTCGGACTGCGGCGCATCCGTCTGGCTCATGTTTCTGGTGACTGCCATGAGCGCCGCTATCGCGGCTAACAGCATGACGCTTCCGGCCAAGAGCGCGTAATCCTCCATCCGCAGGATGAAGAAGAGCAGGACGTAAAGCGCACCCTGGACGCCCGCCGTCAAAAGGGCCGGCTTGCGGCGTTTCAGCGCCGAACCGATGTAGGCGGCTGTCATGAACATATTCACGGCTGCGGCGGCAAGGTAGGCCGCCGTGAACCCCGTGTGTTCCGAAAGCGCAAGCAGCGTCAGATAGAACATCGACAGCCCGAGGCCGATGACGCAGTATTGGATAATGCCCAGCTTCGCCCTGCCCCTTGCGGACGAATAATTTTCGAAGATCGCGACTCCGAGGAACGTAAGCGCTATGAACAGCGCCGCATACTTGGCCGCCCTGATCAAAAGGGAATAATGAAATACCGGCTCGAAGAACTCCACGCCGGCTAAATACTCCGTCAAATTGTATCCGGCGGGCGCCCGCCCGTCATTCTCACCGTAGTAGCCGTATTCGGCGCCAGGGCGCGTCACCGGGGCCCATCCCTCCATGTCCGCCGTCTGCGGATAGTTCCTGACTAGATTGGGTATGTTCCATTCCGCCGAAAACCCGTGCGCCGTTATCTCGCGAAAAGACGGAAGGCCGGAGCCTGTGAAGTTCGGGTGGGGCCACTCTGAGGAGACGCGGAACCGGTTCATGCCTCCGACAGGCGCCAGAAACAGGCTCTCGGAACCCCCCGCCGAAACTTGAAAGCTAAACTCTATCGGTTCGCCGGGCTCGAACCGCGAAATGTCGCAATGGCTGGAGAACCCTGCGGGCAAGACGCCGAGCCCTCCCGTGCCGGGCAGGAATTTGAGCTTCTCGCCCGCCAGGTTCAGCTCGCTGATGCCTCGGATCGCCTTTGTGCTGGATATCCCGATTGCCATCTCGGCCTCGCCCCAGCGTATCTCCGCTATATGCTGCCTCAGCCCTGTCAGCTCCGGTTTCTCGAAGAAGCCCGAGACTGTCATGTCCGCAATGTAGACGCGAGTCGAATATATGCTGCGGCTGCGCAGCTCCGTCGCGACCCTGGCGTCGATGCTCAGATCCTCCGGCAGGACGAGCGCCGTGTGGCTGCTCTCGACCGTGCGGATGACCTCCTTGGTCGTCCGGTCGCTGCTGCGCGTCTGCTCGAACGCCAGTTCCGCCGCCGTGAGCGGCACTGTCTCGGACACCTCATACCTGACCGTATAGGGTATCGACAGTACAGGCCCTATGACGGTCTGAGAATCCCCCCATGTCGACGATATGTCCTTGACGACTCCTTGATAGCGATAGTAGCGCTCCATAGTGAGATCGTAGATAAAATCTACAGGGAATAACATTAGCGCGGCCACCGCCGCGACAGCGGCCATCCTCAAAATAACCTGCGCCTTCCTTGACAGGCGCTTCAACGGGCGCAGATCCCCCCACTTCGGCATGGCCTCTCCTTCGGGGGTGGCGGCGCGCAGACAGAACCACGCGACGGTGAGTGCCGTCACGGAAAGGACAACTATCGCGAAAGCAAAGAAAACGACCGCGAGCATCGCTCCGAACAATATTTCTGCCCCCATTTCACCGATTTAAGATCGTATATTTTCATGAACCTGATTATATCACCCGTCATCCGGCCCGCCTGATTTCGACTAAAAAATTTTTCAGGTCGTCGGGGAGGGTGGATTTGAACGCCACCGGCTCGCCCGTCCTGGGGTGCGTGAGCGAGAGCCTCCACGAGTGCAGGAAAACTCTCTGTCCGCCCTGTCCTTCGAACGGGGATTCCCTCGACGGGGCGTACAGGAAGTCGCCGACCAAGGGGCAGCCTATGGCGTCCATGTGCACCCGTATCTGGTGGGTGCGCCCAGATCGGAGGCCGCACCTCACGAGCGAATAGCCGTTCGCGCTCCACAACACGGCGTAGTCAGTGACGGCGTCCCTGCCGCCGTCCACGACCGCCATCCTGTGGCGGTTGGCCCGGTCGCGTCCTATCGGCATGTCTATCCTCGCCTCCGCCTTGCGCGGAGACCCGTGGCAGAGGGCGATATACGTCTTGCCGACTGTCCGCGATTTGAACTGTTTCCACAGCCTCTCCTGCGCAAACCCGTTCCTGGCGACGACCATCAGGCCCGACGTCGTGGCGTCCAGCCTGTGTACGATACCAGGGCGCTCCACGCCGTTGAGGTTACCGAGATCGGGGAAACGATGCAGCAGTCCGTGCACGAGCGTCCCGCTACGGTGACCGGGCGCTGGGTGGACGACCAAACCGGCCGGCTTGTCGATTACTATGATGTCTTGGTCGAAAAACACGACGTCAAACGGAACGGGCTCCGGTTCCAGACCTAGCTTCTCAGGCGGTGGGGCGTCTACCTCGTAGGTTTCGCCGGACTCGACCTTGATGGAGGGTTTTATGCCGCGCCCAGAGGGTGATGTGACATGACCGCCCTTTATGAGGTTTTGCGCGTAAGCCCTGCTGATCCCCAGCTCGCGGGACACGGCAAAATCCAGCCTATGCCCCGCGAGCTCGTCGGTCACGGATATCAATTCTTTAAGGAAACGCCGATCAATCGCCAAGGCGGCGCCTTGCAGTTTAGGAAGGCCGACGCCGCAAGGGTTTAAATCGTCGCCCTTTAGGCATCTGGCAATAAAGCAGCCTTCTTAAACCTGTTTCAGCGCGTCCGCGCAACGAGAACAGACCTCGTTCCCGCCATGCCCTACCTCCGGGCGGCGCTTCCAGCACCTCGGGCATTTGGCGTCGGTGTTTTTATCGACCGCCGCACAGATGCCCGTCATCTCGTCCTCGTACAGGACGGGGGCCTGCAGATCGCCGGACGTTTTGAATGACGACACTATCGTGATCGTCTCCCAGTCCGCGTCGGATACGACGTTCGCGAGGTCTCGGAAGGAGTCGCCGAAATCCACCCACACCGATGCGTCGAGCGAGTGGCCGATAAGCCCCCGGGACCGCGCTGTTTCAAGCGCGCGCGTTATGACACCGCGAGCCTCCAGCACCCTCTCCCAGAGCGGGAGGGCGTCCGCGTCGAGGCCATCCAGGGACGGGACGGGCCACGGCGACAGGTGGACGCTCTCGTCCAGGGACGGGTCCATCCGCCGCATCTCCTGCCATATCTCCTCCGCCGTGAAGCAGAGGACAGGCGCTATGAACCGCGTCATGACGGATAGGACCTCCCACATGACTGACCGGGCGCAGCGCCTCGCGTGGGAGTCCGCCCTGTCCGCGTAAAGCTTCTCCTTCGAGATGTCTATATAGAAGGAGGACAGCTCGTTGTCGCAGAATTGGTGAACCCTGAACATCGGGAGGTGAAACTCGTAAGCGTCAAATTCCTCCGTCCCCTTCTCGACGAGCCTCGCCAGCTTTAGCAGTACGAACTGGTCAACGCCAGTGAGCCTGTCGTGCGGAATGGCGTCGCGTTTCGGGTCGAAGCCGCTCAGGTTGGCGAGCAGGAACCTTGCCGTGTTGCGGATCCTGCGGTACGACTCCGACAGGTTAGAGATGATCTTCTGCGTGATGCTCACGTCACCCCGGTAGTCCGTGGACGCGACCCACAGGCGAAGGATGTCCGCCCCGTACTTCTCCACTATCTCCTGCGGCAGGATCGCGTTGCCCATGGACTTCGACATTTTCTTGCCGTTCCCGTCGATGATGAAACCGTGCGTGAGAACGGATTTATAAGGGGCCGTCCCGCGAGTCGCCACGCTAGTCAGCATCGAGGACTGGAACCAGCCCCTGTGCTGGTCGCTCCCCTCCAGGTACATCTCCGCAGGGAAGCGGAGGCCGGGCCAGACTTCAGAGTTCTCCAGCACAGCCTTGTGGCTGCACCCCGAGTCGAACCAGACGTCCATGATGTCCTTCTCCTTGGCGATGTCGCGGCCGGCGCAACTGTCGCAGACGGCGAGGTCTCCCAAAAGTTCCTCCGGCGAAGCCTCCCACCAGTAGTTGCTGCCCTTTTCCTTTATCTTGCCGGCAACCCGCCGCACGCGGTCAGGGGTGAGTATCACGCTCCCGCAGTCGCGGCAGTAAAAAGCCGGTATCGGTACGCCCCATATCCGCTGCCTGCTTATGCACCAGTCAGACCTGTCGCGCACCATGTTCGATATGCGCTCCCTGCCCCACGACGGCAGCCACTCGACCTCCTTGTCTATGCATTCGAGCGCCTTGTCGCGGAACTTAGAGACGGCGACGAACCACTGATCCGTCGCGCGGAATATGACGGGCTTCTTGCACCTCCAGCAGTGCGGATACGAGTGCGTGAGCTTCATTTTGCCTATCAGCCTGCCCGACTCCGTCAATGCCTTAAAGACAGTCTTCGACGCGTCCTCCAGCGACTGCCCGCCGACAAGCTCAGTATCGGGGTAGAAAAATCCCTTCGAGTCCACCGGGTTGTAAATCTCGAGCCCGTACTTCACGCCAGTCTCGTAGTCCTCTGCGCCGTGCCCGGGCGCGGTGTGGACGCATCCGGTGCCGGTGTCGAGCGTGACGTAGTCCGCCAGGACGAAAAGGATCTTTTTTTGCGGGTAGAACGGGTGGACGGCCTTCATGCACTCAAGCGCATTCCCCTTCAGCCTGAGCAGTTCCGCGCCCAACCCTATGCCCGTCACCTTCTCGACATCACCCTTCAGGGCCTCGGCTACGAGGTAAACCTTGCCGCCGCTCTCGCAGAACGAATAGTCGTGGTCAGGGTGGACGGCGATGGCAAGGCTCGCTGGGAGCGTCCATGGCGTGGTCGTCCAAATGATCGCGTTCACGTCGCGCCCCGCGAGCTGAGGGAAGTGTTCGGCAGCGTCAGGGAACGGGTAGGAGACGTAGATAGAGGGCGACGTCTCGTCCTCGTATTCTATCTCTGCCGCCGCGAGAGCGGTCTCACAGTCGATGCACCAAAATATCGCCTTCCTGCCCCTGTAGACTAGGCCTCGCTCCACCATGTCGGCCAGTATCCCCATCTGCGCGGCCTCGTACTCCGGGCGGAGCGTTATGTAGGGATTGCCCCATTCGCCGGTGACGCCGAGCCTCATGAACTCCTCGGTCTGCACGTCGATATACTTGCGGGCATGTGCCTCGCACCGCTTGCGCAGTTCCACCGGGTTTATCGATTCGGCTGTGATCCCTGCGTCCTTCAAGACCTTGTGCTCGATGGGCATCCCGTGGGTGTCGAAACCAGGCACATATGGCGCGTAGTATCCTCTCTGCCACTTGTACCGTACTATAATGTCTTTCAGGATTTTATTCAGGGCTGTTCCGATGTGTATGCCTGCGTTGGCGTATGGCGGGCCGTCGTGAAGCACGAACGGGGGGCGGTCCTTTCGTTCCGATGCTAATCTGGAGTAGACGCCGGTCCTCTCCCAGAACTCAAGAAAACCAGGCTCGCGAGCCGCGAGATTTGCGCGCATCGGGAAGTCCGTCTGTGGAAGGAAAAGAGTGTCCTTGTAATCCTTCTGCGAATTTTCCGCTGACATATGCCAACCTCCTAAACTATTTAAAGCGGTGTACGACATAGTCGTCCACCGCTGAATAATTCTGGCTCCTCGGCGAGGACTCGAACCTCGAACCTAGTGGTTAACAGCCACCCGCGCTGCCGATTGCGCCACCGAGGAATTTAGCCCAATGTGCAGTATGCTAACACATTTTTCCAGACTGTCAAGAACATGCAAATCATGTTTTAATAATAGTTGTGGTTTAATAGGGCAAATGCTTCTCTGAGTTTGTCTTTTGCCTAGGAAAGACTATTTGTGAAGGCAGGGGTCGTCTGCGATGTGGAAGGGCAGGTTCAGTCAGGACATGAATGAGGCCGTGGGGCGCTTCACGCAGTCGCTCGACCTCGACTGGCGCACGGTTCAGGAGGACATAAGGGGGAGCGCGGCGCACGTGAGGATGCTCGCGGCGGTCGGCCTGCTCCCGCATGACGAGGCGCTCGTGATCGAAAAAGAACTCGCGCGGATCGCCCGCGACGCAGCGAGCGGCGAGTTCCGGCCGAAGGCTGAGCTGGAGGACGTCCACATGAACGTCGAGTCGCTCCTCACGGAGCGCACGGGCGACACCGGGGCGAAGCTCCACACGGGGCGCAGCCGCAACGACCAGTCCGGCACGACCGTCAGACTCGCGCTGCGCAGGGAGATACTCGCGATATGGGACATGGCGAGGGCGCTCTTGGAGACGCTGCTCGAAAAGGCGCTGGAACACGCGGACACGATTGTGCCTGGCTACACGCACTTGCAACAGGCGCAGCCAGTCTCCATGGGACACTTCTGGATGGCGCACTTCCAGGCCTTTCTCCGCGACGCGCGCAAGCTGATGCTGGCCTACGATGCCGCCGACGAGTGTCCGCTCGGCTGCGGGGCGCTCGCCGGATCGACGCTGCCTCTGAACCGCGAGTTCACCGCGCACGACCTAGGCTTCTCGAAGATGTGCGAGAACAGCATGGACGCCGTGGCGTCACGTGACCACGTCATCGCCTTCCACTACTTCGCGGCACTCTTCGGGGTACACGCGAGCCGATTGTCCGAGGATCTCATAATTTACTTCACGTCAGAGTTCGGATGGGTAAAATTGCCGGATTCGTTCTGCACCGGCTCCAGCATGATGCCTCAGAAAAAAAACCCAGACGTGCTGGAACTCTTGCGCGGCAAAAGCGGACAGTTGATCGGCGGGCTCGTTGACGCGCTCACGATGATGAAGGGGACGCCGCTCACGTTCAACAGGGACTTTCAGGAGGACAAGCGCTCTCTGTGGAGGTCGTGCGACGCGATAAAGGGGATGCTGGAGGTGATGCCGCCGCTGCTCTCGGAAGTCGCCGTAGACACGGACGCCGCGCGGCGCGGATTCGCCGACGGGTTCATCTTCGCCACGGACGTGGCCGAACACCTCGTGGAGCGCGGCGTCCCGTTCAGGAAGTCACACGAGATCGTGGGCAACGCCGTGCGGTGGTGCCTTGAGAACAGGCGCGCGCTCACGTCCCTGACCGCAGAGGAGTGGCGCGAACACGCCCCCGGGGCCGGGGACGAGCTGGCCTCGCTCCTGACGCCTGAGCGTTCCGCAGGGAGGCGCGACACGTACGGCGGCGCTTCGCCCCGGCAGGTGCGCCTACAGGCCGAAAGAGGAAGGGAGAAGCTCGGGCGGCTCGCCTCGGAGTTCGACGATTACAGAGATAGCTACCCGGAGCTGTTCGCGTGACGGGCCGCTAACATACTACTTTTAGGAGGCTGTGACATGGATTATTCTAAGGCAGCGATGGAGAAGCACTATGAGTGGAGGGGCAAGTTCAGTATCGCGCCCAAGATGGCGATCGAGACCAGGGACGACCTGTCAGTGGTGTATACGCCAGGGGTGGCCGCACCATGCTTCGCGATCAAAGAGGACGTTTCGATGAGCTACGACCTGACGGGGAGATGGAACACCGTTGCGGTGATCACCGACGGGACCGCCGTGCTGGGCCTGGGCGACATAGGGCCGGAGGCGGGCATGCCGGTCATGGAAGGCAAGTGCGTGCTGTTCAAGGCGTTTGCCGGGGTGGACGCGATACCGCTCTGCATCCGCTCGAAGGACCCGGACGAGATAGTCCGGACGGTCGAGCTGCTGGCGGGCAGCTTCGGCGGCATAAACCTGGAGGACATATCGGCCCCTAGGTGTTTCGAGATAGAGAGAAGGCTGAAGGAGTCCTGCGATATCCCGGTATTTCACGACGACCAGCACGGCACGGCTGTCGTGACGCTCGCGGCGATGATTAACGCCCTCAAGATATCAGGAAAGAAGCCCGACGGCCTCAGCATGGTGATAAGCGGCGCGGGGGCGGCAGCCGTGGCGATAGCCAAGCTGCTGATGTCGCTGGGATTGGAGGACGTCGTGCTGTGCAACAGATCCGGGGCCATATACAGGGGCAGGGAGGGGCTGAACCCTGAACAGGCAAAAATTTCGGCGCTCACGAACCCGAATGGGAAAAAGGGCTCGCTCTCCGATGTCTTGAAGGGCGCGGACGTCTTCATCGGCGTGTCCGCCCCGGGGCTGGTCACCGGCGACATGATCCGCTCCATGGCGAAGGATCCCATAATCCTCGCGATGGCGAACCCCGTCCCCGAGATCATGCCGGACGAGGCCATAGCGGCAGGCGCGTCCGTCGTCGGCACCGGGCGGAGCGACTTCCCGAACCAGATAAACAACGTGCTGGCCTTCCCAGGCATCTTCCGGGGCGCGCTCGACGCCCGCGCGGGCGACATAAACGACGCGATGAAGATAGCGGCCGCAGAGGCGATAGCCGGCCTCGTCACGGAATCCGAGCTCGGGCCAGGCTACTTCATCCCAGCCCCCCTGGACAAGAGGGTCGCCCCCGCCGTCGCGAAAGCCGTAAAGGAAGCCGCCATATCGAGCGGCACGGCAAGGATAAGCGCGTAGGGATCACGCAACGGCGATACAGATAACGGCACGTCGCATGTCAACGGAGCCGCCGATTCAGGAAAAGACCCGCCCTCCGGCATCTCGGACACGCCATTAGCCGACGCCTGCCGGACGGCTGGTTTCTTTATAGTGATATACGATACGCATCACAGACTTATGCTGACAAAGAAGTAATTACTACTTCTATCTTACGAGTGCGGCCGGCCCGCTTGCGAGGTGGTTTCGCGGCATTCGTTGTCACAAAAAAGAGGTGTTTTGATGCAAGATCAGGTGGGCGGCGTGTTTTATGCCACCACTCACTCTGTTCCTCGTATATATGCTATTATCTTGATACTGTCGGTCTGGATGGTGATCTCAAAGATGGCGGACATGTCGAATAAAGGGCATTGGATTGATATGGCATGGAAACGCGTTCTTTATGATGGGATCGACGATGCTATCGCGTTCTTCATGCCTGACCTGGCTAAAGACCGGGATATGTCCAGGGAAATCGAAACTTTGAAGGACGAGTTTCCGGCAATCGGCGCTGACACTGACGAGGGCATGAGGGTGGCCGATTTATGTTTGTCCGTGCCGTTGAAGGGCGGCATATCCAGGAAAGTCAATCTTTTCATTGAAAATCAACATGAGGATGACAAAAATTTTGCTCTCAGGGTGTTTCAGACCTTCTTCCGCATGAGCGACAGCTTCAAGGAAAACGTGACGGCTCTTGCCATATTCACTGGCAGCGCAAAAGACCGCAACGAATACTTATACTCATGCTACGGTGTTGAACTGTCCTTCAAATACAACACGTACCATGTGCTCAGCCAGGACATTGAAGCGTTGAAGCGAGATGAGCGTGTGTTCGCTCCAGTTGTGCTCGCTGCCAGGATGATGATATCCGCGAAGGGTAAACCTGCCCCACGGGAAAAATACGTTTTAGAACTATTGAAAATACTGCGGGAGAGGGATTATGATAACAAGCGGATAAGGTTTATAATGAAGTTCGTCGGCAGCGTGCTCCAGGTAAAGCGTGACGACATAGGCCCGAAGGTGAAGGGGGAATTTGAAATGCCATGGGTGCCGATCAGTCAGGTGCAGAGGGAAATAGAGATAGAGGACGCCAAAGAAGAAAAGGCGATGGAGGTTGCGCGTTCTATGATTTCGGAGGGCTTGCCTCTTGAAACAATCAAGAGGTGTACAGGCCTCGACGAGGATGACATCCTCGCGCTAGATTAATCCCTGGAAACAGGGCTAATTCCAAAATCCTGACTCCTCATGCGGGAGTCTTTTTTTGTGTTTTGACTTTGCGCTGTCCTTGAATTTGTATAAACCCTTGTGGTTATCCATATTTTCCCCGCTGTGTTCTACAAAAGGCCGCAATGGGGGGTGTTATTATACATTCGCTTCAAATAAAAATCCGCTCTGCGGATTTTATTTAATGTTCTGGCTGTATATGACATTTTTACAAGCCCGATAAAGGAAACCGTAGGTTTCCAGGGCTTACAAAAATGTGGATGGAGTTGAGCGTGGGAGGCGTAGACAACCTAGCGAAACGGAACCCAGAGGGGGAGAAGCCTACCCGGAAATTTCGCCTTCGCCGCAGCCCAGAACGCTGCCTATAGAAACGCCGATGCCGCGTCCGCCCCCAAGGGAGATATCTCCCCTCGCTTCCCAGCCGTTTTTTATCCGAGCGGGCCATTTGTCTCACCCCCCGTAAGGAAAATATTTGTTATCTGTTTATCGTATAAATATTTCGGATACGTACGGCGTATAAAACATCCGGAGTGTTGTTCAGCGTGATCTTGGCCGCTCCATCTCCCCTGTGTCCCTCGCCCGATTCGTAGAAGTCTCCGCCTGGTTTCGGCATCGGGGTGAGCGGGCCTTTAATATCGCTCCACAGATAACCGGCCCCATCGATCATTACGGTATTGGTAAAAACTTTGCCAGAATAATGGACGGATGCATCTTGCGAACGGGCTGGCTTGGGGGTCGAATCCGAGGCCGAGGTCACGGCTACGCACCAGCGATGGCCGGAGATATAAGAGGAGCCGCCTCCGCCCGCCGCGCCGTAGCAACCCATGACACTGTGGCTTCCACCGCCGCCCCCTCCGTAATAACCCCCGCCGCCCGTCCCGCCGCGCACATTGTACTCCCAATTGATACCTCCATCGCCGCCAAACCCGAAACCTCCGTCTTCCGCCGGGACGTTGGCACTGGCGCCGGCAGTGCCGCCTCCGATCTGCGACGCGCCGTTTCCCGGATAGGCACCAAAGCCGTCGCCGGTTGCGGCATATCC
Organism: Synergistaceae bacterium; assembly: GCA_031263445.1. Classification (GTDB taxonomy): domain Bacteria; phylum Synergistota; class Synergistia; order Synergistales; family Synergistaceae; genus JAIRNC01. The sequence continues at coordinate 402 of JAISFV010000009.1, read as the reverse complement.
AGTCAGTCCTCCAGCGTTGCCAGAGATCGGATCCGGCCTGCCATGATGGTTTCGCCCACCCCCGCCCCCGCCGCCAGCCACGATAATCCTGCTTCGCAACGAACTCTCGTCATGCCTGCCGCCAGAGACGAGACGCACGTCGGTCGCCTCGCCGCCGAAGCTATACCAGTAGGCCCTTTTTGCACCGGTATCCGAATTGACACCGATCCGTCCGACATAAACATACAATTTTTCGCCAGCCGCGAGTACAATATTCCCTCCCGCGTAACCGCCGCTCCCCCCTGGATAAACGATATCCTCGCCCTGATGCGTGTCGGCGCCGCTCGCACCCCACAGCTCGATTCTGTAAGAGGCGCTATGCGGCGCGATGAAAGTTTGAACACAATCCGTTTCGGAAAACGT
>JAISFV010000157.1 GCA_031263445.1 Synergistaceae bacterium | reverse complement strand
GCGGCTCCGGCACGACTCTCATCGCCTGTGAACAGACAGGCCGCGTCTGCCGCATGGCCGAACTCGACCCCGGCTACTGCGACGTGATCGTAAGGCGCTGGGAGGGCTTCACGGGAAGGGAAGCGGAGCTGCTGCGGACGGGCGCGTGAGGAGATGACCAATGGCGACACTTGACAGCAAAAACAAGATTATCCTTACGCCTAAAAAGAGGGAGCGTAAGGATAACAAGGCCGCCAATGATGAGATAGCTGACGCGATAATACGGACGCACGGCATAATCGCAAAAGCCGCCGCGCTGCTGTCGAAGGAAAAATCGGAGGCGGCTGGCCGCAAGATATCCATATCGCGTTCGGCGATTAGCCAGAGGATTAAAAATAACGCAAAATTGCAGTCGGTCCACGACGAAGCCGTCGAGGGCATGCTGGATTTCGCCGAGGATAAACTGTTTCAGAAAATAGCGGACGGCGACATGACCGCGATAATCTTTTACCTGAAGTGCAAGGGTAAGCGGCGCGGGTACATAGAAAGGCAGGCAGTTGAGTTATCCGGTATTAACGGAGCGCCGATCGGTATTAACCAGATGTCAAAGCCGGATCTTTCTCGTCTATCGGAAGAGGAGCTGAGATCCTATGCGGCCATTTGCGAGAAACTGGCTTCCGAGAACGATTCATGAAGCCAAAGAAGAGTCTTGCAGGGCAAAATGCCTGCTCGCGAAGAATAATTTTCTGGATTTCGTCACCTACACCAAACCCGACTACGACGTGAGCTGGCACCACGAGGCGATCTGCCGGGAACTCGACGCGCTGGTGCGCGGGGAGACGACGCGGCTCATACTCTGCGCTCCTCCGAGACACGGCAAAAGCGAAGTTGTCTCCCGCCGCTTCCCCGCGTATGTCTTCGGCAAAGACCCGGACGCCGAGATAATCGCCTGTTCGTACAACAACGACCTCGCGAAACGGATGAACCGGGACGTACAGAGGATCATCGACTCCCCCAGATACAAGGGCGTATTCCCGGACACGACGCTGTACGGGAAGAACATCCGCTCGGTCGCGCAGGGGACTTATCTGCGAAACTCCGACATCTTTGAGATAGTCGGACACAAGGGCGTATACCGCTCCGCCGGGGTGGGCGTCGGCATTACCGGCATGGGTGCTAAATACGCGATCATCGACGATCCGTTCAAAGACCGCAAGGAAGCTAACTCGCAGACCATAAGGCGAAGCGTGTGGGACTGGTACGCGAGCACTTTCTACACGCGCCTCGCGCCCGACGCCAGAATCCTCGTCATAAACACGCGCTGGCACGAGGACGACCTCGTGGGACGCCTCATAGAGCGGCAGAAAGAAGAGGACGGAGAACAGTGGCGGGTAGTCTCCTTCCCCGCGCTCGCCGAGCCTGACCGGGAGGACGCTCACGACGCAGACCTGGCGAACAGGCGGGAAGGCGACGCGCTCTGGGAGAGGCGTTTCAACAAGAAAAAACTGCTCAGGATAAAAGCCGTGATCGGCTCCTACGAATGGGCGGCGCTGTACCAGCAGCGCCCCTCCCCTGCCGAAGGCGCGATATTCCTGCGGGAGTGGTGGAGATATTACGGCGAGAAACCGGCCGAGATCGCGGGGCGTATGCAAGAAATCGCCCAGTCGTGGGACGCGTCCTTCAAGGACGGCTCAGACAACAGTTACGTCGTAGGCCAGGTATGGGGTAAGCGCGACGCCGACAGGTACCTGCTCGACCAGGTGCGCGCGCATATGGACTTCCCCGCCACGGTCAAGGCCGTCATGGCCCTCAAGGCGAAATGGGGGAAGACGGGCCGTATCTACATCGAAGACAAGGCAAACGGCCCTGCGGTCATATCTACCCTGCAACGCACGATACAGGGGATCATCCCCGTCAGCCCTGAAGGCGGGAAGATAGTCCGCGCGCACGCGGTGACAGGGCAGATCGAGTCGGGCAACGTGTTCCTCCCCTCCGTCGAAAACGCCCCGTGGGTAGGCGATTTCATCGAAGAGGCGGCGGCGTTTCCAAATTCGTCCTTCGACGACCAGATAGACGCAATGTCCCAGGCGCTGACGCAGATGGCCGAAAGAGACGGGATGGAGGACTGGCGCAGGCTGGGGTTGCCTGACTAGGCGGACGATGACGAACATCGCAAGGATCGGGGTGTGTCGGTTATGAGAAGCAACAAGAAACCCGCCCACGTGTCGGACGGGTTCAAGAACATCGCGGCGCGGGTGGGTGTCGGCACCGACAACCCTGCGACGGGGCCTCTGGCCGGGCGCGCGTATTCCAAGACGTCGCATCTCTCGTCGCGCAGGAACGAGCTTGATTCGATGTTCAGGGAGTCCTGGGTCGTAAACAAGGCGATAGTAGTCGTCGCGGAGGACATGACGAAGCGCGGGATAGAGATACAGGCGGGCTGGGACGCCGACAAGCTGACGAGGTTCCGCCGCCAGTTCGTGCGACTCAAGATATGGTACGCGCTCCAGAGCGCGATCCAGTGGAGCAGGTTATACGGCGGCTCGGCGGCGCTCCTGATGATAAACGGGCAGGACTTGTCCACGCCGCTCTCGCTCGACAGCATCGCGCCCGGGCAGTTCAAGGGACTCCGCGTCTACGACAGGTGGACGCTGTACCCTGACCTCGGCACGGAGATCAAGGAATACGGCCCCGAATACGGGAAGCCCGAATACTATACGGTCAACAGCGGGGAGCGCGACAACGGGCAGCGCGTCCACCACAGCCGTCTGCTGCTGTTCACGGGGCTGGAGCTTCCGCCGCTGGAAGCGCAGCAGGAGATGGGCTGGGGCGCGTCCATGGTCGAGGCGATATACGACAGGCTGGTCTCCTTCGACAGCACGACCCTCGGCGCCTCGCAGCTAGTCTACCGCGCCTATCTGAGGACGATCAAGATAAGCGGGTTCAGGAAGATCCTCGCCGAAGGCGGCCCTGCGGAGGCCGCGCTGATAAAGCAGATGGATTTCATCCGGCTGATGCAGGTGAACGAGGGGCTGACGTTGCTCGACGGCGAAGATGAATTCCAGTCGGCGCAGTATGCCTTTTCCGGGCTGAACGACGTGCTCCTGTCCTTCGGAGAGCAGATCGCGGGGGCGACGGGGATCCCGCTCGTGCGCCTTTTCGGCCAGTCCCCGGCGGGCCTGAATTCCACCGGGGAGTCCGACCTGCGCACGTACTACGACACGATCAAGGCGACGCAGGAGACGGACCTGCGGCACCCCGTCCTCACGATATGCGAGGCGCTGGCGCGGTCTATGTTCGGAGAGAAACTGCCAGAAGATTTCTGGTTCGAGTTCGCGCCGCTGTGGGATCTCAGCGACTCCGAAAAAGGAACTATCGCGTCGCAGGACACGGCGTCGGTGATCGCGGCCTACGACAGCGGCCTCGTCTCACGCGACACCGCGCTGAAAGAGCTGAAGGCGAGCAGCGCGATCACAGGGCGGTGGGACAAGATCGAGGACGCTGACATCGAGGAGGCCGAGGGCGAGCCGCCGTCCAGCGAGCTGGTTTCTTCCGAGGCGGCCGCGCCGCTTCTGGGAGCCGAACCCGCAGCAGAGCCGGCGGGCGACCTGACGAAACAGGAAATAAGCCTCAACGGCGCTCAGGTCACGAGCATGGTGGAGATCGTCACGCAAGTCGCCGCAGGGATGCTGCCTCGTGACAGCGGCATAAGCATGTTGATTACCGCGTTCTCCCTGTCGAAGGATCAGGCGGAAAAGATAATGGGGAGCGTCGGGAAGGGCTTCAAACCCGAGACGCCGCAGGAGGGCGATCTCAGTGCGCCGCCGCCGCAGGGTCAGTGACGCGCCCGGAGAGAAGCCGCCGTTCGGCCACCAGAAGTCGGCCGAGCGCGACTTCGAACGCAAGCTGAACAAGGTCGCGGGCGAGATCAGGAAGATACTCGAAAACGCCAAGTCCGAGGCCGATCTGAGAGTCGCGCAAAACAGGCTCAGGGAGTACGCGAAGCTGCTGGGCAAATGGGCCGACATCCAGGCCGAGCAGATGGTCAACCGCGTGTTCGAGGCCAACGAAAAACGCTGGGGCGGCTTTGTCAAAGAGTTCGGGTACGACCTCAAGGAAAAGAAGGGAAAGGAAGCCGCAGAGAAAAGCGACATCGCGAAAGCCGTCATCAAGATGCGGACCGAGGCGGCGAAGTACATCAAAGACCTGCCCGAAGGAACGGCGGAGCGCGTCGGCCATCTGGCGCATGAGGCCATGCTTCACGGCATGAGGCCGGAGGCAATACAGGAGAGGATACAGAACGAATGCGAGGTCAGCGCGTCACGGGCGCGGCTGATAGCCCGCACGGAGGTGGCGCGCTCGAATTCCGTCCTCGTCCAGGCGCGCGCGGAAAGCCTCGGCTCCGAGGCGTACATCTGGCAGACCGCCGAGGACGGCAGGGTGCGCGAGTCGCACAGGGAGATGAACGGGAAGGTCTGTTACTGGAAAGACCCTCCGGTGTTGTC
>JAISFV010000127.1 GCA_031263445.1 Synergistaceae bacterium | reverse complement strand
GCCCGCGCCGTGATGGAGGGCATCAGCTACGAGATGAACGACATAATCCAGGCAGAGCTCGCCGCCGGCATTAAAATAAACGGCATACGTCTGACTGGCGGAGCGGCAAAGAGCTCGATTTGGTGCCAGATGATGGCTGACATCTACAAACAGCCAATTCACATCCTACAGACAAGCGAGACAGGCTGCCTGGGAGCGGCCTTATACGCGGGCGTCGGAAACGGCGTTTACAAAAATGTCAAGGAAGCCGCGTCAATCGCGCGCATAGAGAAGACGTATGAGCCGAACGGAAGCAACTTTGAGGCCTATGACGAAGCCTACGCCCGTTTCGTAGCCGTTTACGACGCCCTGGACGGGAGATTTTTCTAAGGAAGACGGTCCAAGCCGCCGAAGCGCCAGCCCTGCCGTCACGGGGCGTACTTCCTGCGGAACATCGCGAGGCTGGCGGTAAAGAGGACGGCTACGAACGCGCAGAGGATCAGGGCGTCCAGCCACACGTAGGAGGCGGGGCTGCCCTTGAGTATGATGTGGCGGGCTATCTTTAGGTAGTAGGTCATCGGCACGAAATGGCTCAGGCCCTGAAAGAATTTCGGCATCGCGTCCACCGGGAACATGAAACCCGACAGCAGTATGCTGGGCAGTATGTTCAGGATCGAGAGCTGGAGCGCCTGGCGCTCGTTGTCGGCCAGAGTCGAGATCATGACGCCGACTGAGAGCGACGCCAGGATGAAGAAGAACGTGAGCCCGAGGAAGAGGGCGAGGCTGCCGCGGAACGGCATGTCGAACACAAAGACGCCCACGGCTATCGCCACCGCGAGCTGCAGATAGGCTATGAGGACGTATGGGGCCACTTTGCTGAACAGCATCTCCCAGCTCCTCATAGGCGTGACTAGGAGCTGTTCGAGCGTACCCTGCTCGCTCTCGCGGACTATCGCCGTGCCGACCATGAACGTGAGCGTCATGGTCATGAGCGCGCCGATTATGCCCGGGAGCATGTACCACGACGTGACGAAGTCCGGGTTGTACCAAGGGCGGACGCGGATATCCACGGCCTGCGGTTTGGCGGTTTGCCCGCTCCGCTGAAGCTCCCGCGCGGCGATCCTCTGCGAGTCTAACATGCCTATCATCATGGCGGCCGAGATCGCCGACGACGCCGACATGTTGTCCGTGGCGTCGACGATCACCTGCACGGCGGCGCTTTTGCCTGACGCGGTTTTGGCGGCGAAATCCGGCGGTATCGCTATGCCGACCTTCACGTCGCCCCTGCCGACCGCCTCGTTCAGCTCGCGGAAATTCCCGGCGGCCTTGACCACGTCGAAGTATGTGCTGGCGGTGAAGTGATCCAGCAGCTCCCTGCTCTCCTGAGTCCGAGACTGATCCAGGACAGCCGTCTTGAGGTGTTTCACGTCGGTGTTTATCGCGAAGCCGAAAATCAGAAGCTGCATTACGGGTATGCCCACGATGAGGGCGAGCGTCACCCTGTCCCTGAATACTTGTATGAACTCCTTTACGATCAGCGCCCTGAGCCTGAGCAAGCTGTCACGCCCCGCCCGCGTGCGCGCCCGATTTCACGAGCCTCACGAATACGTCTTCCATGGACGGCGTTATCCGCTTCGACTCATATCCCGCGAAGGCCGGGTCGCCCGAGAAGTCGTACTCAGAATGGAAGAGCAGGTGCAGCTTCGCTCCGAAGAAACTCGCGTCGATCATGGGCAGGCCGGGGCGGTGCGCGATGTCCCGCAGCAGCGTCATCGTGTCGTGACCGGATATCTCGTAGAGAAACCCAGGCATCCGCTTTCTGAGGCTGTGCGGGGAGTCGTCGGCCAGCAGCCTGCCGGAGTGGATGAAGGCTACGCGGTCGCAGTGTTCTGCCTCGTCCATGAAGTGCGTCGTGACGATTGCCGTCGTACCGTCCCGAGTCAGCGAGTAGATGACACTCCAGAACTCGCGCCGCGACCTCGGATCGACGCCCCCGGTCGGCTCGTCCAGGAAGAGTATGCGCGGCCTGTGGAGTATTGCACATCCCAGCGCCAGCTTTTGCCTCGCCCCGCCGGACAGCGTGGATGTGAGGCTCCGCCTCCGGTCTTCCAGGCCGGCGAACTCCAGCATCTCGTCCGTCCTCGCCCTCTTGCCAGCGCCCGACAGGCCGTACAGCCCGGCGTACAGGTCGAGGTTTTCCGCAACCGTGAGGTCCGGGTAGAGACTGAACTTCTGCGACATGTAACCGACGCGCGCCCTGAGCTCGCGCCCGGACGAGAGAGGCATCCCGAGCACGAGCGCCCTGCCTGACGTCGGGGCCAGAAGCCCGCAGAGCATCCTTATCGTGGTCGATTTTCCGGAGCCGTTGGGGCCTAAGAAGCCGAACACGCACCCCTCGGGGATCATGAGCGCGATGCCGTCCACGGCGGTGAACGCGCCGAATTTCTTCACGAGTGCGTCGGCCTCGACTGCGGCTGTCATGGCTTATTTGCGCGGCGCGGTACGTCGCCCGAGATGAAGAGATCCTCCAGCGACGGGGGGATCTTTTCTATGCGGAGCGAGCCGGTCCGGTGCGGCTCGACGGCGCGCCTTATGGCGCTCACGGCGGCCTCGCAATCCTCCGCCTCGACGTGATAGTGAGACCCGAAGGCGTTTACCGAGGACACGCCCGGTATTTCAGAGATGACGCCGCCGATGTCCGTCTCGCGGTTTTGGAAGCCGGCCGTTTCCTGCGGATCGTCGAAATATACGTCCAGCACATGGCCATAGCCCTCCAGCAGCTCGTTCGGCGCGCCTCTCATGATCACCTCCCCGAGGTTCAGCAGGACGAGGTCCGAGCAAAGCTCCGCCTCGTCCATGTACGGCGTGGATACGATGACGGTCACGCCGCGGGCGTTCATCTCGTAGAGCGCCGTCCAGAAATCCCTGCGCGAGAGCGGGTCAACGCCTGTGGTCGGCTCGTCCAGGAACAGCGCCTCCGGGCCGTGCGCCACGCAGGCGGCGAGCATGAGCTTCTGCTTCATCCCCCCGGAGAGGAGGCCCGCGAGTCTGCCGCGAAACTCCCACAGCCCCATCCGCTCCAGGAGTTCCCTTTGAGCGCCGGAGGACGCCGTGACGCCGTAGACGTCGCTGTACAGGCTGAGGTTTTCCATGACGGTCAGGTTTTGGTAAAGGCTGAAGCGCTGCGGCACGTAGCCCGCGCGGACTCGGTTCTCGCGCGGGTCGCCGCCGAACATGCGGATCACGCCGCTGTCCGGGCGGACCAGCCCCATGGCGAGGCGCAGCATCGTGCTCTTCCCCGCCCCGTCCGGTCCGACTATGCCGAATATGATGCCGCGCTCCACGGCCATATCCACACCGGAGAGGGCTGTCACCTGCCCGTATGTTTTACTGACCGATTCAAATTCGAGGACTGCGGCCATTTTATGGCTGTGTGGCGGGGGGCAAAAATCGCACGTCGGCGGGCATTCCGGGCTTTACCCTGCCGGAGTCGTCGCTCACCGCGACCTTCACCCAGAAAACCTGGTTCGCGCGCTCCTCCTGCGTGAGGGAGAGCCTTGGGTTGAACTCAGCCTCCCGGGCTATCGCCCTTACCGTCCCTGGCAGCGCGCCGTCCGGAGCGGGGTCGATATGGACTTGGGCGGACTGCCCGACGCGGATGAGGCCGAGCGACGTGGCCGGTATGTAAACCTTGACCCACGGATCGTCCGTGACGCCAACTGTGACCAGCGGGGAGCCGGGCGAGACGACCTCGCCGCGCTCGAAATTCTTCGAAAGCACGGTTCCGCTGACGGGGGACAGTACCTCCTTGTACGAAATCTTGAGGCGCTGCGCCTCAAGCTCGGCTTCGATCTGCTTTACGGCGAGGCGGGACTGCTCTATCTCCTCCGGGCGCGGCCCTTTTTTGAGAAGGGCGTAGCGCGAGCGCGCGGCCTGGACGGATTCGCGCAGCACCCGCGCGTTTTCCTGGAAGCGCTCCGCGTCGCTTTTGGAGACTATGTCGCGTTCGAGGAGTCCCGCATAGCGCCGTGCGTCCCGCTCCGCCTGTTCGAGCTGGATTTCCCTGCCCCTCAGCTCCGCCTCGCCCTGGCGGATCTCCTCTTCCCTGTTGCCGGCCTCAAGCGCTTTCAGCCTCTCCCGCTCGCGGCCCAGGGCGGCTGTCAGCGCCGCCTCCTCGCTGTCCAGCCCGTCGAGGGAGAGCCTGGCAACGAGGTCGCCGCTCGAAATGAGGTCGCCCTCGCCGAAGCCCAAAAAGAGCAGCCTGCCTCCGGCGAGCGGCGCGACGGTCACCTCCGTGACCTCGACCGTGCCGGATGCCGTAACGCCCTCTGGCGCCGTTTCGCGCCCGAGGACGTAATAAAGCCCTGCCGCTATTATCGCTGTCAGGATTACGAATGTGGCCGCGCCGCGTCTCAAATGCCTCGCCTATCTTTCGGCGCCCTCAATTGTCTCCCATATCTCCGGCGTCTCGAAGCCCTTCCTCCAGAATGCCGCGCCGGCCAGGCCGCGCTTTTTCACCAGTTCGAGGCGGAGCGCCATGGAACTCTCGTCTTCGACCCATATCCTGAACCTCGCGCCCTCTTGGGAGTACTCGACGTAATGCTGGCCCGTCGCCCCCAGCCACTGCTTCTGCGCGCCAGTTTCGGCGATGACGCTGTCCACGGACGCCATTGAGAGGGCGCGGGACTTGAGCGACACTTTGCCGTTTTTGCCCTTTGTCTCCTGCCATTCCCTCGTGTAGAATGGCACTCCCAGGAGCAGTTTGTTCGGCGGCACTTCGGAGAGCGTCCTGTCCAGCCCCGCGCTCACCCACGGGATCGACGCGGTAGAGCCGGCCTTTGGCGAGGTGCGCCAGTGTTCGTCGTATGTCATCACGGCCATGTAGTCCACTATTTCCGAGAGCGTCCCGCGCTCGTAGCAGGCCGACCACTTGGAGGGGACCGTCACGTCTATGGAGAACATGAGGCCGAGCGTCCTCCCCTCCTGCGCGAAGCGCCTGACGAACGCCGTGAGCCGTGACGCGTCCTTGTTGTCCACGCTCTCGAAGTCGATATTGATGCCGTCCAGCCCGTAAATTTCGGCGTGTGCCAGCATGTTGGCTATGAATGTGTCCTGCGCCTTCCTGTCCGCGAGGAATTTTCTTGTGCGTTCCTTATTGAAGCCGTTCGACACGAGGCCCCATACCTGATAGCCCTTCGCGTGTGCGGACTCCACATATGAAACGTCCGCCCCGCTGTTCACGCGCCCGGTTTCGTCGATCAGGGCGAACCACGTGGGCGAGATGACGCTGACGGCAGGTAGCGTTTCCTCGGCTGAGAGGTCGGCGTTGTCCCCCGCGACATGATCCCACACGAGGTTGAAACGCCCGCCGGGCGCCGACGGCACGGGCTGCCTGACGATTGGCTCGGTGTAGGCGGACATCAGGGAGAGCGTCCCGACGGTGAGCACGTCGCCGGGCGTGAACGCGTAAGCGAGGCCGGTCACCCTCTCCAGCCCTGTCAGGTTTACGTACAGCTTGCCGTCGTCGCTCCTGGCCCTGAAGCGCAGGTCGAGGGCGTTAGGCGCGAGCGTGGCCAGCGCGGGGATACCCAAGGCTGCGGCGGGTTTTTCTACCCGTATGGCGTATGCGTTTTTCTCGGCGGCGAGCCTCACGGGGACTTTCATCTGTGTCAGGAGTTCGCCCGGTACCCAGACGTCGGGCGGGATGGACGGGTCGGCGTGTTCCCTGACGATCGCCAGGTGCGGCGTCAAGTTCGTCGCGTCCTGCGAGATTCTTCTCTCTATCCGGACGAACCGCGAAAACGGGTCTTCCAAGACGTTGCTCTCGGCGTAGGATGTCCTGGCCCCGCATACAGCGAAAAGCAAAAACGCTGCTGCGGCCACTAGCAGGACGGACGGGAAGGAGAGTGACCTCACGGGTTCTTTTGAGGTCTTTGGGTCAGGAACCATCGTATGCCCCCTTGAGAAAATGCCGGGCAGGGGGACGCGCTGCCATATGTTTTTTGCCATTCAGCGAGCGGCCCCTTCGGTTTTTTTTGCCGCCCTTGTGTTTTTCAGCTCCGCCAGCGACTGAGACGCCACTTGCCTGGCGGCCTCGCAGGGCTGCGCGCCTATCTCGTCCGCGGTCTCTATAGCGGCGTCGAGCCAATCCCCGCCCCTGCGCCCGATCATGCCCAAGGCCGAGGTTATGGCCCCGCGCACGTTCGTGTCGCTCCGGGAAGCGCCCTTGCGGGCCTGGAAGAGGGCGTTGTCAAAAAAGCCGAAAAACTCTCCCGCCTCGTCCGGCATTTTGTCCGCGAGCGCGGCGATCAGGGTGAACCCGAGGCAGGATTCCTTGTCGTCCGAGGAGTTCGCCCACTCCAGCGCCTTTCGCGGCGCAAAGGGCAGTTTCCAGAGGAGCCTGGAGCAGCAGTATTCGCAGATGTCCCGCGAGTCCATACGGCGCGCTATTTCGTCGGCCTGTTCCTCCGTAATTTTAGACGGCTCGCTGAACATGCAGGAGAGCAACTTTGCCTCGTGACT
>JAISFV010000115.1 GCA_031263445.1 Synergistaceae bacterium | reverse complement strand
GCGTTGCCCCGAGATTCCGTATGTGGTTCCGTGTCATGAATTTGACGGCGATGGGTCTTTTATACTATTATGTTGCAATCTAGTGTAATGTACCTTGTCACGCGGTTAGTTCTCGCAATCGGTGACGCTCTCGGCAGAATAAAATTTTTCGCGATCTTGCGAGATTTATTCAATAGAATCAAGGTGATTATGGTTGAGCAATGAGAAAAAGAAAGGATTATTCCTCCGGATAGGAGAACGGTTTGACGAGTTTTCCCCAAAGCACCGCATCCTGGCAAAATATATCTTAGACCATTACCTTGATTTGGCATACGTGACAGTCACCCAGTTGGCAAGCTGCGCGGGCGTAAGCGAAACGACGGTCATACGGTTTGTTTATTCCATAGGGAACGGGGGCTTTCCCGATTTTATGCGGGACTTGCGGGAGGAGATAGACCACGCGAAGGACACCCGCACCCACGGCCTGGACAAACATACGTTCGACCGCGGGGCTTACAACTTCCCCGCTGACGCTATGCGTGCCATTTTCACGATGGAAATGTCGGTCATGGAAGAAACCCTCACCAAGATACCGGTCGACCTCTTTGAAAAAGCCGTGGACAAGATCAATGCCTCCTCTATGCTCCTTATCGTCGGCTGCAACGCGAACAAATGCCATACGCAGGCGGCATATTTTGCGTTCAGCGTGCTCCGGCCGAACGTCAGGGTTGTCGAACAGTTCGATCTGTCCGCGCAGGGTCTGTTTGAATCAATACCCCAAAACACTGTGTGCCTTGCCTTTTCCACCCCGCGCTACCCTCGCGAAACGCAGTTGCTGCTGGAAAACATGAAAGACGCCTCGCAGAAAATATTCACCATAGGGGTCACGGATTCGGTCTCGTCAGCGATTGCCCCATATTCTGACATGATCCTCCAAATCCCTGAAAAATTTGTCATGTTCATCGACAGCAACGCCGCCTACGTCGCCCTCATACACGCGATGGCTTTTGCGCTGTACCTCAAAAAAACCAGCTACTCACGGAAAAGGATCGAAAAGTACGATATTTTTGTCAAAAAAAATAATTTTTACGTGAGGGATTACCTGGACTTGATCGACATTTAAAGGAAGGCTGATTTGCTGTCGTGGCTTGACGAAGGCATACGCCGTCCTGCGCGTCGTAAATCAATCGATCAGCGAGATGCCGCGTTTTTTTTGCGGAAGCCCGGCAGACGCTTTTCCCCTATGAGAAATCGCGGCATAGATGCCCTTGCGCATACAAAGCGACTCGATGGCAAGGACCGTCGCCTGGGACGGGGCGTCGACCGCCTCCAGTTCGACGGACATTTTGCTTTGCGCCCTTGAAAGGCTCGCCGAATAGTCAAGGATGCCCCTGTCAGAAAACACTATGTCGTCGAGTTCCTGGATCGAGGGATTGATGCCGTCGCTGCAAAACCGCCCTCTGACTTTCCCCAGGCGGGGGAAGGTGCCTCCGCATTCGCAGGGCGAAACATCGACGGACCCGATGTCACCGGTCCTGTACCTTATGAGGGGCATGGCGGCGTTGGCGAAGGTCGTGACGGTTATTTCTCCCTCTTGCCCGTAAGGGCGCCCCGACCCTGTGAATGGGTCGACGATCTCAACCATCATTTCCGAGTGCCTTATGTGGTGTCCTTTCCTTTCATGGCACTGCACGGCACACCCAAAACCAGTCTCGGTCAAACCGTAGTGCGTAAAAACCTCGCAATGCCAATTTTCCCGTATCCTCTCCATGACCGCATCCGGGATATAATCTGCGGACAAGAGGACGCTCATGGGCCGGAGGCGCGGGTACGCGCAGCTTAATTTCAGCAAAGGCACCGGCGCTCCGACAAAGCACCCGCAACCCTCCAGCAAAGCAGCGGTGGCTGTATCGACGACCGGGCCGTGACAAATCGCGCTCACCCCGTTTCTTTCCAATGCCCTGACCAGCAAATCCGCGACGCCGCCAAGGGCGTTTGCCGGAAGTCCTATCGCGGCCTTTTTGCTCGTTTTCGCGATCGGCTTCATCCCCTCGGCAAAAAAATCAACCGTCCGCTCGACATCGCCCCCGGTCAGAAAAATCCTCTTTGTCTGCCCTGTCGTCCCGGAACTCCGCAAGGAGACGACCCTGCCGACCTCTTTTGCCGGCACGCACAGAAATTTTTCCGGGGCATCGAGGATATCGCCTGGAAACGTGAAGGGCAGAGATTCCAGCAGACAAGCGTCGTCAAGTTTTTCAGCGTCCACGCCCGCCAGCCGCTGCCTGTAAAACTCGCTGTTCTCACGGACATACGAGACGCATTTTCGGATCTGGCCCGTCTGCCAGGCGCGGAGCGAAAAGACGCCCCGCAGGTCGCCCGACGAGCGCTTGATCCGCGCAATCGTCTGCCCGTCCACTATCGACAGCATCGTCAAGGCATCGCCGGCTTATCGTCACGCATAGCGCGACGCCCTGCCGCAGGCCCCGAGTCCCCGTGCTTGGTCGCGTCGGGCCGCCTGTGGGCGACGAGCAGAAAATAGCCGTAGGTGCCGATAAATTCTTCGAGTATGCCCAGTTGTCCTATGAGCCGCGCTTTCCCCGTCTCAAAAATGAGCTGCCCCCACAGGGCGCGGAGGGATGACGTGCAGTCCTCGGTCTTCATCGGCGAAAAGCCGGCGGCTTTCAATTTGCCGGAAAAGGCGTCGAGCCCCTCTATCCGACCCAGGACGCCTGCGTCGGCGTGGCCTTCTCCCTGGCTGTAAAAATCGGCGATGGCAATACGCCCTCCCGGTCTCAATACCCGAAAGGCTTCCGACAGGGCTGACTCCTGATTTTCAATCTTCGACATGCTGCACTCGAACAGGACGGCGTCGAAAACGCCCGGCCCGAAAGGGAGATTTGCGGCGTCCGCCGAAAAAAGGCGCCTGATGGCCGTGTCAGGGGCTGTGGCAATCACTTTTTCGTCGCAGTCGACGCCGAACGCGCGGAAACCGCGTCCGTTCAAATACGCGACCGTATCGCCCGTCCCGCAGCCTACGTCGAGCAAAACGCTTCCCTGCGGAAGGCCGGCGACCGCTTTTTCCGTCAGCTCAACGCCGCCTGGCCTCTGGAACACCGCCCAGCCCCCGTCACGAACCGAGCGGCGTCAGATAACGGGCGCAAAAAGGCACTGTCGCGCCATCCCGGTAGACGTGAAGGCTGCAAGAGGCCAGCCGTTCGAGGTCCATGTTGCCCGCGTCCTGAAAAGCCATGCCCGATATCGTGAAGGAGTGGCTTTTTACGCGGGACGCGAAGTACCCAAGATCCGCAAGGCCGTCCGGCCCCGTTTCGTCATCGCCACAGCAGCAGCCGCCGGCGGGAGGGCGCTGCCACTTGCTGCCGATAAATTCACGGTTTCGCCGGGCCGCGTCCGCGCAACAATCGGTATTTTGCGGCTTTTCTCTGTGCAAGGCGTATAGTTTCCCGTCATCCGTCACCACGAACGCGCCATGAAACCCGCAGAGGGGATGGTCACAGCACGAAGGGAACAGCTCCGCGCCTCCCAGGATATCTTCAGCCTGAAGGTATATGCCCTCCATCAATTCGTCGAGCGTCAGGCGGCCGTATGCGGAAATATCGCCGGGGATCCTCCCCATGTAACACACTGGCTGAAAATGGACGCCCCTCACCACCGGCGACAGAGAGACGGCGAAACGGACGATATCGCCCAATCTGTCATCGTTGACGCCCTGGACAACCGTCGGGACGAGTGTCACTCCGAGGTTAAACCGCCCGCAGTTTTCGATGGCCCTCTGTTTCACTCCCATCATCTCGCGCCCGCGCAAGCGCCGGTACGTCTCGTCATCCGTGCCGTCAAATTGCAGGAATACGAACGAAAGTCCGCTGTCCGCGAGGGCGCGGACATATTCGAGGTCGTTTGCCAGCCGGATGCCGTTGGTGTTGAGCTGGATGTATTTGCAGCCCAGACGCCTTGCGTCCGCCACGATTTCCGGCAGATCCTCCCTCGTCGTCGGCTCGCCCCCGCTCAACTGCAAAAAAGTCTGCCGTGGCTTGACGAAACGGCGCAGCCAGCCCGTCACTTGCTTGAGCGCGGGCGCATCGTTTTTTTTGTGAGCGTCGGCAAAGCAGAAGCGGCAAGAGCGGAGGTCGCATTCGTGGGTCACTTCGAGCAACATGCAGCAAGTGTCGCGGACGTGGGACGCGCAGAGGCCGCACGAGGAAGGGCAATCAGGGTTGCTCCGGCTCCCAAGCCTGACGGCTTCTTTCGTCCATTCCCTGAAATCAAGGCGGTTCTTCCAAATCGGGGTCGAGAAAAAACCGTGTTCCCCGCACGTCCGTTCCAGACAAATCGCGCCGTCCCTCTCCGCCCTTTCGGCAGGCACGCGCCGCAAGCAGACGGGACAGAGGCTGTATGTGCGTTCGGCAAGCCGCTCTTCGGTCATTTTATTTGTCCTCCAGAGAAGTCTCCACCTCGACCATCCTTCCCCGCGCCAATTCCTCGGAAATAAAAACTTGCCCGCAGACAGGGCAGGCCGGCACTTCGGTGTGGAAAGAATGCCCTAGGTAGGAAAATTGGGTTTTCGTCGGCTCAAGCCGGGCCTGGCAGCGTCCGCACGTCAGGTTCCCGCCCGGTTCGCCGCTATCGTCCGGGTTCATGGCCTCGTCCCCGCTTCGATCTTCATCCGATGGCTATAGGCGTTGAACAGCTCGTAACCTCCGTCGCGCCGGGCGTATTCGACCCAGTGCGTGAGATTTCCGATGACCTTATAACCCGTCCTGTGTCCGTTCCCTGCATCCACCAGCACATTGCCGCTATTCTCGCACTCCTCTATCACGGACAGGAGATCCTCCTCGATGAGGCGCGAGCGGTTGATCTTCACGCGCAGTTCATCTGAAACCAAGAGTTTTGCCAGGTTCGCGCACATTTTATTTTTCCCGTCTCCTCGCTGCGGCCAGTATCGGCTTATAAGGCCGTCTTTCAGCCACTCCCTGTTCCTGCGTCTTTCCGAAACCGTAGGGGGTTTGCGGTCCCATCCGCCCAGACGGAAAACGATGTCGAGTATGTGCTTCACCGGTTTGCCGCAATCGGCGAAAATGTCGCGGCAGTTGGAGCAGTATACGACGTAGGGATGATCTGATTCTTTTGCGCGCTCCGTGACCAGCCAGTTCGTATAATTTGGGGCGGCGACTGCGATCTGGCCGCCCCAGGAGCAGCATTGCGCGGTCCTTTTCTCGTATCGGAGCTTTGAGAGCCTGTATCCCGCCGACTCCACGAGCGAGCGGATTTTGCCTTGAGTGGCCGCGTCGTGGCGGCTCGGGCAGGGGTCAAAGACCGAAACGAGTTTCTCTTCTCCGTCATTCTGCGGCACCTGCGGGCCCGTGTCAAAGAAGTCATAAAGCATCCTCGTCTTTATTTCAGGGAAAAATTCCGCGAAGAAGGATCTGCATGAAGGACACGCGAGAACCACGCAAGGCTCTCCCAAGGCCTCCCATTCGTTTTTCAGCGTATCGGCGTAGCGCCGGAATACGCCTGTGTCTCCTGCCCAGACGCTCGGAGCCCCGCAGCACGCGACCCAGACCGCCGTGCCTCCGTCGGCCTTGCGCAAATACTCATACGATTCCAGCACGTACCTTGGATCGGAAGCTCCCAACTGACAGCCAGGGAAAAAAACATACTCGCACCGGCCGGGCGCCTCAGGGCGCGCTGACAGCGCCGCCGCATCGCTGTTCGCGTGTTCCATGTCACGGCGCCAAAATTCGTGGAAGGCCCAGGGCATAGCGCCCTTCTCCCGCATGACGCGATGGCTCTCCCTCAAAAAAATCCCCATGTCTATCCCCATCGGGCAGACTTCCGCGCAGAGGCCGCACTGGTTGCACGTGGAGATGAACCGGGTGGCTATCGTCCCGTTCCCGTCCAGGGAACCGGGGTGTATCGTCGCGTGGACTTCCTCTTCGATCTTTTTTGGGAACTTGTCAAAATAGCGGAGGAGGGCGCAGTGGCGCTGGCAAGCGTCGCAACGGCATCTCAGGCACCTGCCCGATTCCTCTGCCGCCTCCTCTTTGGAATAATCGCGCCCGCCGCCTGGCACGACCAGGGGGATCGGTCTTATGGCGCCCTTGTCGAGGATCATGCGCGTCTGCCTGTGCGAGGGCGCGCTTTTCATGTTGCCGGTCTTCAAATACGCTTCGATGATACCGGCGGCCCTCAAACCTTGGGCGATGGCTTCCATCGTGCCTCCCCCGAGGACGCCGCCGCCCAGGAACACTCCCCTAGCCCCGGACGCAAAAGGCGTCCCGTCAGGCGGCGACGCTGCCAGGCCAAAATCATCCCCGCCCCTGCCGGTCGCGACATACACCGCGTCGTACTCAGCCGCCAATGGAGAGAGGTCATGAACGGCCTTTGAGAGCAGGAGGTCGTATTTTTCGTACATAAATTGCGTCTCGATTTCGGGGAGGAACAGGGCCGGATCCATTATGTCCCACAGATGCCCGCCAATCCTGCCGCTTTGCTCATAGACGGTTATGTCGTATTTTTTGTTGGAAAGCCTGAGAGACGCGGCCAGGCCGCTGATCCCGCCGCCTACGACCGCTATTTTCTTCCCCTTCGCGGGCAGGCTGTAGCTGTTCGGCCTGTGGTTTGACGAAAAGCCCGTAGCAGCCGCCTCAAGCAGACGGAGCGACACTGCGGCGTCGATCCCCCTCCTTGGGCAGACGGTCTTGCATGGTTCGTCGCATATCGCGGACACGATCGCGGGGAAGCCGACAGCGTTTGAATACATCCGATAAGCCGAGTTGAAACCGCCGCGCGCGATCCGCCCGACTAACTCCCGTACATCCAGACGGAAAGGACATGCCGAAGAGCAAAAGGCGTCCTCCCTTTCCAGGCAGCAGTTTTTTATCCTCTCTATCTCTTCATTCACAAAAAAATTCTCCCGTAACCCGAAATGCACGACGCCCGCCAGCGGCCCTTATTTTGTCTGCAAAACGCTGATTTTTCCCCGAAAGCCAAAATGACACGCACCCCGTGCCGCAGGGGAACCGGAACCCCTCGCGGCACGGAATGTCACGGCACGGCCCTTATTAAAAGAACCGATCCGACGCCGATCCGCCTAGGGCGTTGAAAAATTCCTCCGTGACGTCGGTCTTGATCGGGTTGGCCTTGATGTTTTCAAGCTCCTCGTACAGATCCGACCCCAGGAAATATTTCGCGGGCTTGTACGGCTCTTTGTCCGCCGCTATGGCATCCAGACCCTCCTTGATCTTCTTGGGGGTTGCCGGGAGCTCGTATATCCTGACGCCGCAGGCGTTGTAAATGGCGTTGATCACCGCAACATGCCCGGAAGACTGGAAGGCCTCGGACGCGCCCGACGACCCGAACGGCCCTGCTTCATCCGGCCGTTCGTAATGGATGACGGTGATCTCGTCCGGCGTGTCCGTGGCGTAAGGAACCCCGCATGAAGCGATATTGGTGTGCCTCTTGACGTCCTCGTAATTTTCGCTGAGGGCGAAGCCGATGCTGTGGGATATGCCGCCATAAGCCTGCCCGTTCACCGCGTCTATATTGCCCACCTTGCCGACGTCGTCCACGCACGTAAAGCCGACGCATCTCGCCTTCCCCGTGGCGGCGTCCACTTCGACTTCCGCCATGTTGAGGCAGTACGTGTAGGCCGGGGTCGGGTCGCCGATGCCGGTGTTGGGGTCCAGCCTGCAGAGGCCCGGCACGGAAGTGTTGGAGTAATGCCCCATGTACTTCGTCTCCAGGCCTTCCGCTTTCATCTCATCGTAGGTGCGGAACGTCCCGTCGGGTTTCCTCATCGCGCCGATCAGTTTTTCAGCCGCGAGGATCGTGGCCTGTCCGCTCATGAAATGCGTGCGGCTTGCCCCGGACATGCCGCTGTCCGGGCAGAGCTTCGTGTCGTTCTGCACCAGCTTGATTTGATCCGGGGTGACGCCAAGGGGTTTCAACGCCTCGAGCGTCAGCATCAGCGAACCGATATCGCCGCCCTGCCCGAGTTCCTGGTACGTGTCATATTTCGTGAACGTGCCGTCAGGGTTGAGTTCGATAGCGGCCCGTGCCTGGTCGGTACCCCCCTCCGTCACGTTGAAGCCACCCCAGGCAAGCCCCACGCCGCGGCGCTTTTCCGGCGTGTCCTTCGCCCGAGCCTCGGCCACGGCCCTCTCGTAATGCGGTTTCATGGCCTTCATTATTTCTTCCATCGGGTACTGCCGAAAGGGGTAGCTATTGATGTTCGTCTGCCCCTCGCGGGCGATGTTGCGCCAGCGGAACTCGAACGGGTCGATCCCTGCTTTTTCGGCGAGCATGTCCATCAGAGCCTCGCTCATGGTGTATGTCTGCGGCGACCCGTAGCTGCGGTAGGCGGTGCCGAAATTATGATTTGTGTTCGCCACGCGGCAGAGCGCGGCGACATTGGGGATGTAATACGGGAAGAAAGCGTGGCGCGCCTGCTTCGTCATGCAATCGTCGCCACCCCATGAATATGCGCCGTGATCGAGCCCGCTTTCGTATTCGACCGCCGTCAGCTTCCCGTTCTCGTCACAGGCCAGGCGGCCGTTCGAATGGCACGGGCACCGCTTCCCGGAAAAATGCTGGTGTTCCTCGTAGCTCATCGAGAGGGCTATGGGGGCATTCATCACCATCGCGGCAGCGCCCGCAAGGCAGAGGTCGCCGGCGTTCGTCGACCATCCGAAGCTGGCTCCGGTCGGGTTCATGAGAATCCGGATTTTTTCCTTTGGCTGGCCGATGGAATTCCCGATGCGGCTGATAGAGGAGTATACCCCCTGTGACTTGCATTGGAGCGTCAAAAAGCCGTCTTCGTCAAAATACGCCTGCACCGAGTCCCCTTCTATGGAAAGATGCGGCTCGCGGGACGAATAAAAGCTCCCCTCGGCCTGGAATTTCGAGCCTTCGATCACCTCCGCGACCTTCTCGGCGTCCTCCAGGCCGACTCCCTTCAGCACCGGCTGCACGCAGAACACGTTGGGCGTGTCTTCATGGATGCGCATCGCGTCAGGCATGGCCGCCTCCAGGAAGTTCAGGTATTCGGGGAGCCGTTCTATTTCCACCTTCACCTTCGCAGCCGCCGCCCGCGCGTTTGCCTTGGTGTCGGCGACCGCCAGGGCCACGACGTCGCCGTAGCGGAACAGCTTTTCGTCGTTGAGCACCTTGCGGCTCGGGAGCGTGACGGTGCTGCGCTCGTGGAAGTTGGCCTCCGCCATGATGTTGGATCCGCCGGCTGCAACGATGTCTTTCGCGAGTATGATCTTCGCGACGCCTGGCATCTTCTGGGCCTCCGAGACGTCTATGCCCAGGATCTTCGCGTGATGCGCCAGCCTGGGCTGAACCATAGCGACATGCCACGTGCCGTGCGGCATCTTGAGTTCCTGGTCATCCCCGTAATCCGCAGTGCCTGTGACCTTCGCGAGCGCGGTCGGCCTCACTATCGGTTTCCCGTAATATTCTCCGTCGTCAGGTAGCTTGAAGGTAATGTCCTCCACTGTGGCCTCGCCGCGCATTACTTTGGCTGCGGCCATGACCGCGTTGATAATTTGGACGTACCCCGTGCAGCGGCAGACGTTTTTATGCTTGCTGAACCATTCCCGGGCTTCCTCCCTCGTCGGATTGTCGTTCCGCATAAGGAGCGCATACGTGGAGACCACGAACCCCGGCGTACAGAAGCCGCATTGGATCGCGCCGTTGTTCATGAAGGCGACCTGGATCGGGTGAGGGTTATTTGGCGTGCCGATCCCCTCGACCGTAATCACCTCGCTGTATTCTTCGACTTTGGCGATCTTTCTGTTGCATGACCGTATCAGTTCTCCATTCAGAATGACCGAGCAGGAACCGCACACCCCGATACCGCACCCGACTTTGACGCCGGTGCAGCCGATGCGCCGCAGTACATCGGACAGCATGTCGGCGTCAGGGTCGCAGATGAACATCCTGTTCGCACCGTTTACCTTCAGCCACATTTTTCTGAAAGCCATACAGACACCCCCGGTTTTGATATGCTAGCTGCCTATGCCAGCCCGTGCAGCAAGGCACATGAAAATTTCAATTGTCAATTCTACCATAATCCAGCAAAATAGACTTCACTTGGTTATAGGTCGCCTCTATGAGAGACGGGCAAAATTCCCTCTTCCTCTGAGGGTCGTTCTGCGTTATCAGCGAGCAATCCATCCCCCCGTATTTGCTTCCATACGCCGCGTCAAACCAATTCACCAATTCCTCGGACAGCTCATGCATTTCGCCCTGCTCACGGGAGAAGAGCGCCAGCATACAGCATCCGCCGGAGAGGGCCCCGCAGAGCAAGCCGCGCTGAAGTCCGCCGCAGAGCCCGGATACGGCGCGAACCAGCAAAGGGTTTTCTTCCCCCATCATGTCGAGCCCTAGTTGCAAGATAACGCTTGAACAGCACCAGCCTTGCTGCAGGAGCTGCCTCAACAGCCTCGCGTCATCCCCCGGGAGCATTGTTTTCCCTGGGTCAGGCAATCGACGGCTCGACCAGAAAACGCCCTTCGGCGTAGCGGCGCCAATGGAACTCGTCGATCGGCAGCGACGTGCTGCCTTTGACGATTTTCTCAGCGACCATCTCCCCCGCGACAGGACCGAACATGAACCCTCTGGCGCCTGAGACGTTGACCCAGAAGCCCTTCATCTCATCGGCCTCGCCAATGACAGGCTGGAGATCCGGGGTGATGTCGTACATCCCGGCCCACTGACGGACTACGCGGATCCCCCTGGTGCGCGGGAGCAGTTTGTTCAAATGCCCGGTCATGTGTTCAAGGAAGTTCCAGGAATCCTCCATCTCATAATCGTCGAACGGGGCGGCTTCCTTTCGGTACATGTTCGGGCCGCAACCGGCAAGGATGGAGCCGTGGGGCCGCTGGAACATGTAATAGTCAGGTTCGAAGCTCATCAGCATCGTCGGGCAAACGCCCCAGTCGACCGGCTCGGTCGCGAGTATTTCATGCCGTTCGCCTTTCGCGGGGATGTTGAGCCCAGCCAGCGCGCCCACCCTGCCGGCCCACGGGCCGGCGGCGTTCACGACAGTGTCGGTGGCGATCGCCCCCTTGTTCGTGACAACCCCCCTGACGCAACCGTCCCCCACTTTGAAACCCGTCACTTCCGTGAATTTTTCTATCCTCACCCCGATTTTCTTCGATGCTTCCTGATAAGCGAAAGTGCTGATCATCGGGTCGGCGTGGCCGTCCCGTTTGTAATAGGAAAAACCCGCTGCGTCGTCTACGCACATGCCGGGACAAATCTCCATCGCCTCCGCGTGGCTGAGGATTTGCGATTCGACACCCATCGAGTTCTGGAGCGCGACGTTCTTCTTGAACTGCTCGAATTGTTTGTCCGTATACGCGACCAAAAGGTACCCGTTTTGATACCGCTCTATGTCGAGGTCGACGCCGAGGTGTTCTTCGAGGTGCTCAAACCGGTCGATGCAAGCCTTGCCCAGGGTGATGTTGAGCTCCCCTCCCCATTGCGCGCGGAACGACGCCGCGCAACGCCCGGTGGAGCCGGAG
Organism: Synergistaceae bacterium; assembly: GCA_031263445.1. Classification (GTDB taxonomy): domain Bacteria; phylum Synergistota; class Synergistia; order Synergistales; family Synergistaceae; genus JAIRNC01. The sequence goes on along the minus strand of JAISFV010000115.1, from coordinate 7,507 downwards.
GCGACAGTGTTTTTCTCCAGGAGCGCGACATCTTTCACCCCGAGTTTTTTCAAATAATAGGCGGTCGCTATGCCCATCATCCCACCGCCGATCACCACGGCGTCCGCTGTTTTCTTCCAGCTCATTTTTTGTCACCTCCGGTATAGTCCCGCGCCACGAGCGAGACCTTGATCGGCTTCACGGGCGGCCGTATCGTGCCTGGTGATAGCTCGGAAACAGGCCTGCCCGTGATCTGGGAAATCTCGCGGAGCAAGATATCCCTGCAGCCGCGCCCCTGGCAAGGCCCCATGCCGACCCGCAGCATACGCTTGATCTCATCGAAAGTGTCGTAGCCTTCAGCGATCCACTTGCGCGCCGTCCCGAGGGTAACTTCCTCGCAGCGGCAGAGTACCGTGTCGTTTTCCATTTCGGCTAGGTTGAAGGAGCCGTCGCTTTCGCAGCAGCAACATTTTGCTTCTGACATCTCAGTTCACCGCCCTGACTGCCCTGACATCCAATATCAGGTTTTTTTTCACTGAAACGACTAAGACCTTGGTGCTGTCCTTCAGCGGTTCCAAGACAGCCTCCACCCTTCCGGGCCCGACGGCTTCCCCGACCCTGTCGAGGCATTCGACCTCGTCCCCAGGGTCAGGCAGCGGGAGCATTTCGTATGGGAGCTTGATCAGCGCGCGCTCGTTTGAAAAAGAGAGGTCTACGACAAAACAGGCCAGGCCCGGACACGTCGCCACGCAGAGAGCGCAGCCGGTACACTTGGCGTAGTCGACGGAAGGGAGGTCGTTGATATCTTCAAACGGTTTCACCGCGCCGGCAGGGCAGCTTGTGTTGCATGGGTTGCAAGGTATTCTTTGCGGGCATTCTATAATGACCAGTCCATTTTTCTTGGACTCCCAGAGTTTATCGGGGGGAAGCACCGCACCGGGCTGTTCTCCGTTAAGGACGCCGCTCTTAAACGCTTTATCCACGAAAACGCTAACTGTTCCCATCTAACCTCACCTCTCCGCGCCACTAGGCAGCAACGACTTTTTCAAGGCCGGATCTGATTTTTGCGGCCGTATCCCCGCGCCGCAGCGAATTCAGCCTCTCGGCAAATACGTCAAAGCGATTTTCATCGACCGAATAGCCCAGTGACGCGGCGGCGTCCAACCCGGCGACCCGCCCCTCGATCATCGCCGCGCTCGCTTCTTCGATCCCCGCAGCGTCCCCGGCGATCCAAAAATCTTCATGGGTCGTGCGTTGGCGTTTGTTCCGGACAGGGACGTGCCCGCATAGCTCGGGGATGTATTTCATCGCGCAACCCGCTTGCCACAGCATCTCGGCAGTAGGCGTAAGGCCGACCGCCATGCAAATAATGTCGCAGTCGAGCTGGAAACGCTCGCCCGTGGCAAGCGACTCGACCAGGGCGCCCTGCACAGTTTCGCTGCCCAGCGCGGCACGGATTGTGTGCCTGAGGAGGATCGGGACACCGAGCCTGCGGATCTTCGCGGCGTGTACCCAATAACCGCCGATGTTCGGCATGGCTTCGAGGATCCCGACGACAGAAACGCCGGCCTGTATCAATTGGTAACTGACGATGAGGCCGATGTTCCCTGCCCCTACCATCAGCACGCGGTCGCCGGGGGAGACGCCATAGACGTTCATGAGCGTCTGTACCGCGCCCGCTCCATACACTCCCGGCAAATCGTTGTTCGGGAACGCGATGAGGCGTTCCTGCGCGCCTGTCGCCATCACGATGCGCTTCGGCTTGAGCTTGAAATACTCTTCTTCCCCCCTCATAGCCGTGACGACGCCATCGTTCTTGTAATAGCCCATCGCCGCCGTATTCGTCATTGTCTTTACCTTATCGGGGTAAGCTGACAGTTCCTCAAGGAGCTTGCCGGCGATCAAAAAACCGCGCGTCCCTGCATACTCGTCTTTGCTGCCGAAGAATTTATGGGTTTGCTTGACTAGCTGCCCCCCGAGATGCAAGTCGCTTTCAAGTACCAGCACCCCGGCGCCGGCCGAAGCCGCTTCTGCCGCCGCTGACAGCCCGGCCGCGCCCCCTCCTATGACCAAAATTTCCGCTTCTTGAATTTCAGAATGTTTTTCATTCATCGTCATTGCTCCCCTTCCATCGGCAGGACCGCGCCCTTGCCCCTTTGCGTGCAGACTCTCATCCCCTCGCGAAGAGGGGTGACGCAAGTCCTCACGTTCGGCACGTCGTCCACGAGCATAAAACACGAACTGCATTTGCCGATGGCGCAGAAGAAACCGCGCGGTCTTTTCATCTCGGGCGTCTCGCGGTAGATCCGCACCCCCTCGCTGTGCAGGGCCATCGCAATGGGCTCTCCTTCGAAGCCCTGCATTTTTTTGCCGTCGAACGTAAATTCGACTTTCCTGCCGTGCTTGAAACTCAGAACCGGATGACGGTCAATAAGCGGCAATGTGCGTACCTCCTTAGGATGTGCATATAATAAATGTTAGCGTGAAATTGGGAATAGTATAAATCAAAAAAAAAATATTTCAAGTATGACTATTAAATTCATGAAAAATTTCTTTTTATCTTTATTCCTTCCCTCTCTGCGGAGATATCCGTAAAATCTCTTTTTGTTTTTACCAGCCTCAAACAAAACCCTGTTTTTGCAAAAAATAGGTTGAAAAATTTTATCCTTACATATATACTTCATGAATAAATTTTCCCGTGCTTCTGCAAATCACATAATATAAGGAGGGGTGGCTATGGCCGAACCAGTGAAACCTTGCTTCTATCGCGGGATGACATCGGAAGACGCTTTATGGCAACGCCGTGAATAAAGGCCTCGTAACCGGGTACGTGTTCTTAAACGAGGAAATGGCTCCCGCGTGGTATTCCCGGGATACCAGCGGCTTTTTAAATTGCCCGCATCTCAAGTTAAAAATGGGGAAAGGGGGAGCGGTCGCATTTAGGCGCCTTTTGACGCTATTGAAACAGAACTACTAAATTAGAACGGGGTGACGAGGAGAGATGAAGGATTCGTTCAGCAAAATTGACAAACCGATTTTTTTCGGCGCGGTTCTCGTGACGCTGGCCCTGTCCATTCTCAGCATCATGTTTTCCGACAAGGCTACCGTTTTCTACTCTTCCATTTTCAATTACCTTACCAACACGCTGGGGTTCACGTTCGTCTGGTTCACTATTTTCATCATCATATTTTGCCTGTACATCGCGTTAAGCAAATATGGAAACATACGTCTGGGGGCGGACACGGATCGCCCGGCATATTCGAACATCAGTTGGCTTTCCATGATCTTTGCGGCTGGCATGGGGATCGGCCTGGTGTTCTGGAGCGTCGCGGAGCCTCTGAACCACTTTTTCACCTCCCCGACTGCGCAGTCGGGTACCGCCGAGGCGGCGATCGTATCGCTGAAATACACCTTCTTCCACTGGGGGATCCACCCGTGGACGTTGTATATCGCAGTGGCGCTGCCAATGGGTTACTTCCATTTCAGGCATAAGCAGCCCATGCTGATAAGCTCGTGTTTCAGGGCATTCCTCGGAGAAAAGTCGTTCGGCGAGGGGCTGTCGAGAGGCGTCGACACATTTACAATCATCCTGACATTGGTCGGCATCGCTACTTCCTTCGGCCTTGGATGCCTGCAGATCGAAAGCGGGCTGAAGTATGTGTTCGGTTTTTCCATGGGTGCCGTCACTCCGATTGTAATCGTTATAATCTGCGCCGCGCTCTTCACGCTCTCAGCGTCGGTCGGCATAGACAGGGGCATGAAGTTCATCAGCAACGCCAATACGGCAGTCATGTTCTTGGTGATGTTCTTTGTCCTCCTCACAGGGCCTACACTCAGCCTCATCAAGATGACCACGGAAAGCGTCGGGGTATACTTCTCAGATTTTGTCCGAATGAGCTTTTTCACCGATGCCGGAGGGACTGTCGCCGCGCGTACCGGCTTCAACTGGGTCGGCGGATGGACGATTTTCTACTGGGTTTGGTGGACCACTTGGACGCCTTTCGTAGGGGGATTCATGGCGCAAATTTCAAAAGGGCGGACGCTGCGCGAGTTTATACTGTCGGTAATGCTCATCCCGATGATCCTTAGCTGCATCTGGTTCGGCATACTCGGCGGAACCGCGCTGCAAGCCGAGCTGGCAATGCCAGGCAGCGTCGTGCCGGGAGGGGCGGTGGACACCAATTCCTCCATTTTCGCGATGCTCTCAACTCTCCCCATGTCTCAGCTCATCTCCGTGCTGGTTATGATCTCCCTGACCATCTTCTTCCTGACGTCGGCGGACGCCGGGGTACAGGTGGTTTCCGTCATGAGCTCGAAGGGGCAGGAGAACAGCGGGAAGGCGCTCAAAGTTTTGTGGGGGGTCATTCTGGCCCTTCTCGCGATCATGTTTGTGATGACGGGCGGGCTGTCCACCGTGCAATCCCTCTCGTTTGTCTTCAGCTTCCCGTTTATGATCATCATCTTCCTGATGCTGATCGGCCTGTTCAAGTTTTTGTCAAAACATGAGCAGGGCATCGCATGTGACAGAAGCTAAGAGATTGGAAACTGGCAGGAACTGTCTTTAAGGAAAGGCTGATTTGTTTATTAGTCAGAGGCCCGAAGGGTGAAGATTTAAACCCTCGCGGCGTCTCTGTCATAAAACGGCAAAATGTCGTTTAGTGAATTAATCAGCGTTCCCTTAAATAAAAAATTCTCCCGGGCGACAGAGCCTGTCAGCTCCATTGCAACAAAACCATCATAGAGAAGAGAAAGGAGTTTTGCCAAATGCAACGCTATCAGTTATTGACGCAAAACGAGATTGAGCGGATCCACGAAAATTCCCTGCGGATCATGGAAAACGTAGGCATCCTCTTGATGCACGGACCTGCCAGGGACATATTGGCGAAAGCCGGGGCCAGGGTCGATGGAGAGATGGTCTATTTCCCGAAGGCATTGGTGGAGAAGTCGCTGAAAAACGTGCCCCCGTCCTTTACGTTCCATGCGCTCGATCCCGAGAAGAGCGTCGAGATCACGACTGAAACCACCGCGTTCGTGGGGCCTTACGGAGCGCCGAACGTGGTCGACCTGGACAAGGGACGCCGCCCATCCACCCTGGAGGACTTCATCAACATCGTCAAAATCTGCGACACGCTGAACAACGTCGACATTCAAAGCCACATTTCCTGCGAGCCAAACGACATTGACGTGGACATCCGTCACAACGTTATGGTACACAACACCCTGAAATACAGCGACAAGCCTCTGATGGGTACCTGTTACGGTTACGAGTATTCCAGGCAGTCCATCGAAATGGCCGCGATCGCGTTTGGGGAAGGAATGGACACGATCAAGCGCAAGCCCGTAATCGCGTCTATCCCCTGCACGCTCACCCCTTTGGGCTACGACGACAAAATGGCCGGATGCATCATGGCTTATGCCGAATACGGGCAGCCCCAGCTCGTGAATTCCCTTTCCATGGCGGGCATGACGACACCTGTGACCCTTGTCGGCCTGGTGTCGCTGCAAAACGCGGAAGTGCTGGCCGGCATCGTGCTGGCGCAATGCGTGAACCCAGGCTGCCCCATCGTCTATTCCGCTTCCGGCTCCAACGCTGACATGTCCAGCGCCATGCTTGCGATCGGCACTCCAGAGGACGCGCTAGTCTCTCTGATGAACGGGCAACTGGCCAAGTATTACAATATTCCCTGCCGCATCAGCGGCGCCCTCTCCGATTCCAAGATGATGGATTCCCAGGCTGCTTATGAATCCGCCATCACCTTGATGATGGCGCAGATGGCGGGCGGCAACTTCATCCTCCACAGCGTGGGCATCATCGACACATATAACAGCGTATCCTTCGAGAAGCTGGTCATCGACAACGAGATCATCGGCTACGTAAAGCGAATCGGGCGCGGCGTCGTCGTAAACGATGACACGCTGGCCTACGACGTCATCAAAGAGGTCGGCCCCCAGAATGAGTTCTTGACCCACGAACATACCTACAATCACTTCAGGACGGAGTTCTACAGGCCTACCCTCAGCAACAGGGATGTATTCGACAACTGGCGGGCCAAGGGCAGCTTGCCGATAGAAAAAGTGGCCAACGCAAAGTGGAAGAGTATCTTGGCCGAGTTCGACAAAACAGTGTTGTCACCGGAAACGGACGCGGACTTAAAGAAGTACGTCGAGGGCCATCGTTTGAATGCGAAAGGATGACGCAGACCATGTATGAGGCACAGAGAGGCGGGCAGTTGCGGCTGTTCAGCGACAGGGACGTGAACGCGATCCACGGAGGCGTGGTCAGGCTCCTGGAGGAAGTTGGGATGCAGGTCAAGAGCAGACAGGCGTTTGAGATTTTCGAGAGGAACGGCGCCGTCTGCGACCCAGCGACCGAAATAGTCAAGCTCCCGCAGAAGATGCTTGAAAACACCATAAAGACCGCACCCTCCAAGATCACCATCTACGGCAGGGACGGCAAGCACGACGCCGTGCTCGAGAAAAACCGGGTACACTTCGGGACCGGCGGGACCGTCCTGTACGTCAACGACTTCGAGACTGGCGAGAAGCGCAGCGCCACGGTGCGGGACGTCAGGGATCTCGCGTGCCTCACAGACGCGCTTGAGAACCTCGCGTTCTACGTCATACACACATACCCAGCCGACGTACCGGCGGAGGACGCCGACTCCAACCGCTTCTACTGGGCCCTGACCAACACATCCAAGCCTGTCATGGGCGGCATGTACACCATGAAGGGTCTGCGTGAGGCCATCCAGATCGCCGAGATGATAGCGGGGGGCGCGGACAAGCTCCGCGAACGCCCATTCGCCTCCTTCATCACCTTGATGGTCAGCCCTCTCGTCATGGACCCGCATTACACCGATTTCCTCATCGAGGTCGCGAAGAAGGGACTTCCCGTGGCCGTCCCCTCCGAGCCGCTGGCGGGCGCCACCTCTCCAGTGACGCTGGCTGGCACCATCACGATCAACCTGGCTGAATCGTTGATGGGTCTTGCGCTGTCGCAGATGGTCACGCCGGGCTGCCCTGCGTTCATCGGCACCACGTCCAGCATCATGGACATGAGGACAGGCACCTATTCCGCCGGCGCGATCGAGTCGGCGCTGATAAACGTGGGCATCGCCCAGATGGCCCAGTATTACGACCTCCCGCTCTACGCCACAGGAGGCCAGTCGGACTCCAAGGCGGTGGACGCTCAGGCGGGCTACGAGAGTGCTTGTCAGGCGATGACGCTCGGCCTCTCCGGAGCGAACTGGATTCACGACGCAGCGGGCCTGCTGGAAAACTGCACCACCGTGTCCTACGAGAAGACCGTCATCGACAACGAGATACTGGGCAACGTCCTGCGCGTGGTGCGCGGCGTCGAGGTGAGCCCGGATACGCTCGCCATCGACGTGATAAGGGAGGTAGGCCCGGCCGGCAACTTCCTGGTGAACGAGCACACCGCCGAACACTTCCGCGACGAGTTCTTCATCCCCACGCTCGCCGACCGGTGGAGCCGCGACGCATGGGTCAAAGCGGGCAGCATGGACGC
>JAISFV010000086.1 GCA_031263445.1 Synergistaceae bacterium | reverse complement strand
TGCTTCGACCCTTGGAACCTGATCTGGGTAATACCGGCGCAGGAAGCATGAGATAGTTTCGGGAAAACTATAACCTGAAATAGACTCCATTGCCCCCGTGCGAAAACAACGAAGGGGGTTTTTTTGTTGAACGCGACAGTCATGAAAAGTTCGGACAGGGTAAGGGTCATGGCGGAGGGGGCGCTCTGCGTCGCCTTGGCGGTGGTGTTCTCGCAGTTCAAGATGTTCTCTATGCCGCAGGGCGGCTCCGTCACGCTCGAAATGGCGCCGCTGCTTTATTTTTCTTACAGGCGCGGTTTCAAGTGGGGCGCGGCTGCGGGCGTCATGTCCGGCGTGTTCATGATGCTCTTTGGCGGCTATGTCGCGCACCCGGTCCAGGCGGTGCTGGACTATCCGCTGGCGTTCACCTGCGTAGGCGCGGCCGGGTTCCTTAAAGAAAGGCCCGTGTCAGGCACTGTCTTGGCGGGCGCGGCTCGGCTCGTCTGTCACGTGCTTTCGGGCGTCATCTTCTTCTCCAGCTACGCGCCGGAGGGACAGTCTCCCTGGGTCTACTCCGCGATATACAACGCGAGCTTCATGATACCGTCGCTCTTGATATCAGGCGTATTGGCGATGATCCTGTGGAAAAGGCTCGGCGCGCGGGAAACGGCAGATAAAACAAATGGGAGCGACGGGAAAAACGGCGGCTAGAGAATCGCTGATCTAAGTCTTTTGCGCCGTTCTAGGCGAACATTCACGGCCGAAAAAATCACGTGGCTGCGGGGCGCTGTCACCGCTTTTCATCTAATGTACATGCAACGACAGGTCATCGGTCGCGGCGGAGGCTTTGCCAGATCCCATTTCGCGCATGAAGCGGACGTGGAGCGGTATGGAAAGGGCGAAAGTGACGACGTCGGCCAGCGGCTGGCTTATCTGTATGCCGAGCAGCCCCAGCGCCCGCGACATTGCGAATAAAAGCGGCAGCAGGAACAGACCTTGCCGCGCTATCGCGAGGATGCTCGCCGAGAGCGATTTGCCGGTCGTCTGGAACAGCATGTTGTTTATAATGACCCACCCCATCAAGGGGGCCGCAAGGAATTGAAGGCGCAGCGAAAACGCCCCGATGCGTATCACTTCGGCGTCGTCGGCGCGGAATACGGCTATGACCTCCGGGGCGAATACCCAAGCCAGCGCGCAGAACGCCATAAGCCCCAGCACGGAGAATTTGACGCAGAACCAGAACGCCTCCTTTACCCTGTCATAGCGCTTTGCGCCGTAGTTAAACCCGCATACGGGCTGGAAACCTTGTCCAAGGCCCAACATGGCCGAGTTAGCGAACATGACCACTCGCGTCACTATGGACATGGCTGCTATGGCGGCGTCACCGTAGCTGCCGGCAAGCCTGTTCGTGCAGACGGTCGCCACGCTCGCAAGCCCCTGCCTGAAAAGGGACGGGATGCCGCCGCGCGCCATCTCCTTATATAGCGGCAACATAGGGGAGAAATCACTGACCCTGATGCGGATCGCACCCTTCCTGCCGCACCCGGCGAGGAGGAGGCAGAACCCTATGAACTGGCTGATCATCGTAGCCAGCGCCGCGCCTCCTACGCCCATGCCCAAATAATAAATGAAGATAGGATCGAGGACGATGTTGGCGACCGCGCCGCTGATCATCCCGACCATCCCGTAAAACGCGCTGCCCTGGAAGCGGAGCAGGCTGTTGAGCGTGAGTGAGCCTGTCATGAAAGGGGCGGCAAGCAGGATAAAAAAGAGATACTCCTTGGCGTACGGGAGTATGGTATCGGTAGCGCCAAGTGCTTTGGCCAGCCCGCCGATCCCAAGGATGCCTGTTGCGGTCAAGAGCGCCCCCGCCGCGAGCGACGAAAAAAAACCGGTCGCCGCCATCCTCGAAGCCTTATCGAGCTGCTGCGCGCCCAACTGCCTTGAGACGTAGTTCCCGGCGCCCTGCCCGAAGAAGAAGCCCATCGCCTGTATTATAGCCATCAGCGGGAACGACACCCCGACACCCGCTGTCGCGCTCGTCCCGAGCGAGCCGACAAAAAATGTGTCCGCCATGTTGTAGAGGGCTGAGATCAGCATTATCGCGGTTGTCGGCACCGCGAGGCTCAGGACTAGCCCCCGCACCGGCGCCGTCGTCATTTTAACGAATTTTTCGTCTACAGCCCTGTCGTCCATAGCGCTTCTGCCGTCACAGCTTGGGCAAGGCGGCCAGCAGGGCCTTCGTGTAGCTGTGGGACGGGTGTTCGAGCAGTTCGTCCGTGCCGCCTGACTCCACGACGCGCCCCTTGTACAGGACGGCTGCGCGCCTCGCCGCCCGTCTGGCCAAGAGCAGGTCGTGCGTGACGAGTATCATGGACATACCGGCGTCCACCCTGCGATTCAACACCTCCAGCACCTCCGCCCTGGTGGAGACGTCCTGCATGGCAGTCGGCTCGTCGCATAGGAGCAGTTCAGGGCCAAGGATCAGAGCGCGGGCGACCGCCACGCGCTGGCGCTGGCCGCCGGAGAGGGAATAGCGCACGCGCGCCTCCCAAAGCTCTTCGGGGAATTTAAGCTCGGCCAACAGATCCTTCGCCTTCGAGATACCCGCGTGTGCGTCCTTGCCCCCGTGGACGATGTTCCACGGCTCTAGGACGGCGCCTAAGACCGTCAGTGTGGGCGGCAGCGCTCCGTAGGGATCCTGGATGACGTATCCGCACCTGCGCCGGGCGGCGAGCTTTTCCTCGTCGGTCATCGAGCGGACCGGCCGCCCCCATAGCTCGACGCTGCCCGTAGCGGGAGGGATAAGCCCGAGGATGGAGCGCAGCAGCGTTGTCTTGCCGCTCCCCGACTCGCCTACCACGGCGAGCGTCTCGCCCTGCTCCAGCGAGAACGAGACGGCTTCGAGCGCCCAGGCGTCACTGCCGCGCTGCCCGAACAGCCCGCGACGCCCGGCGAAGCGCACGCCCAGGTCCTTTACGCTTAAATCCGGACGAGCGCCGTTCATCGAGCCACGTCCATTTCCCGGATGGCCTCTATCAGCCGCTGCGTGTACGGGTGCCGCGGATTTTCCGCCACCTGCCGCGCGGGGCCGGACTCGGCGATCTCCCCGTCCTTCATCACGATGAGCGTGTCGCAAATCCCGGCCGCGAGCGACAGGTCATGAGTCACCAAGAGGAGGCCCATGCCGCGCTCGCGCACGATATTCACGATGGTGTCCAGGACCTCCTTCTGCGTTATCACGTCGAGCGCAGTCGTCGGCTCGTCGGCCAGGAGGAAACCCGGCTCACACGCCAGGGCGAGCGCGAGCGCGGCTCGCTGCTTCTGCCCGCCCGACAGCTCGTGCGGGTAGCGGGCCAGCATGGCGGCATCAAGGCCGGCTGCGCGGAGAAGTTCCGCCGCGCGTTCCCTCCCGGCCTTGCGGTGGGTTTTCAGATGGTGGGCCAGGACCTCCGTTATGTGCCGCTCTATCGTCAGGTGAGGCGTGAAGGAGTTCATCGCCCCCTGCGGGACGATAGCTATGCGCCTCCAGCGCCAGTCCGCCAGCCCGTCCTCTTTCAGGGCCGCTAGGTCGGTCCCGCCGCAATAAATGCTGCCGCTCACGAGCGTCCCGGCCGGCAGCAGGCCAGGAATCGCCATGAGCGCGCTGGACTTCCCGCTGCCGGATTCGCCTACCAATCCTACGACCTTGCCCTTCGGCACGCGAAACGAACAATTTTTGACGGCGCGGGTCGTCATGCCGCCTCCTGTGTAGGTGACGGACAGGCCCTCCGCCCTGATCTCGCTTTCGCCTCGGTCGCTCATGCCCCGGCCTCCTCGATGGCTTTCTGCTTCGTCTCGGCGGCGAGGCGCGGATCGGCCCTCTCCTCCAGCTTGCGGCCGATGTCCAGGAACATTAGGCAGATCACCGAGATGCCGATGCCGGCCGGCAGTATGCTCCACCACGCGCCGCTCGCGAACGCGCCGAACATATGGGCGTCGTGCAGCATCCGTCCCCATGACGGCAGCCTGGGGTCAGAGAGGCCGAGGAAGGACAGCCCGGCCTCGGCCAGTATCGCGCCCGGGACGCCGAGCGCCACGTTTGCCAACAGGAGCGGCAGCGTCTCCGGCACGAGATGACGGAAAAGTATGTAGTTCCGCCTGGCGCCTATGGCGCGCAGCCCCTCCACCCATGATGCGTCGCGCAGGGTGAGCGTCATGGCGCGCACCGTCCGGGCCGTCCCCATCCACGAGAATATCGATAGTATCACCACAAGGTTCCAGAGGCTCTTCCCCCATATCCCGGCGATCACCATCAGGATCGGCAGTGTCGGTATCGAGAGCAGCACATCCACTGCGCGCATGACAAGCGCGTCCGTGAAGCCGCCCGCATATCCTGAGAGCAGTCCCAGCGACAGGCCGAGAAGCGTCGCGATCAGCGTCGCGGCGATGCCCACGATGAGGGAAACCCGCAGGCCCCGGACGAACAGGGCGGCCATGTCCCTCCCTCGGTGGTCGGTTCCGAGAAGCCCCCAGCGCCCGCCCTCTATCCTCATGACGACGTCCCCGCTCCCTTCGAGCGAGAGGGCGTACTCGCCGCGCGAAGGGAAGAGGGCGGACGGCATGTTCTCGAACGGGCTGATCCCGAGCGCCCTCTTGAACGGGATGTCGCGGGCGTCGAGATCCATCTCGCCTGGTGTCTGGCTCAGGACGAAATCCCCGCTTGGCGTGACCCACTTTACGAGACCGGTTTCGCCGAGCGCCCCGGTGAGCGAGACGCGGAGCGGCGCGGAATAGCCCCATGAGATCGCCGCCGCGGCGCTCTCGCCCGCGCCGACGCGCAGCTCAATTGACGGCGCGATCGAGCTATCCAGCCAGCCTGGCTTGGAGTACGGCGGCGCGACTTGTCCGTCGCTCAAGCCCAGCGGCCCGGGGCCGGCTATCGCAAGTGCCGCGAGCAGCGCGAAGGCGGCGGTGCTGGCCCATCTTTTCATAAGGCGCGCCTCATTCCCTCGAACCCTCTCGCCTCACGCGCGGATCGACCAGGACGTAGGCCGCGTCGGCCAGCAGATTGCAGCCGACGGTCAAGAGCGCCAGGCAGAAAAACGCGGCGCCTGCCGCAGGGTAGTCGTGCGAGTTCGTGGCCTCCAGCAGGAAGCGCCCGACGCCGTTCATCGAGAACACCGTCTCCGTGATGACCGCCCCGCTGACGACGCCCGGAAGCGAGAGCAGCAGGATCGTCAGCACAGGCGGCAGTATCGAGCGGAACGCGTGGTTCCAGACGACGCGGCGGAACGGCAAGCCCCGTGCGCGGGCCATCAGCACGTACTCCTCGCCCAGCGCCTTCACCATCATGTTGCGTATGTAGAGCGCAAACCCCCCGAAGCCCATCACGACGAGGGAGAATAGCGGGAGCGCCAGATGCCAGATATAATCAATCGCAGCCGCGCCGCCTGTGGGCGGCGGGATGGAGGTCGTCCCGCTCAGCGGGAAGATCCGCCAGAAATAGGCGAAGCACATGAGCAGCAGTATCTGCACGAAGAACGACGGGAAGGAGAATGAGACGGTGCCGCTCCAGAGGACGACGCGCTCAACGGTGGAGCCGCGATTCAGCGCGGCCTTCACACCCAGCCAGATCCCTAACGACGCGGACAGCACCAGCGCCGGCAGAAGCAGCGCGACGGTGTTCGGCACACGCCTTTTCAGCTCGTCCCACACTGGCGCGCCGGTCATCATCGACAGCCCGAAGCGGAACGACAGCATCTCGCGGACGTACACGACGAACTGCTCGGACAGCGGCCTGTCCAAGCCCCACTGAGACGCTAGCTCGGCCTTCGCCTCCGGCGAAAACCTAGGGTCTACGATGCTCGTGAGCGGGTCGCCAGGCATTACGCGGAACAGGAAGAAGTTGAGCGCGAGCACGACGGCCAGCACGACCAGCGACCCGCCGATCCGCTTCAGCGGCGCTGTCACTTGGACGCTTCCTCGGCGAGCATGTAGTGTTCGTTCCGTGTCATGTGTACGTACTCACCCGTCCTGGACTCTCTGAACGTGAACGGTCCCGTCCCTATCAGCTCGGTCAGCGTCGTACCGTCGAGCGCCTTGTGAGGGACGTTCGTGGGCTGCCACGCCCTCCAGTCCTTTACTTTCTCCAGTATGTGCTTTGGCAGGGGCAGGACGCCGCCGCCGATGTTGTGCAGGTGCCAGTAGCTCGTGTTCGCCATCTCGATGCGCAGCGTCCTGCCGTCTGTCTCGATGGACTCTATGTCCTTTACGCTGTCATAAAATCGTGGGACGCGGTTGTCCTTGACGAATTGGATCGAATAGGCGATGTCCTCCACGGTGAGGGGGCGTCCGTCCTGCCACTTGAGGTTCGGGCGCAGCGTGAACGTCAGCACGGAACCACGCTCGCCAGTCGAGATGCCCCAGCTTTCCGCGAGCCACGGCATGTCCTCGAACGTGTACGGATCCACGGAGATGAGAGTGTCGTATATCGTGCCAAGCACGGTCCAGTCGTAGGCGCTGGACGAGACGAGCGGGTTCAGCGTCCTTATCTCCTCCGGGATGTTCCAGTATATGGCCCGTTCGCCGCCCTCCGCAGGTGTCATGGATATCAGCGTCAGCAGGTTGTCGGCGGTAGATCGGTCTGTGAGGAAAACGCCGTCCCACCCCTTTTTCATGGCAGATATGGAGTAGCGGCTGTAGATCGGTATCACGGGCATCAGCTCCGCCAGCATCTTTTGGGCGCGGGAGGAGTATTCCCGGGCCGCCGCCTCGTCCGGCGCGTATCGGAGCAGACGGAGCGCCTCGTCCAGCCCGGGGTCCGCTATGCCGCTCATATTGTACCCGCCCTCCACGTCCATGGAGGAGTGGTAGAACGAGTAAAGCACGTCGGGGTCGCGTGACATCGACCAGGCATTCGTGCAGGCGTCGAAGTCGCGGACATCGACGCGCGCGAGCATGGTCTGAAAATCGATCGGCTCAGCCTGCGCGGGTATCCCTATCGAGACCAGGGCCTCCGCCATCAGCGTCGCTATCTCGGTGGTCGTCGCCGCAACGGACGAAGGCGGGCAGAGTATTTTCGTCACGGGCAGCTCTCGCCCGTCCGGCGCGACGAGCCAGCCGGAGCGGTTCCACGTCCACCCTGCGTCTGAAAGGCGCTTCCGCGCCGCCTCAGCGCCCGAGGGGAGGAGCGTTGCGCCGTCCTCGTAGAATGGCGAAATCACGGGCAGGAAGCTCGACATCGGTTCGCAGTAGCCGGAAAAGAGATCCCGCGTCCACCGTCTGCGTTCGGCAACCTGAGACGCCGCCTGTCGGAGGATCGTCTGGTCCCAGGGGAACTTGCGCGTGTTGAACGTTACGAACATGCCGTGGAACGTGGCGGCCAGCGACAGGTCGGCCACGCCGGATTTCGCCAGCCGCTCGACGTCCACGGGCCGATATATGTTGGACATGACGTCAAGCTGGCCCGCCGACATCGCCAGGAGCTGCGCGTCCATGTCACGGATGGTGACGTAATAGAGATCCTTCATCTTGGGGCCGCTGTACCGCGAAATGTCGAACGCCGCCGCAGCCGCGCGCACGGAGAACACGGACGCGAACAAAAACGAAACCAGGCACAAAAATCGGCTCACGCTCTTCAACGACGCCCACTCCCCGCTAATCTAAGGAAGGGCCGATTAATCCGCCTAAACGCGACGTCTGCCCAATTTGATATGATATTAGCTAAGACCGCTGATTTCCTCAACCGAAAAGCCAGCCTCCCTGCGCTATATAGCCATCTCTTCCGTCATTTCAGACCCTCTATCTCCTCTGCCGGGATGCCGGAAATTCGGGAGACGAGCTCGATGTCAAACCCGTTCAGCAACATCTGTTTCGCCATTTCCAGTTTGCCCTCGGTCCTGCCCTCGGCTCTGGCCGCCTCGCGGCGCGAGGCCTCGTCCATCAGGTACAGCTCTCTCGCCTCGTAGAGCATCCTCGTCCGCGCTGAGCCGCTTCAGGCGGCCCACCGTCGTCTTCATCTCCTCCGTCTTAGTCGCCAGCATCTCGATCTCCTCCTCGTCCTCCGACCGTATCAGCCGGAGCCAGTCCAGAAGCTCGCCCTCTTCTTTTCGCCATGCCTGTGTCCGTCCCTTTCGCCAGCTTTTGAGTTATTTTAGCATAGGAATTGTCGCTGTTCTCGAAGTCAGGCATATCCGAATCACCGTCGGCGTTGAGATATTTTTCTGGATCAGACATCGCTCGATGTTTATTTTACATTTTACGCTTAAAAGAAATTACAAGGGCTTTAAACGGCTATTATTTTACTTTCTCTTGATGCGTGTAAAATTATACTTAAAGTATGTCATATATGGAATCTGCGGTTTATGGAACTTTTGGGAGACGCTTTACATGACAAAACTTTTGTGATATGCTCCACGGTGTAATTTTAGCAAGTTGTCTTACTTGGGTTATGACGCTGGATGCGTGAGCGTTTCACACACGGAGGTGTGGGCCAGTGAGAATTAACACGAACGTCATGTCGTATGTGGCATACAACGCCACTGTAAAATCGTCGAGTCAGTTAGCAAAAGCGAGCGAAAAACTCGCCACAGGGTTGCGTATAAATTCCGCCGCAGACGACGCGGCGGGTCTGGCCATTTCAGAAAAAATGACCGCCCAGATCCGTGGGCTAGATCAGGCTACAAGGAACGCCCAGGACGGGATGTCGCTCCTCCAGACTGCGGAGGGCGCGCTGAACGAAATCCACTCCATGCTACAGAGAATGAGGGAACTGGCGATACAGGCCGCGAACGACGTCCTGACCGCCGAGGACCGCGACTACATACAGCTCGAGGTAAACGAGCTCACCCGCCAGATCACGGACATAGCGAACCAGACCCAGTTCAACAAAAAGAAGCTCTTGAACGGCGACTCGGCCATCCTGTGGAGCACGTCCACGTCCGACATCCGTGTGCTAGTCGGCGGCACGCTGCTCAAAAAGGACATCTTCGGCCAGACGGTGAACGCCGAGGGTAATTACAAGATAACGTTCGAGACGATACAGGCCGGGAACGAGCAGGTCCAGAAGTCCAACATCTTCTACCTCAAGCACGGCACGACGGATACGAACGCGGCGATAGACGGGAGCTCCGGCGTGACGGGCTTCGACGC